>JAMPIW010000007.1:630000-945000 GCA_040183005.1 Gammaproteobacteria bacterium
CCTCGCCGCTTATACGTACTGGGCAATCCATCCATGGCGGCACGACGAGAATTACATTCGATATCTGACCGACCTAATCTGGGCAATCGAGAACAATGTCTATCCGTTCCGTCGTACGGGGTATCAGTGGGATATGCGCACCGAGGGTAAATTGATTAATGAGTGGCTAAAAGTGCTCCGCAAGCACGGTCGTGCGCTCGACTAAGATCGTTTTGATCACTTCTTCATGACACATCTATGATGTATATTCTCATATCGTCGGCACCAAGCTCCAAGGAACTCCTAGCGAATTTTGGTTTATGATCGATATCAAGCTACTTCGCTACCTCACGGCCCACCCGCTAAACCGTCGAACCCGCTTCCGTTCGATACTCCCCATAGTGTGTTGGAGTATTGCAACGAGATTGGTGCCCGGATGCCAATTCATTGTTCCGTTCGCTAATAATGCGCGACTCGTAGTTACACCCGGTCGCTGGGGCAGCGAAGCGAATGCATTATGCGGCCTGCACGAATTTAACGACATGGGCT
Organism: Gammaproteobacteria bacterium; assembly: GCA_040183005.1. Classification (NCBI taxonomy): domain Bacteria; kingdom Pseudomonadati; phylum Pseudomonadota; class Gammaproteobacteria; species Gammaproteobacteria bacterium. The sequence goes on from JAMPIW010000007.1 coordinate 630,529, forward strand.
TCTTGTTGCACTTTCTCCGATCAACAGACCTATTTTGCGATATTGGCGCGAACATCGGCGCCTATACCGTTCTAGCATCGGCCGGCATCGGCGCAAGAAGCCTGGCCTTCGAACCAATTGAAAGTTCCTATGCCGAATTAAGGAAGAATGTCGATGTTAACCAAATCGCTGAACTCGTCGACGCCCGGCGTATGGGTGTCGGAAAGGCGCTAGGGAAACTGACGCTGACCTCCCAAAAAGACACCATGAATCACGTGGTCATGGGGACAGCCACCGGACCGAACGAAACTGTAGATGTTGATACACTGGACCGCGCACTGGCTGGACGCATGCCGGCGCTTTTGAAGGTGGATGTTGAAGGTTGGGAGCACGAGGTGTTGCAGGGTGCCGCGAGCACGCTGCGCCATCCTGACCTTCTCGCCGTTATTATCGAGTTAAACCAGAGCGGCAACCGTTACGGCTTCAGTGACGAGGACATTCACCAGACGCTGATTAATCACGGTTTCTCTAGCCACTGGTATAAGCCGTTTGAGCGACAGTTGATCGATTTGGGCGGGAAATACAATGCCAGTGGTAATACCCTTTACGTTCGTAATTCCGAAATCATCGGGGAACGATTGCGGAACGCGCCACCTTTCAGGGTTAGGGATTTCTATATTTGAATACTCATCAAGGAGTGGCCAGTAGTGTTTCGTGCGCCGAGCAATCCATTGGAGTCCCAGGAGTGCGCGAGCTTAGCAACGCCATGAACCCTGGTTCCAATCTCGCAGTTGTGATCTGCACTTACAACCGCAGTCACTCGCTCATCGAAACTTTGGCCTCACTTTATGCCGATGGCTACGCGGGGCCGGCACCGATCGATATAGTGGTTGTCGCAAACAATTGCAGCGATGACACGCTAGCCCAACTCTCGCAATTCCGTTCGGCACACTCACAAGCCTATTTAAGGCTGAGCTGGCTAGAAGAACCCAAAGCTGGGAAATCCTACGCGTTGAATACAGCTATCGCCCACACGCATCATGATGTGCTGTGCTTTATCGATGACGATCAAGTCGTCGAGCCAGGTTTTTTTGCGCATCTCGTGGATGGAATCGAGCGTTATCCACAAGACGATATTTTCTGCGGCCGCATTTGGCCGGCATGGGATGGCAGCGAACCATCGTGGGTACATGCCAAGGAACCCTACGCCATACCGATTCGGCCTTTCCCAGAGTTTGATCTGGGAACCAAATCTATTCGCCTCAACGCCGGAGATCGGTCTCCCAGCGGAGGGAATATCACAGTTCGACGCCGCGTATTCGATGTGGTTGGAGCATTTTCCATCGACCTTGGGCCTATAGGCCACAACTTGGCGGGTGGAGAAGACCATGACTTTCTGAAGAGAGCAGCTTTGCATGGATATACCACGCGCTATTTGTCTCACGTAAGGCAATTACATGCTATTGACGCAGAGCGAATGAGCACACCTTATATTCTTCGGAAGAGTTACTCCCGCTCGCGGTCAAATTTTCTGGTACATTCTCAAGAGACTCTGCCCAGGCTTTACATGTTCCGTAAAGTTTTAAGCTACCTGGGCAGTGCCGTTTTTTCACGAGATCACAATCGCCGCTTTTTTTATCTCGTCCGGCTGGCTGCTAGTACAGGGGAACTATCTGGGGCATTTGAATTGACGTGGGCAGCAGCGCTGAACCCGCTACGTGCCGGTTTTCGCCGTTTGATTCGCAACACGGCAGTGGCAAAACCTGTCTCTGCCACGAATGAACAGGCATCCATCGACACCGGCAAGATGGCGCCGGGAATCGCCCCCCTCGCACTGGCGCTTGGGATGGCGACAGCCTCCGCCATTGTGTCATCGCCATCGCAGGTATTATTGGAGGGCACGCTGTCCGCCGCCTTAGCCGCCATCCTGTTTACCCTTGCCCTTCTGGTGAAGTCGATCATCGGTTTTTCACGGACGGGACCCTCGCTGAAGCAAGAAATTCAGGAACACTACGCCCGTTATTCCCTGTTCGCTTTCGCGCGCCTTGCCGCTTGGGCGCTGCTGATAGGCGGACTGATGGCGGCGGCAGGCGTCGCCGTGTATTCATCCCTGAACCGAATTACGGGCTTCGAATTCACCACTACAGGCGCGGTGATTGCCGCTTTCGGCGGCATCGGTGCCGTCACGTCGCTGCAGTTCTGCCGCCATCTGCTCTATCTGCCCGCCACGATCGCCGCCTCGTCGCATTACCGGCTGAGCCGGTTGTATCCGCTGTGGCGTCGGCTCTCACCGGGACGATTGCAGATCTTCCAGTGGACTCTTGCCCTGGCTGCGGCACTTGTGGTCATTGCAGACCTGACCGATATGCTGACCCAAAGACATTGGGTTCGCCTGGCGGCCTGGGGAATACTCGCGGGCGCAGTGGCAGCCGTGGTCTGGGCGCTGTCACCCGGAGACGAAACCCTGCCAACCGGCGGCGGCGCTGCAACCGATCCCGCCCGGCCGAACATCGTCATGATCGGATCGGACACCCTGCGCGCCGATCGCGTCGGCAACGGCGAGCATCACCGCGAGCTAACCCCTTACCTGAACGCGCTCGCTGCGTGCGGCACGCATTTTACCCACTGTTACGTACCATGCGCGCGCACCGCACCCAGCCTGATCTCACTGCTGACCGGCACATGGCCGCACACCCACGGCGTGCGCGACAACTTCATTGGTGACGATCAGCTCGACCTCCCCGTGCCCGCCCTCCCCGCTCTGCTTGCGAAGGCCGGTTACATGACGGCGGCCATTGGTGATTGGGCGGCCGCCGACATGGGCAAGTTCAAACTCGGTTTCGAACAGCGCGACCTGTCCGAGGATCAGTGGAATATCAAATACCTCATCCGCCAGGGACCGAAGGACCTGCGGCTGTTTCTTTCCCTGTTCACCCACAACGGTTTCGGCAAGCGCTTTCTGCCGGAGATATATTACCTTGGCGGCATCCCGCTAACACGCGAAATCGGCCGTGATGCGCGGGCGATGATCAGCGATTTGGCCGCCAAAGAGCAGCCGTTTTTCCTGAATGTCTTCATGGCAACCACTCACCCGCCCTTTGGATCGGAATACCCTTATTACACGCTGTACTCCGACCCTGCTTATCGGGGCGAGTCAAAATTCGTGATGGCGCGTCTGACGGATCCATTTGAGATCATCCGCCGTCAGGGCGATAGCAAAAAGGAGTTCGACCTTGATCAGATTATTGACCTCTACGATGGCTGCGTAAAGAGTTTCGATGATGAAGTGGCCAGGATCGTTGCACACATTAAGACCTGCGGCCTGGAGCAGAACACTGTCATCGTCATCTATAGTGATCATGGCATGGAGTTCTTTGAACACGAGACATGGGGGCAAGGAAACAGCGTCATGGGTGACCATAGCGCACATGTCCCATTAATCATCAAGGACCCGCGTAAACCACCAGGCGGCACGGTTTCACGCATCACGCGGAGCGTGGACCTTGCACCCACCCTGCTGGATCTTCTTGGCATGGAACAACCACCGGAGATGGATGGGGTCTCGCTTGCGCCCTATATGGAAAACCGCGACATCGACCTTGGCTTGACTGCTCACAATGAAACTGGCATCTGGTTAACAACACCTCCGGGAATGCCTCCGGATCATCTGCATTACCCCGACCTGCCTGATTTGCTCGAAGTACCGGACAAGCGGAACGGTACTCTGGCGATCAAGCCGGAATATCAGAAAATTATCGTCAGCGCGAAAGATCGGATGATTAGAACCGAAAGATGGAAGCTCACCTATCAGCCGATGCGTAATGGAGAAATCTACAAATTGTTTGACCTGCTAAATGACCCCGGGTGCTACTCGAACGTGCTTGATCTGCACCCCGAGGTTGCAGAAGATCTGCGGCAAAAACTCAGGGCGTGGATGGAGGTTGATTTGGCTATTGCAATTCGGGCGGAGGGCAAAAGCGGCACCACGGGTTAGTTGGGGAGCCTATTTTGGACTCTTGAGGCTTGGCTTCCTGGGGCTGTTTTTGATCATCCATCTGGGAAGGTGCTACGGGTGGCGCCGCCACTGTTGTGTCATTCCCATTGCCGGGCGCTGCCGTATTGCTCGCAGGTAATTCGGCCGGACTGGCCGTCTTCGGTTCGCCATTGATAGGCGCAGGATAAGGCAATTTTCCACCCAATTCACGATAGCGCCGCTGCAATGTCTTGGACTCCGGCGAGCGAGTGAGTCCTTCACTGGCAGTTTTTAACGCATCTTCGCGGCTGCCAAGTTTCCGGTAGAAGTCGATCAAGCCAATATAAGCCGCAACATAGTCAGGCTTCAGGCGGATCGCCTCCATAAACTCCCGCGAACTATCCGCAACCTTTCCCAGGCGATCATAAACCCGTCCGAGATCCGCTTTGACCATAGCCAGGTAGGAATAGTACTCCGGGGACACTTCGGTATGGCCCAATACATACCGGAACTCACCCACTGCAGCTTGCAACTCCTCTTGCCTTGCACCCTTGTTTGCGGACTGTGCCGTGGCACGCGCGATAGATTTCAATCCATGGCAGTAATGATGGCCATGGGGCATCCCTGCCGGAAAAGAGCCAGCGACCCGGTATGCTTGGGCATTGGCTTCATAGTTGTCAGCCGAGAGTTGGTGGCAAAAGGATGGCAGCATTTGCACATCTCTTGCCGTCATCGCATAGCCTGCGCCGGCGCTGCCCGAAAAAAACAGCAGGGCAGTCACCAGCAAGGCATCGTTTGAAGCGCAGCGTCTTCTTTTAGATATCAACCCAGATTGTCCATTAGGCGAAATAGAGCGCACAACGCCGTTCGTGGTGAGCTTGCCGAACCATGAACGGCCCTTCGACAGGCTCAGGGCGAACGGTTTTGGGGCTAATGGACAATCTGGGATCAATTCATTCATGTTGAGTACGCTCGCATACAACGTTATTCGTGCATAACGGCAATCGCCTGCATCATTCGAATAGGATAATGCACACCGGGGCCAAGGGCAAACATGGTATTGGCGCGTCAACATATTGACTATTCATTGCCGGATCTTCAGCTAACACATCGGTTTTTGGTGATTATTTCGGCAATCAACGCCACCATGTTGGATGGCACATTTCTCGCATATATCCTCGTACCCAGGAGGTGTTTATGACTATCGCTCAACAACAAGCCACCAGTAATTTCATCTACACGGATTCCGGCCCAGACTATCTGTCGCGGCTCTCGCCATCAGACGATATTGTTGTAAAAACACCCGCGTTGGATAAGGCCTCGCATCTTTCATATGTTCTGCAAACGACGCTGGAAGTCGATCAAGTGCTGAGCTTGTTCTTCCAGGAAATCAGAAAACTGGTTCCCTATGACAGCATCGCCTACAGCCATCTTCCACAGAGCATAGAGATCACTGAGGGCAAACGGGCGCGCCACTCGGGCAGCTACCGGCTGACCATCGGTGAACTATGGCTGGGGGAATTGATCTTTACACGGAAGAAGAAGTTCACCGAAGCGGAAACAATGCTGATTGAGCACCTGCTTTGCGGTCTCGTTTACCCGTTACGAAATGCGCTGATGTACAAACAGGCCGTGGAAGCCGCGCTCAAGGATCCACTGACTGGCGTGAACAACCGCGTCGCCATGGATGCCACTTTGCAGCGCGAAGTCGAGCTTGCCCACAGGTACGGCACCCCCCTGTCTCTTATCGCCATGGATATCGATCATTTCAAACGCGTCAACGACACCTATGGACATGCCATTGGCGATTGCGCCCTTAAAACCGTAGCTAATGCCGCCGTCGCCAGCATACGCAGCACAGACATCCTGTTTCGCTATGGCGGAGAGGAGTTCGTAGTCTTATTAAGCAACACCTCCGAAGAAGGTGCGCTTTGCCTGGCCGAGCGTATCCGCCAGAAAGTGCAGACGGCAAAATACATATGCAACGAGGCAATGATCGCCTCTACTGTCAGCCTCGGCGTTGCGTTTTTAAGTGAGCGGGAGAGTCCTCCGTCTCTGCTCTCCAGGGCGGATCAGGCACTATATCAGGCCAAGGCAGCGGGGCGTAACTGCGTCAAACTGGCATAGCAGCCCTCGCTAATACAGCAAAATCCCGCAACAACCGCGGAGTTCTCATGTGCTAAAATTAACGCCAATATTATTGGCGCACACTTTCACACATGCAAAACTCCCCCAACGCTTTTTACCTCCCCCCCGAATGGGTTCCACAAAGTGGAGTAATGCTCACCTGGCCGCATGAACACAGTGACTGGTCCGCCACACTTAGAGAGGTTGAACCGGTCTTTGTCGAGATCGCACACCAGATCAGCCTGCGCGAACGAGTGGTAATCTCTTGCTGGGACGAGGAACACCTTGCCCACGTAGAGCGGCTTTTGAAGCACGCAGGCGCGGTTCTCGATCAAATCTCACTCTATGCCGTTCCGTCCAACGATACCTGGGCGCGCGACCATGGGCCGATCACTGTGCTTGAAAAAGGCAACACACCTCGTCTGCTCGATTTCACCTTTAATGGCTGGGGTTGCAAATTCGACGCGGGACTGGACAACCAGCTGACATATCGACTGCACGCGGCAGGGGCGTTCAATGTGACGCCATTACAAAACATCGACGTGGTTTTGGAAGGCGGCAGCATAGAGGTGGATGGTGTCGGCACGCTACTGACCACGCGCCGCTGCCTGATGTCACCGATGCGCAATCCGCACTTGAATCAACAGCAGGTGGAGTCACTGCTAGGCCAGCTGCTGGGCGTGGATCGCTTTCTGTGGCTGGATAACGGCTATCTTGCCGGAGACGACACCGACAGCCATATTGACACCTTGGCGCGCTTTTGCGATGCGCGCACCATCGCCTATGTCGCGTGCGATGATCACGGTGACGAACACTATCCAGAGTTGAAGGCCATGGAGGAAGAACTCAAAGCCTTTCGCACACGTGACGGTCAACCCTATCATCTGGTTCCACTCCCCTGGCCGCAGGCAAAATACGAAGAAGAAGGACATCGACTGCCTGCCACCTATGCCAACTTCTTGATCATCAATAGCGCCGTGCTGGTACCTACTTATGACGATCCAGCTGATGAGGTTGCGCTGGCACGGATCAAGGACTGTTTTCCGCAGCGGGAGGTTATCGGCATCCCCTGCCTGCCATTAATCATGCAGCATGGCAGCCTGCACTGCGTTACCATGCAATTACCTGATGGGGCATTATGAAAGCGAACACACTCAAAGTCGGTCTGATCCAGCACACCTGCGGCAATGACCGTACGGCAAACCTTGGCCGCACGATTGCCGGCATTCGCGAGGCTGCCGCGCAAGGTGCGCGGCTTGTGCTGTTACAAGAGCTGCACACCGGCATCTATTTCTGCCAGGCCGAAGACACACGCTATTTCGATCTGGCCGAAACCATCCCCGGCCCCAGCACGGAACAACTCGGGAAGATCGCCGCAGAGCTGCAAGTGGTTATCGTTGCATCCTTGTTTGAACGCCGCGCCGCTGGGCTTTATCACAACACCGCCGTGGTATTCGAAACCGATGGCAGCATCGCGGGAAAATACCGAAAAATGCACATCCCCGACGACCCTGGTTTTTACGAAAAATTCTATTTCACTCCGGGCGACCTCGGCTTCAACCCGATCAAAACCTCTGTTGGGCGCCTTGGCGTACTGGTGTGCTGGGACCAATGGTTCCCGGAGGCCGCGCGGCTCATGGCGCTGGCGGGTGCCGATCTGTTGCTCTACCCTACTGCCATCGGCTGGAACCCAGACGATGATACACAGGAGAAATCACGCCAGCGTGACGCCTGGATCACCATCCAGCGTGCCCACGCCATCGCCAACGGCCTGCCGGTACTCGCATGCAACCGCACCGGGTTTGAAGCGGACCCCTCAGGCCATACGGAAGGAATACAGTTCTGGGGCTCCAGCTTTGTCGCGGGTCCTCAAGGTGAAATGCTGGCATTAGCACCGGCAGATTCACCCTCTGTTTTGGTGACAGAGATTGATATTAACCGCAGCGAACAGGTACGGCGCATCTGGCCCTATCTGCGCGACCGGCGTATCGATGCCTATGAGGAATTAATGCGTCGTTATCGTGATTAATAAGCGGTTACGCACCCCTCGATTTCCGACCTCACCTGTGGTTGAATGGCCTATACGATCAAAAACCACAAAGGATTCGTCATGGCCGCCCATACCGTAACCACCCAACCTTTCGAGGGTCAGAAACCCGGCACCTCGGGCTTGCGTAAAAAGGTCACTGTCTTCCAGCAACTGCATTACCTGGAAAACTTCGTCCAGTCCATCTTTGACGTGCTCGAAGGCTATCAGGGAAAGACGCTGGTAGTCGGCGGTGATGGCCGGTTTTACAATCGCGAGGCCATCCAGATCATCCTCAAAATGTCGGCGGCGGCGGGGTTCGGCAAGGTACTGGTGGGACGCGACGGCATCCTTTCCACGCCCGCCGCATCGGCGGTGATCCGCAAACACGCCGCATTCGGTGGCATCATCCTCTCGGCCAGCCATAACCCCGGCGGCCCTGATGCCGATTTCGGCATTAAATATAACGTCGGCAACGGTGGACCCGCCCCGGAAAAAGTCACTGACGCCATCCATGCCCGCACGCGCACTATCGAACATTACCGCATTATTGAAACCACTGACGTGGCGCTGGACACGCTGGGCCAGACGCAAATGGGCAATATGCAGGTTGAGGTGATCGACGCCGTAGCCGACTATGCCGAACTGATGGAATCGCTGTTCGACTTCTCAGCCATCAGGCAATTTCTCAGCGGGAAAGACTTTCGCATGCGCTTTGACGCCATGCACGCGGTAAACGGCCCCTATGCGCGCGAGATTCTGGAAAAGCGTCTCGGTGCGCCGGCCGGTACGGTGATAAATGCGGTGCCGCTGGAAGACTTCGGGGGCGGCCACCCTGATCCCAACCTCACTTATGCACACGAACTGGTCGACATTCTCTACGGTGATGATGCGCCTGATTTCGGTGCTGCTTCCGACGGGGACGGCGACCGCAACATGATTCTCGGCAAGCGCTTTTTCGTCACCCCCAGCGACAGCCTGGCGATCCTCGCCGCCAACGCAACACTCGCCCCAGGATACCGCTCGGGCCTAGCGGGCGTGGCGCGCTCCATGCCCACCAGCGAAGCCGTGGATCGTGTCGCCCAGGCGCTCGGCATCGACTGCTATGAGACACCCACCGGCTGGAAATTCTTCGGCAACTTGATGGACGCTGGCAAGGTCACGCTGTGCGGTGAGGAAAGTTTCGGCACAGGCTCCAGTCACGTGCGGGAAAAGGATGGCCTGTGGGCGGTGCTGTTTTGGCTCAACATCCTCGCCGTGCGCCAGCAATCGGTAGAAAATATCGTGCGTGAACACTGGGCCAAATATGGACGCAACTTCTATACGCGCCACGACTACGAAGCATTAGACAGCGCAATAGCCCAAGACATCATGGCCCATTTACATGACACCATAGCTACGCTCAAGGGCGAGAAATTCGGCAAGCGTCGCGTTAGCTATTGCGATGACTTCAGTTACTCCGACCCGGTGGATCACAGCATCAGTAGTGGACAGGGGCTGCGCATCGGCTTCGAAGACGGCGCGCGCATTGTATTCCGCCTTTCCGGCACGGGAACGGAAGGCGCAACGCTGCGTATTTACGTCGAGGCCTACGAGCCGGATGCCGCGAAGCATCGTCAGGATACACAAGCAGCACTGGCGGATCTGATTACGATTGCCAATACGCTGTCCGGCATCCGTGAACGTAGCGGCAGGGATACGCCGACGGTGATTACTTGAAATTATCCACCCTGCCCTTCCCCGCTAACGGAAAGACTCATTTTTAGTGTGAGCTCAAAAGTGACAACAGGAAAACACATGGATATGCCATTCTCATACAAAGACATCAATTCATTTCATCCCCCGCAGCGCACGCTGATGGGTCCCGGCCCCTCCGATGTCCATCCGCGCGTGCTCGCCGCCATGGCGCGCCCTACCATCGGCCATCTTGATCCGGCGTTTATTGACATGATGGAGGAACTGAAAACCCTGCTGCGCTATGCCTTCCAAACGGAAAACACGCTCACCTTTCCCGTCTCCGGGCCAGGCTCGGTAGGTATGGAAACCTGTTTTGTGAATCTGCTGGAACCCGGCGACAAAGTGATCGTGTGCCGCAACGGGGTCTTCGGCGGACGCATGATCGAAAACGTACGGCGCTGTGGTGGTGTGGCCGTGGTGGTTGATGATGCCTGGGGCATGGCCGTCGATCCAAACAAACTGGAGGATGCGCTAAAGGCAAACCCTGATGCCAAGCTGGTCGCCTTCGTCCACGCCGAAACCTCAACCGGCGCGCAATCAGATGTCAAAACACTGGTGGATATCGCCCATCGACATGACTGCCTCACTATCGTCGATGCGGTAACCTCGCTGGGAGGGACGCCACTCAAAGTCGATGATTGGGATATCGACGCCGTCTATTCAGGCAGTCAGAAGTGCCTAAGCTGCACGCCGGGGTTATCTCCGGTCAGCTTCGGAGCACGTGTTGTTGACGCAATCAAACGCCGCAAGACGCCTTGCCAAAGCTGGTTCATGGACCTTAATCTGGTGCTGGGCTACTGGAATGCAGGCAAGCGCACCTATCACCACACTGCACCCATCAATCCCCTCTATGGTTTGCACGAAGCTCTGGTGATGTTGAAAGAAGAAGGCCTGGAAAACGCCTGGGCAAGGCACGCGCTCAATCATCGTGCGCTCAGGGCAGGCATCGAGGCGATGGGCTTGCGATTTTTTGTTGACGAAACACAACGCCTGCCGCAACTGAACGCCATAAGCATCCCACAAGGCGCAGATGACGCAGAAGTACGCAAACGCTTATTGAATGAGTACCAGCTCGAAATCGGTGCGGGATTAGGCGAAATGGCCGGCAAGATCTGGCGCATTGGCCTGATGGGTTATGCCAGCAGGCCGGACAATGTTTTATTGTGCCTGCATGCCCTTGATGAAATTTTGGGTGCGGCAGGTGCGGACATCAAGACCGGCGTAGCGGAAACGGCGGCGCGGAATGTTTACGCGCCAAGGCACGCTCCTACAGCGTGAACCTTAGAGGAAGTACATGACATGATAAAAAACCCACACACACGGCGCACATTAGCATTTAGCCTGATAGTGATTGGCGGCCTGCTGATGTTTTTCGCTCCAGAGACAGAGGAATGGGCGGGCCTAGCGGTGCTGGCCCTTGGGGTAATTATTGAGATTATTGGCATCACTCTGGAGCATAGAAGCGGCAAGTAATCATTTGCAGTGGTTCAGATTTAACCTGACAGACTGCGTCATTTCTCAAATTGCGGGGAAGCGCCAGAAGCAGACACTCAATTGCCGGTATAATGCTCGCGGGTTACTATTGACGAATGGATGAACTAGAGCAACTGACGCAATCCGGAGAATGGTGGGCTCAACCTTGGTGGGAAAGGCAAGACCGGCAAGTCTATTGGCAGTATCCTAGTCCTGTCGGACTTAGGGGATCGTAGCGGGAGAACAGGGGTAGTTTTTCGCTATTTTGAGGAGAATAGCTGGCACTATTTAACGAAAAATAGCGGAAAAATGGACCGTTCCCCCACTTTTGCAGTAGATTCGACCTAAGTCCGACAGGCTGCTAGCGCGTATATTTAACCGCCTCGGCAGCGGGGGCCATTTGTATGCCGCCACCCGCCTGCTTGGCGCGATACATTGCATCGTCGGCATGCTTGACCAGATCGATTTCATCCGTGGTGACATCGGGGTAGATTGCCATCCCAAGGCTCGCACCAATATTGAGGCTGAGGTCCTGTACCGACATCGGCTCCGCCAGCGCCTCGGCCAATTTGGATGCGACCAGCTCTGCCCCGATCCAGTTATCCACATCGGCCAGAATGATGGCGAATTCGTCGCCTCCGAGGCGGGCGACGGTGTCGGTACTGCGCACATCGCGCTGGAGGCGCATCGCCACCTGTTGCAATACCGCATCGCCCACCGCGTGGCCATACAAATCGTTGATGGGTTTGAAACGATCCAGGTCCATATAGATCAGAGCAGCACGCGTCCCGCGCCGGCGCGCCGCATCGAGCGTGCGGCGTAACGCATCGTTGAAAGCGGCGCGGTTATAAAGCCCCGTGAGATGATCACGCAATGCCAGGTGTTCAAGGTGCTGCTCGGCCTGTTTACGGGCCGTGATGTCCGAGAATATGGCTATATAGTATCTAACCTTGCCCTGTTCGCCGCGCAGGGCGCTGATGCGCAACCACTCGGCGTAGACTTCGCCCGCTTTGTTGCGATTCCATATCTCGCCTTCCCAATGCCCCTCGCTTACCAGCCTGGCCCAAAACGCCTCATAAAAGGCGCGATCCTGACGCCCGGACGACAAGATGCGTGGATTTTTGCCCTTGACCTCATCCAGGCTGTAGCCCGTAATCGCCGTGAAGGCCCGGTTTACATAGATGACACGCGGCCCGGGGTCGGTAACTACGACGGCATCGGGGCTAGCCTCGATCACCCCCGCGGCGATCTCCCAGGCCGCGCGCGACGAATTTTGGGCCGCCCAAACACGCCCCAGCCACACACACAGCGCCGACAGCAGCAGTAAATATCCTAAATAGATCCAGCCTAGTTTGACGATGAGCGCCTGCTGATACAATCGCAGCATGGCTCCCGGGGCCGTAGCGATGGCCTGGGCGCTAGCGGTCACTTGAGATGTCTCACGCAACCTCAGGCGCATCAACTCCTCCGCCGACTCCCAACGGTAATAGCCATACAGTGCAGCGGCGCCCAGCAGTGCCAATAGCAAGAGGCTGAAGCAGGCGTAAACCCATGCCATACGCCGGGCACGACCGTCATCCAGTGCCCGGTAAAGCGCCACCGGCCCGTGTCTTAAGGAACTCCCGAACAAGTTCAGCTTTCTCATAATGAATGTCAGCCCGCTTATTGTTTTTTTGGTTCACTTTGCAGTGATGTAAAACACCATGTCATTGGTTAAAGGCAACAATCATGCCGACTCTCGGGTCGCAGCCTCAGGCGGGGTCGCGTCCTTTTTCGTTCCCGCTGGCACATCTATAACCGCTGCTGCCGCACGGCAGATGACCACTCTCTTTGGCTATCCGCGAGCCGATAAACCCACATTATTCAGGCCGCTCGATATCGCGCAATACACTGCGAGCGCTGCTGGTGCTTTGGCGGATTCGCGTCACATGGCATCCAAAACTGGAGCATATCATGAGCGGAAAATTGCTCTTTTTCGATACCACCTTGCGTGACGGCGAACAAAGTCCCGGCGCGTCGATGACAAAAAAGGAGAAGGTGCGCATCACCAAGGCACTGGAGCGCACCCGGGCAGATGTGATCGAGGCGGGTTTTACGTCACCAATCCTGGCGACGTAAAACCCTACCCTGTTCAACTGCCGTTTCTAGGATGAAGAGACTTCTTGCGGGGTGTATGCCTGTATGCTCAACGCATGAATCTCACTCTGCATGGCGCTGTCCAGGGCAGCATAAACCATGCGATGACGTTGCAGCAGTCCCTTGCCCTCAAACGCATCGGCCACGATAGTGACGGTGAAGTGGCCGCCCCCTCCCCGCGCACCGGCATGGCCGACGTGCTTGTGGCTGTCGTCGATGATGTCCAGCTTGGTGGGAGACAGTGCGGCGGTGAGCCGTTCGCGGATCAGGGTGATGCGGCCGGGATTCGACATCAGGGCAAGACTTTTTTGAAGGGTTTGACAATGACACGCGCGTAAACACCCGCCGCCACGTAAGGATCGGCATCCGCCCAAGCCTGAGCATCCTCCAGAGAAGAGAATTCGGCAATCACCAGGCTGCCGCTAAAACCGGCAGGGCCGGGGTTTTCGCTGTCGATGGCGGGATGGGGGCCTGCGATCACCAGGCGCCCTGCATCACGCAGCGCCTCCAGGCGCTTGAGGTGTTCAGGGCGCGCGGCCATGCGCCGCGCCAAGCTTTCTTCCACATCCTGACTGATGATGGCGTATAACACGTTAACCTTCCTTATTAGTGGAATCTTGCGTGACCGCTTCTGGTGCGGGTTGAACGTGGCGCGAGAGGTAGATGGCCTGCATGATGACAAATACCAACATCAGTCCCATCATGCCAAACAGCTTGAAATTGACCCAGGTATCGGTGTCGAAGTTGAAAGCAACATAGAGATTAAGCACGCCAAGAGCGAAGAAAAATACTGCCCAACTTGTGGTCAGGCGCAACCAGATCAGCTTGGGCAGCGTAATGTTAGCGCCCATCATACGCTCCAGCATGGTCTTTTTTCCGATAAACAGACTGCCGAGAAAGACCACGGAAAACAGCCAGTTAACCCCGGTTGGCTTCCATTTAATAAAGGTCTCATCCTGCAGCAGCAATGTTGCGCCGCCCAGCACGACGATGAGCACCATGGTAATAACGTGCATCATTTCAACGCGGCGATGTTTCAGCCAAAAGAAGCCGACTTGCAGGCACGAGGCGACAATCGCCACGACGGTCGCGGTATAGATGCCATACAACTTATATGCGACAAAGAAAAGGAAAATAGGAAGAAAATCAAAAAGAATTTTCATACTTGGGTTTGGTTTCCTGTAATGCCGGCCTTAATATGCGGCCAAAAAATAGTATGGAACTGCGCTTGTGCCAGATTTGGGGTGACGGCGTTATCGTGATATTGTACCGTCACGATGCTGTCCCGTCACTGTATGGTTATATATGGCCCTGTTTATTGAAATCCACCCCGAAAATCCTCAACCACGCCTGGTCAAGCAGGCAGTGGACATCATCCGTGCGGGTGGTGTGATTATTTACCCGACTGACTCGTGTTATGCCTTGGGCTGCCAAATCGGCAACAAGCATGCGATGGACCGCATCCGGACGATACGAAAACTGGGTGAACAGCATAACTTCACCCTCGTCTGCAATGACCTTTCTGAAATCGCTACCTATGCAATGGTGGATAACGCCGCATACCGGCTGCTGAAAACACACACACCCGGCCCTTATACCTTTGTCCTCAAAGCAACCCATGAAGTTCCGCGGCGCTTGCAACACCCCAAGCGTAAAACTATCGGATTGCGCATCCCAGGCAACCCGATTGCCCAGGCTATACTGAAAGAGCTGGGGGAACCGCTGATGAGTTCCACGTTGATCTTGCCGGGCGACGACTTGCCCATGACCGACCCGCAGGAAATGTATGACACACTTGGACATCAGGTCGATCTTGTAATCAATGGTGGCAATTGCGGCGCCATACCTACCACGGTGGTTGAACTCATCGAAGGCGCACCGGTCGTGGCCCGGCACGGCCTGGGCGATGCGGGGCCTTTTGAAGCTTAAACAGCACACAACTTGATTGCCCGAACGATTACAGAAAATACCTCAAAACAGCTATACTCTGCCAATGGAAGAACTAAATATAATGCAGCGCCTGGCGGTGTGGGCACTGCCAGTGTTATTTGCCATCACCGTTCACGAAGTCGCTCACGGCTGGGTGGCGCAACGCTTTGGGGACCCCACGGCGAGGATGCTGGGCCGCCTGACACTCAATCCCATCAAACATATTGATCCGGTAGGTACGCTGCTGGTACCTGCCCTGTTACTGTACTTCGGCGGTTTTCTTTTTGGCTGGGCCAAGCCGGTGCCGGTGACCTGGGAAAACCTGAAAAACCCCAAGCGCGACATGGCGCTGGTGGCTCTGGCGGGACCCACCGCCAACCTATTAATGGCCATACTCTGGGCGGTGGTCATGAAGCTGGGGCTGGTGCTGGGCGGACAATTAGACTGGCTGGCGCGGCCATTGGTATATATGGGGAGCGCGGGCATTTCCATAAATGTCATGCTGATGGTGCTCAACCTCATACCGCTACCACCGCTGGATGGCGGGCGCGTAATGTCCGGCCTGCTGCCGGATCGCGCCGCCTCTTCATTCAATCGTATTGAACCGTATGGTTTTTTTATCCTGCTCGGGCTGCTGGCAACAGGTGTGCTCGGCTATATCATGCTGCCCGTGGTGAACATGGTGCAGGGAGCGCTGTTTATTATAATGGGGTTGTAATTTCATTTTTAAATCAATAGTAGAATCGTCAGGTGTGTCCTACGCGCCCTACATAATTGTTTCGGAGTAACCTTTGAATTCCTTGGCGACACAACACCAGCGCGTGCTGTCGGGCATGCGCTCCAGCGGCCAGCTACACCTCGGCCACTATCATGGCGTGCTGAAAAACTGGGCGCGCCTGCAGCACGAATATGAATGTTTTTTCATGGTTGCCGATTGGCACGCACTGACCACGGAATATGAAAATCCGGCAATCATTGCCAACAGCGTGTGGGACATGGTCATTGACTGGCTGGCGGCGGGGATTGATCCCGGCGCGGCGAAGCTTTTCATTCAGTCGCATGTGCCGGAACATGCCGAGCTGCATCTGCTGTTGTCGATGATCACCCCGCTGGGTTGGCTGGAGCGGGTACCAACCTACAAGGATCAACAGGAAAAGCTCAAGGAGAAGGATCTTGCCACCTACGGTTTTCTCGGTTATCCGCTGCTGCAAAGCGCCGACGTGCTTATCTACAAGGCGGGGCTGGTGCCTGTGGGCGAAGATCAGGTGCCGCATATCGAACTGACCCGTGAGATTGCGCGACGCTTCAATCATTTCTATGGACGTGAAGCCGATTTTGCCGGGAAGGCCGAGGCCGCCGCCAAAAAAATGGGCAAGAAAAACGCCAAACTTTATCAGGACTTGCGCAAGCGTTATCAGGAACAAGGCGATCACGAAGCATTGGAAACCGCCCACGCCTTGCTGGAGGCGCAGCAAAACATCACGCTGGGCGACCGCGAACGCCTGTTTGGCTATCTGGAAGGCGGCGGCAGGATCATTCTGCCTGAACCCCAGGCATTATTGACGCCGATGTCCAAAATGCCGGGGCTGGACGGCCAGAAGATGTCCAAGTCCTATGGCAATACCATAACCTTGCGCGAGGCGCCGGAATCCGTGCAGCACAAACTGCGCACCATGCCCACCGATCCGGCCAGGGGGCGCCGCACCGATCCCGGCGATCCGGAAAAATGCCCGGTGTGGCAGCTTCACCAGGTCTATTCGACGGATGAGGTAAAAGGTTGGGTGCAGCAGGGCTGCCGTTCTGCAGGCATCGGTTGCTTGGAGTGCAAACAGCCGGTGATTGATGCGGTGCTTGCCGAACAGGCGCCAATCCGTGAACGGGCGCAGGAATTCATCGCCAACCCCAACCTGGTGCGTAATATCGTTGCCGACGGCTGCGAGGCGGCGCGCGATGTGGCGCGTGAGACGCTGACCGAAGTGCGCCAGGCGATGGGGCTACAGTATTTATAACCATGAGCGGCAGCTTATCATCCATCGTCAAAATTGCAAATCAAGTGACGGAGACGCCACAGCAGCAGGAGTTGCCGTTTGCCATGGTGAATGGCGAGGCGATGACCCTGCTACCGCAGGATCTCTATATCCCCCCGGACGCACTCGAGGTGTTTTTAGAGACCTTCGAGGGGCCGCTGGATCTGCTGCTGTACCTGATCAAGCGCCAGAACCTGGATATCCTGAACATACCGATTGCCGAAATCACCCGCCAATACATAGTGTACATTGAGCTGATGAAGGCGCTGCACCTGGAACTGGTGGCCGAATACCTGGTGATGGCCGCGATGCTGGTGGAGATCAAATCGCGCATGCTGCTGCCGCGCCCGGCAGGTGTGACGGAAGGCGAGGAAGGCGACCCTCGTGCGGAACTGGTGCGGCGCCTGCAAGAATACGAGCGTTATAAAAAGGCCGCCCTGGATATCGACACCCTGCCGCAGATGGGGCGGGATGTGTTCCCCGCGCAGGTGGAAAAGCCCGATGCGCAGGTATTTAAAATCGCGCCCACCGTGACGCTGCACGAGGTGCTGCTCGCGCTGAAGGATGTACTCGCGCGCGCCGATATGTTTTCGCACCACCATATCCAACTTGAGCCACTGTCGGTGCGTGAACGCATGTCCAACATACTCAACAGCATCAGCGCCGAAAAATTTACCGAATTCACCACGCTGTTCACGATTGAGGAAGGGCGCCGCGGCGTAGTGGTAACATTGCTCGCTATCCTGGAGCTGGTAAAAGAAGCACTTATTGAGTTGATCCAGACTGAATCCTTTGGGCCGATTTATGTAAAAGTACCAGGTCATGTTAATGAACTCGCAGCATCTTAAGAACATTATCGAGGCGGCACTGCTGGCGGCAGGGCATCCTTTGACGCTGGACCAACTGACGGCACTGTTTGCCGAAGGCGAACAACCCGTGCGCGAAGAACTCCGCACCGCTCTGGATGAATTGCGTCAGGATTGCGGGCAGCGCGGCATCGAGCTGAAGGAGGTCAGCAGCGGTTACCGTTTCCAGGTAAAGGAAGCGTTTGCGCCGTGGGTTTCCCGCCTGTGGGACGAGCGCCCTACACGCTATTCACGCGCCTTGCTGGAAACACTGGCCTTGATGGCCTACCGCCAGCCGATCACACGTGCCGAAATCGAAGATATTCGCGGTGTCGCAGTCAGTTCGAATATCATAAAAACCCTACTGGAGCGCGAATGGATACGCGTAGTGGGACATCGTGAAGTGCCGGGCCGCCCTGCCCTGTACGGCACGACCCGCCAGTTTCTGGATTCCTTCAACCTCAAGAGCCTGAATGACCTGCCACCGCTGGCCGAAATTCGCAACCTCGATGAGCTGTCGGCGGAGCTTTTTGGAGAGCTGCCCGAGGCCGAATCCATCATTGCAGGCCTACCCGATGTTGCAGAAGATGCAGCACATGACACCGTCGCTTCCGCGATGACAACGGATCAACACAATCACACACCATGAAAAGACGCCCACCCCCCACCAAGACCCAAACCACAACCCCTCAGGCCCCTGCTGAAAGACTGCAAAAGGTGCTCGCCAACGCAGGTCTCGGCTCGCGCCGGCAGATCGAAGAGTGGATAGAGGCCGGACGTATTTCCGTCAACGACAACCCCGCCAAATTGGGCGACCGCGTGACGCTGCAAGACAAAATCGCCATCGATGGCCGCGAGGTGCAGACCTATAAGCTGGAACCAATCAAGCGTCGCGCGTTGGTCTATTACAAACCGGAAGGCGAGGTCTGTACACGCTCCGACACCGAAGGACGCCCCACCATTTTTGGCCACCTCCCCAGGCTACCTAGCGCACGCTGGATCGCCGTGGGACGTCTCGACATCAACACCGCCGGGCTGATTTTGCTGACCACCGATGGCGAGCTGGCCAACAAACTCATGCACCCGTCCACTGAGGTGGAACGCGAGTACGCGGTGCGCGTGCTGGGCAAAGTGGATGATGCGATGCTGGCGCGTCTGAAGCAGGGTGTAATGCTGGATGACGGCATGGCGAATTTCGATGGCATCGAGGACGCCGGCGGCGAAGGGAGCAATCACTGGTATCACGTGGTACTCAAAGAGGGGCGTAACCGCGAGGTGCGACGCCTGTGGGAAAGCCAAGGCGTGAAAGTGAGCCGCCTGATGCGCGTGCGCTATGGCCCCATCCTGTTGCGCAAA
The DNA here is from genome assembly GCA_040183005.1 of Gammaproteobacteria bacterium. Lineage (NCBI taxonomy): Bacteria > Pseudomonadati > Pseudomonadota > Gammaproteobacteria > Gammaproteobacteria bacterium. The sequence continues at coordinate 650,137 of JAMPIW010000007.1, forward strand.
GGGATGCGCACCGGACAGATGGAGGAGCTTGATGCAGGCGGCATCGCAAAATTGATGCAGGTCGCAGGGCTGGAAGATGCCGCTGTGCCTGACAGCCAGCCGCAGACGAGGGATCGGAAGCATGGCGCCAGGGGCCGGGGAACAACGACCCGAGGTCGAGAGTCCCAGCGTGAAACGGGTAGTTCTCAGCGTGAGACACGCAGCCCACAGCGTGAGACTCGTAGCCCTCAACGTGAAACACGCAGTCCACAGCGTGAGACTCGCAGCCCGCAGAGTGAGACACGCAGCCCACAGCGCGCAACACGCGCCCCGCAACGTGAAGCTCGTGGCCCGCAGCGTGAAACACGCAACTCTAAACCCGACTCGCGGAGTCCGCAGCACAAGCCGTCCAAAACCAAACGGTAACATGGACTTCGCCGCTCCTGCGCATCCATGCGCCCACGGCATTCGTGCATCCCTGCACATCACAAAGGTCTACGACACCCTTTATGCACGCTACGGCCCGCAACACTGGTGGCCAGGGGATACTCCTTTTGAAATCATGGTCGGCGCGGTGTTGACACAAAACACCGCGTGGACCAACGTCGAAAAAGCCATCGCCAATCTCAAGGCAGCAGGCCACCTCGATGCGGCATGTATCATGAACATCGGCCATGAGCAGCTTGCTGAATGGTTGCGGCCATCGGGCTATTTCAACGTCAAGGCACAGCGTTTGCGCAACTTCTGCACCTGGTATGTGGCTCAGGGCGGAATGGAAGCACTGTCAGCGCTGGATACACATGCACTGCGCAACGCCCTGCTGTCGGTTCACGGCATTGGCCCTGAGACAGCGGACGACATACTGCTTTACGCCTTTAACCGCCCCGTATTCGTCATCGACACCTATACGCGGCGGCTGTTTTCACGCCTTGGCCTGGCACACGGCAACGAAGGCTACGAGACGCTACGCCACACATTTGAAACCGCGCTGAGTAGTAACAGCAACAATGCCACCGTGCCCCTGTTCAACGAATACCACGCCCTGATCGTCAATCACGCGAAGGATGTGTGCCGTAAGCGGCCGCTATGCGCACGCTGCTGTCTTGCGGATATCTGCCCTTCGAAAACTACATAGCACATGGCCACAAAACCGGTTAATATAATTCGATGAACACACCTCGCCTGATCGCCCACCGTGGCTACGCCAAACATTATCCCGAAAATACCCTGATCGGTATCGAAGCCGCATTGCAGGCCGGGGCCTGCTTTATTGAATTTGATGTGCAACTCACCAAAGATGGTGTGCCGGTGCTGTGTCACGATGACACACTCACACGCACTGCAGGCGTTGAGCAGCGTCTGTTATCGCTAAACCTGGCACAACTCGAAGGCATACATGTCAACGAAAGCGCCCGCTTCGGGGATACGTTTAAAGATGTTGCCATCCCTACCCTCGCAGAGATGGTTGCATTAATACAGCGCTGGCCACACGCCACGGCTTTTGTCGAAGTCAAGGAGGAGAGCCTCCGGGAGTTTGGCATTGAGAACACGGTGAAGGCGGTGATGAAGGTTCTGGAGCCTGCCCGTAAGCAATGCGTACTGATTTCTTACGACAAGCTTGCCATACGCTGTGCGCGGGCCATGGGTGTGCACCGTATCGGCTGGGTATTGCATGAATGGAATAATGCCAGCCGCGCCACCGCCACCGAACTGGCTCCGAATTATCTGTTCTGCAATCACACCAAGATACCTGCCAGTGACATCCTGTGGCCTGGCCCTTGGCGCTGGGCGCTCTATGAGGTCACCAATCCCGAGATAGCCATGGTGCTCGGCAACCGCGGCGCTGACTTGATCGAGACCATGGCCATCGGTGAAATGTTGAAATATCCGCCGTTGCGTAAACGAGGCTGTTTTGCTTCGGATAAATAATCTTCCCGTATTTTTGTAGGGCGCGCCGTGCGCACCACATAAGGATGAAATACGATCTGGTAGTAATAGGCGGCGGCATTCATGGTGCGGGCATCGCCCAGGCCGCCGCCGCGCGGGGTTTTTCGGTGCTGGTACTGGAGCAAAGCGGACTCGCCAGCGGCACGTCCAGCCGTTCCAGTAAGCTCATCCATGGCGGTCTGCGTTATCTGGAGAGCGGACAGTTTGGGCTGGTGCGTGAATGCTTGCAGGAACGCGCCTTGCTGCTCAAGCTGGCGCCGGATCTGGTTCGGCTGCAACCGTTTTATATCCCCGTTTACCACAACACCACGCGCCGCCCCTGGCAATTGCGCGCGGGCCTGAGCCTGTACGCCGTGTTGGGCGGGATGGACAAGTCAACACGCTTTCACACCCTGCCCCGCCGTGCCTGGGCCAATCTCGACGGACTGGATACCACCCAACTTCAGGGTGTATTTCAATACTGGGACGGACAAACCGATGACGCAGCACTCACCCACGCCGTGATGCACTCAGCCCAGGATTTGGGCGCCCAGTTGAGCATGCCTTCAACCTTCACTGGCGCGGAGATTGGAGCACAAGGCTGCACAGTTCATTACACGCATAACGGCCAACCGCATTGCTGCGAGGCGTCAGTTCTGGTCAATGCCGCAGGGCCATGGGTCAACCACGTGCTGGACAAGATCACCCCTGCCCCCGAGCAACTCAATGTTGAACTGGTACAAGGCACGCACATTATCGTGGGCGGTGAAATCACACAAGGCATCTACTATGTGGAGGCCCCTCGCGACCAGCGCGCGGTATTTGTCATGCCCTGGCAAGGAAAGGTGATGGTGGGCACGACCGAAACCGCATATCGCGGCGACCCCGCCACCGTGCAACCGCTGCAGGGAGAAAAAGATTATCTGCTGGAAACCATGGCGCATTATTTTCCGCGCTATCGCTCGCCACAACAGCGCGAGATCCTGTCCGCCTTTGCCGGCCTGCGCGTCCTTCCCTCCGGCACGGGGACGGCGTTTGGGCGACCACGCGACACCACGCTGCATAGCGGCCTGGCCGACCAGCCCCGGCTACTGACTATTTATGGCGGCAAACTCACCGCCTATCGCGTCACAGCAGAACGAGCCATGCAGCAGATAGCATCCGCTTTGCCGCAGCGCAAGGTGATTGCGAATACTCGAACATTGAAGTTGGTATCACGCTGATCCAATGGCGTGAAAGTGCCCCACACACTAAACCACTTCACCCCTTTAATACCCCATCCTCCAGCATCAAGGTGCGATCCATGCGTGCTGCAAGCGTGAGGTCATGGGTTACGACGACAAAGCTGGTATGAAGCTCCTTGTTCAGCTCCAGCATCAGGCTGTATACATGGTCGGCGGTCTTGTGATCGAGGTTGCCAGTCGGCTCGTCCGCCAGCACACACTGCGGCTGCGTCACCAGGGCACGGGCCACGGCGGCACGTTGACGTTCACCGCCGGACAGCTCGCCAGGTTTATGCTCCAGGCGCGCGCCAAGACCGACGTTTTCAAGAAGTGCGCGTGCCTTGTCCGCCGCCTCCACTGGACGCACCCCGCGGATCAACAGCGGCATGGCGACATTTTCCAGCGCGGTAAACTCCGGCAGCAGGTGATGAAACTGGTAGATAAATCCCAGCGCCTCGTTGCGTAAACGCCCGCGCTGCACTTCACTGAGCTGTGCCATGTTTTTGCCCGCCACCCACACCTCGCCGCGCGTCGGCTTGTCGAGGCCACCAAGCAGATGCAGCAACGTACTCTTGCCTGCCCCGGAGGTGCCGACAATGGCGACGCGCTCGCCGCGCGCCACCGAGAGCGTCACATCCTGGATCACCTCCACAGTGAGTCCACCCTCGCTAAAGGTTTTGCTGAGGTCTTTGCACCACAGTACAGGCTGATCACTCATAGCGCAGCGCCTCCGCCGGCTGGGTGCGCGCAGCACGTAAAGCGGGATACATGGTGGCGAGAAAACTAAAGAAAAATGATACGACATTGATTTTTACAACATCCGAAAGCCGCATTTCGGACGGCAGTTCGCTGATGTAATAGACATCTGCGGCAAGGAACTGCATTCCAAACAAACGCTCAATCGCTGGTACCAGGGTGTCGACATTAAGCGCCAGACTCACGCCGCCGACAGTACCCAATAACGTGCCTGCCATGCCAAGGAGGGTGCCCTGCACCATGAAGATCACCATGATGCTGGCCGGGGTGGCTCCCAGCGTGCGCAGAATGGCGATATCGGCCCTTTTGTCCGCCACCATCATCACCAGCATGGAGACAATATTGAAGGCCGCCACGGCCACAATCGCCGTCAGGATGATGAACATGACGGTTTTTTCCATCTGAATGGCACGGAAAAAATTGACGTGCTGGCGCGTCCAGTCGCTGATCATGTAGCCCACGGGCAATTCGAGCGCCAACTGCTGGCTCAGGCGCGGGGCGGCAAACATATCATCGAGTTTCAGACGCACGCCGCTCACCGCGCCATCTTCCATGCGCATCAGCTTGGCGGCATCCTCGAGATGCAGCAGCGCCATTGCGCTGTCGTACTCATACATCCCAATCTCAAAAATTCCCACCACCGTAAAGCGCTTGAGGCGCGGCAGAATCCCAACCGGCGTGACATTGGCTTGCGGCGTTAACAGGGTTACCTTATCCCCTACCCCCACACCCAGGTTGCGCGCCAGCTCCTTGCCAAGAATGATGCCGAACCCGCCAGGCTTTAAATCGCTCAGATGACCATCGACCATCTTCGACCCCAGGTCGGACACCTTAGGTTCTTCATTCGGAAAAATACCGCGGATCAGGGTTCCACTCACCTGTGAGCCGTTGCTGAGCATCCCTTCGCCATCCACATAGGGTGCCGCGCCCGTCACATGAGGATAACGGCCCGCGAATGTGGTCACCGCCTTCCAGTCACGCACCCCGCCATTCGTTACGCCGGAAATCGTGGCATGCGCAACCACGCCAAGAATACGGGCGCGCAGCTCCTTCTCAAAGCCATTCATCACTGACAGCACCGTAATGAGCGCCGCCACGCCCAAGGCAATGCCTAACATGGAAATCAGAGAAATAAAGGAGATAAAGTGATTACGCCGCTTGGCGCGGGTGTAACGCAGGGCAATGAAAATTTCTAACGGCTTAAACATGGGCGTGATTAAACCACAAAAGGGGGTGAAAGGCGTAGCTTTTTGGTGAAACTGGGACGCATCCAGCAGCCAAAGAATGAAAAGTATCGAGATCGCCCCTCTCCTGCATGAGGTCTCTGCACAAGTCATTTCAAGCGTCGGGTATACTGGTAAAAAACCCGGAGACTGACCTTTGCCTTTTGTCTGGCTACAGTTTGCTCTATGCGCCGCCCTCATCGGGCTGGCGGGCTACCAGCTATCCCGCTATGGAGACATGATTGCGGAAAAGACCGGGGTGGGTGGCACCTGGATCGGCGTGATCTTGTTGGCTACGGTGACATCCCTGCCCGAGCTGGCGACGGGCATTTCTTCGGTTACTGTTGCCAATACCCCGAATATCGCACTGGGAGATGCGCTGGGGAGCTGCGTCTTCAACCTGATCATTCTCATGATCCTGGATTTTCTGCACCGTGAGGAATCGATATATACGCGCGCCAGCCAGGGACACATCCTGTCGGCGGGATTCGGTATCATACTAATAGGTTTTGTCGGCTTCAATCTGCTGCTCGGTGAAAAAGCAGAGCATTACTCCATTGGACATGTGGGCATCTACACCCCGGTGATCGTGCTGCTTTATGCTATTGCCATGCGCACCGTATTCCTCTATGAGCAGCAACAGATGGCAGCTTACGCCAGGGAGATCGCCGCCCGCCACCCTGACGTAACGCTAAAGCAGGCGGCATCCCGCTACGCACTGGCAGCACTGGTTGTGGTCGGCGCGGGGATCTGGCTGCCTTTCATCGGCAAGGAAATGGCGCAGGTGATGGGCTGGAACAACACCTTCGTTGGCACCCTCTTCATCGCATTCGCCACCTCGGTGCCAGAATTGGCGGTCACGCTCGCCGCGTTACGCATCGGCGCGCTGGATATGGCGATCGGCAACCTGCTGGGAAGCAACTTGTTTGATATCCTGATTATCGCAGTTGATGATCTGTTCTTTCTCAAGGGGCCGATTTTGTCTCATGTTTCACAACATCATGCAGTTTCCGCCCTTTCCGCTGTCATGATGAGTGGCGTGGCCATCGTCGGGCTGCTTTACCGCCCCACGGCAAGGATATTCAAAACTGTCGGCTGGATAAGCCTTCTGCTGTTCTCGATATACCTGCTTAACACTTATGTACTTTACCTCTATGGAGAATGATTGCTCAATGGATAAGGCGCATCTGGAAACCCTCGCCTGGCATACCCTCACTGTCGATAAAGCCAGCGAGACGATGGGTATCGCCCCTGGCGAGGGGCTTGGTTCGGCTGATGTGGAGCAGCGTTTGGCTGTTTACGGCCCCAACCGCCTCGCCGAAAAGCCGCCGCGCTCGCCTTGGCTGTTGCTTCTGGGGCAATTCAGGAACCTGCTAATTCTGATCCTGATCGGCGCCGCCGCGCTGGCGGGGGCTGTTGGCGATCTCAAGGACGCCGCCGTGATCCTCCTCGTTGTCCTGTTCAATGCCGCACTGGGTTTTTACCAGGAGTACCGCGCCGAGCAAAGTCTGGCCGCCCTCAAAAAAATGCTGGCGCTCAAGGCGCGAGTACGGCGTGACGGTCTCACCACTGAAATCAGCGCCGAGGCGCTGGTGCCCGGAGACATCGTGCTGCTGGAAGCAGGCGACAGGGTGCCCGCCGACGGTCGCCTCATCGCTTCCCACAGCATGGAGATTGACGAGTCGGCCCTGACTGGAGAATCCCATGTGGTGGGCAAAGACACTCAGCCTCTGACTTCCGGGACGATCCCATTGGCCGAACGGTTCAACATGGCCTACATGAACACCGTGGTGACGCGCGGCCGCGCGGAACTCCTCATCACCGCCACCGGCATGAATACAGAGATGGGCCGCCTGGCGGGCCTGCTGGAAACCACCCAGGAAGGGCCAACCCCGCTCCAGATCCAGCTGGACCAGCTCGGCAAGCGGCTGGCGGGTATTGCGCTGGTTGCCGTGCTACTCGTTTTGGCGCTGGGCCTGCTGCGTGGCGAGGAACCGGTGGAGCTGATCCTCACCGCCATCGCCCTGGCGGTGGCCGCCATCCCGGAGGGCCTGCCAGCGGTAGTCACCGTTACACTCGCCATCGGCATGTACCGCATGGCTCGGCAGGGGGCCATCGTCAAGCGTCTGGCCGCCGTCGAGACCTTGGGCTGCACTAGCGTCATATGTTCGGACAAGACCGGCACGCTCACACTGAACCAGATGACGGCCCGTGCCTTTTTCTATCAAGAACAGCGCTTCACCGTCAGCGGCGAGGGTTACCAGAGTACAGGAGACATCCACCCGGAAGATAACGCCTCACCGACGCCTGACTTCACCCCCCTGCTGCACCCGCTGGCGCTGTGTAACGACAGCCGCGTGCGTGATGGCCAGCTTATTGGCGACCCTACGGAAGGCGCGCTGCTGTTGCTGGCGGCCAAGGGTGGGGTGGACCGGGATACCGCAGAGACATCGACACCGCGCAGCGCCGAGATCCCATTCGACCCCGCCAACAAGTTCATGGCGACATTCCACCAGGATGGGGACTGGGTACGCGTGTTTGTGAAAGGCGCGCCGGATGTCCTGTTGGGGCGTTGTGACACCTTCTTCGGGCCGGAGGGAGAACGACCTATCGACAGCACGTTGCGTGACCGGCTCACACACGAAATCGAGACTATGGCCGCCAGCGCATTGCGCGTGCTGGCGGTCGCCACACGCACCCTGCCCGCCGCCACCTTCGATCCGCACGGCGACCTTTTCGCTCACATCCACGGCCTGACGCTTACAGGGCTCATAGGGCTAATGGACCCACCGCGCCCCGAAGCCCGCGACGCCATCGCTCTATGTAAAAAAGCGGGCCTCGCCGTCAAGATGATCACAGGCGACCACAAGGTTACCGCCATGGCAATTGCCGCCGAACTGGGCCTGCACGGTGATGCCGTCACCGGCGAGGAATTGGATCGTCTTACTCCCCATGAATTGGCCTCGCGTATCGAACAGATCGTCGTTTTCGCGCGCGTCGCACCGGAGCACAAGATCAAGATCGTACAAGCCTTGCAGGAACGCGGCCACGTGGTCGCCATGACCGGTGACGGCGTCAACGACGCCCCCGCACTCAAAGGCGCCGACATCGGCGTGGCGATGGGCATCACCGGCACCGAAGTCAGCAAGGAAGCCGCCACCATGGTGCTCACCGACGACAACTTCGCCACCATCGTGCGCTCCGTCAAGGAAGGCCGGATGATCTATGACAATATCGTCAAGTTTGTACGCTTCCAGCTTTCCACCAATATGGGCGCCCTGCTCGCCGTGGTTAGCGCGCCGTTTCTCGGCCTGCCCATCCCCTTCAGCCCCGTCCAGATCCTGTGGATCAACATCATTATGGACGGTCCGCCCGCCATGGCGCTGGGCGTAGACCCCGCGCGCCCCGGCCTCATGACAGAACCACCGCGCGACCCCAAGGCACATATCCTCACCCTGCGGCGCCTTGGCAAGCTGCTGGCCTACGGCACCACCATGATGGTAGGCACGCTCGGCGTGATGTATTACTCACTGCAGACAGGTTCGCAGGAACATGCCCTGACGCTGGCTTTCACCACCTTCGTGCTGTTCCAGTTTTTCAACGCATTCAATGCCCGCACCGAACACGGCTCCGCATTTAACCAGCACTTCTTCGCCAACAGCAAATTGTGGCTTGCCTTGGTTGGCGTGCTCGTCATGCAGATCCTGGCCGTCCATTGGTCACCCGCGCAGGAAATCTTTAATGCCACTGATCTTTCTCTGACAGATTGGGGCATTGCAGCGTTGATATCCTCCTCAGTGCTGCTGCTGGAAGAGGCGCGTAAACTCCTGTCACGGATGTGGTATAAAAAACAGCGATAACGATTTGGCGGAAACAGGCAACCGTGTAGCCTTGATGCAGCGCAGCGTGATCGAGGGCAGCGGCGGCTCCGATAACGAACTCTCGGGCCACGTCGCTTAACCATTGAAAAACAAAATATATTATAAGCAACACTCTTCTCTTCCGGAATTGCATAAACTGCGAAGTTACAATTGCAGTCGCTGGCGTTTCTGGAGGTTGCGCACAACTTGGACTTCATTCACGATGGTTCCCCGAAAAATACCGCAAGATCGGCTACCGCGTCACCATGGTGTATCTCGAAGGCAGCCGAGCCGTGAAATACCGGCCCTTCGCCGAAGGCTGGCTGCAGGCCAGTGGATGTTCAGGTCATGCCTGATTCGGCACTGCTGGTATCGGATGATGCCGCTGATGCGATTTAATCGCATCAGCTACTCACTACTCCATCAAAGCCGTTCCCGCACAGCAAACGACAGCGCCTCACCGGAGTAATCATCCATACAAAACACCGAGTGCCAACAGCAATGGTCGACGCCCTGTTGCGGCAACAGAATCACATCCCCCGGTTCAAGCATATAGGCATATCCCGCCTCAATCAGCTGCTGCGCAAAGGCAGGGGCACGGTTGATCAGGATGTCCAGCGGATCGTTTTGATGGTCGTCAAGATATGCGGACAGGCTGTCGCTGTTCGCTGCCTTGGCTAGCAATGTCTTCAAGCCGCGGGGTTTCACGCCAGCCTCGATCAACGCCGCATGTGCATCAGGGCGCGCCAGATAACGCTGAATTTCTTCGATGAGCGACGGCTTCGGTACCGCCAGCCAGCTAGTGCGGCCATATACTTGGGCGAAGATCACGCCAAGATGTCCGCGCTCAACGTCTTGATGGAATTGGGCGCCGCCATTAGGCGCATTGAAATACACGATACGTTCGACATAGGCTGGCGCCTTAATCGCCAAGGTCGAGCATAGGATACGCTCCACCTCTGGGTTTGCACTTATGATGCACGATTCGGGAAATACGGCCTCGGTCAATTGCGCTGCATATTGTTGGCGCTGATAATCCGCCGATACATCTTCATAACCCACCATGCCGAATGAAAAACGAAAACGCAGTGAGGCGTCGTCTTCGTCATAAGAGAGCCAGGAGAGCTTGACCCAGAGATTCTCGGCCACGATGTTGCCGTTTTCGAGAACATCAAACTCAAGCGTCTCGATTTCCTGGTCGTCACCTGCATCACAGGTGGATGCCAGCAGCTCAAACTGTGGCGCCAGGCGAGTGGCGTAGGGCTCTTCGTCAAGTAAATCAGCACCGCCCTCCCCCTCCAGAATTCGCTCCATCAATCCCTGAGCGGCGGTGATGTGTACTTGTTGTGCGGCTAGGTCGCTCGCAACCAAACCGGGAAGAAATACGCCATTCCCTGATTGCCAGAGGGCACGGGCATCCACTTTGGCAGTGTTCGTGCTGCGGTTTTGAGCCACCCAGCCGATACCATAACCACGGCGGCCCAACCACAGCGGTTCGCCGAACCCCAGGCGTTGTGATTCGACAATGGCCTGTTCACGCGTCCAGCCGGGCGGTCCAAGATAGATGATATTTCCTGCCTGCGCGCTCATTTTAAGTCCAGCGGATCGTTGGGGTTTACGCCGTCCATGAACGGCAAACGGCGATCACTGTTGGTGATTTGGTAGACCTTGCCAATCCAGTTGTTTATCACGGCCTCGGCGCTGTCGTGCCAGGTGTTGTCGAGTTCGGGAATGATCAGTGACTCAGGCAATTCCGTAATCCGAGCGCCCCGATTGAATGCGTGCAACACGCGTTCCTTGTGCTCATTGAGGATAGCGGCGATTTTGAGCGGAAAGTAATTTTCAGGCATGGGCGGGTAGTCCGGGCGTTCGTGGTGGACAAAGCGTATGACTTCGCGCTTGTATTCCTTGAGCAGGCTGATGATGTCATATTCCGGGTGACCCTGGAAGAAGACCAACCGGAACAGGTCTTCACTTACCGCCAAATGCACACCGGCCTCCTCGCTTTCCACGAGCACATGCAGACCAGCGGCATCAAACTGGCTACGGTCGATCTGATTGAAGCGCGAGTGCGGCACATCAAAACGGGTATTGGCGCCAATCACCAGCGGATGCATCCGGTCAACCACACGGTGCGAATACACGCCCCACTGTTTGAAGCCGAGTGCGCGCCGCTTCTGGGCATATCGAAATTGCAGCACGGCATGGGTCGCCAGGCAAGAGCATAATGTCGATGTAACGTTTTCATAGGCCCAGTCGATGACCGCAATCAAGGGCTGCCAAAACGGCTCCAGGGCAAGGTCGGCTTGGCTGACATTCGCGCCGGTGATGATCAACGCATCCAGACCTTTTTCCTTGATCTGATCGAAGGTCTCGTAATACTGCTGGACATGGGCGCGGGCTTCCGGGCCGCGTTGCAATGCGTCCAGGGTGAACGGGTGCATGTAAAATTGTGCGATCTGATTCGCTTCCCCGACCAGACGGAAGAATTGCCGCTCGGTGGCAGCAAGTGCGGTGTCGGGCATCATGTTGAGCAGGCCAATGTGCAGCTCGCGGATGTCCTGGTGAATGGCTTCATCACCTTGGACGATGGTTTCGCCCTCATCTTCCAGGCGTTTAAATGTGGGTAAATCAGAATTGGCTACTAAGGGCATCGCGAACTTCTCTCGACGGGGTTAGGACTGACGGGTAATGGCTTGTTCCACCAGAGCGAGAAAATCCGCCTCATTCTTAACCTGGGCAAGTTCATCAGTGGTTACGGTATAGCAATAACGGCTTGCTATGGCGTCGTAACGCGGGATGCGTGAATAAAACAGCCGCGGAAACATCCATCGGACGAAATCATTGGGGTCGATCTGGGCGACATAGGCCAAGCCACGATCAAGCAGATAGGACTGCAACTGCTCATCCAGGAAGGACTCGCGATAATAGAGCGGCTTGGGATCGGCCTCGGCGCGACTGATGAGCGCTTGCTCGTCGGTTTGTGACGCCTTGATATACAGAATCAAGGTGTGCTGCGCCAGGATTTCAAGCGTTTCCGGATCATCGAGCTCGCAGACACTGCCACCGGCATCGTTGATAAAGTGCATGTAGCCGTAAATGTCTTGTGCCTTGCTAATGAATTCCGGCACGTCGCGCATGGCGGCAATTTCTGCTTTGCGGTGTAGCTCCTGGCGGCGTTTAAACTCTGGAAAACTAAGGCCGCCCAGCTCCGGATTGCCGAGTTTGCCGAGAAAACTCGACACCGGCTTGAGGTTGTCGACCGAAAGGTTGTTCTTGATATAGATCGAATCCGAACGTAGCAGGTCGCGCAGAAAAGGGATCTGCATCGCCTGGAGCTTGATATTGTCCAGAATCGGTTCGTCGAGATAGCGAGTGCCTATCCGATAGTCACCCGAGTAATGAAACCAGTTGCGCTGACGCAGCATGGCCGAAAGGCGAGTCTTGCCTACACCCGACATACCCAGCAGGGTGATGGACTTATGCTCCCATGCACGGAATTTTTCTACTGACAATTTCACAAGGACGCTCCGCAATCTTTCCACTTGCGCTATTGTATGCCAAAGCTAAGGCTGTTTCAGAAGTGTGTATGTCCTTCAATACATCAACAATAGCTATGGTTTCGGGGTTAAAAAAGCCCCGGAATTTTTGACTAACGACATGATTTTTTTAATGAAAGCGGCCCCGAAAAGAGTATAATAATGCTTGCATTGCAAGCACCCAAAACAGCTCGAAAGACCGCGACAAATCATGACACAAAAGCAATTGGGCTTCCAGACTTGATGGCGAATCTGCTTCGGGACGGAGGCTGCCTCATCCACAACCTGTTTGCCGATCTCTGGACGCATGTGGGCATGAAGGCGCGACTGAATCGTATCGGTTTTCACAAGCGCACGGGTACCTCGTGTATCAAAAAGAGATATTGAAATGAGCGGGATTTGCGGTTGGATGAACGGCGCCTTCGCATCACATGAGGCGGAAGTGCTATTGGCAGACATGCTCCATAACCTTGGCGGCAACCTGGATGCCAACCTCGCGCCTCGCGCTTGGGACTCAAACAGCGGGCTAGCGGCATGCTCCCGATTCGCGCTCGCCAACGTACACGAAGAGCACGGCATCAAGGTCGCTGTGGAGGGCAGGATTCATTGGCGATCCGAAGCTCTGGAAACCCTTTCCCGCAAGCAAGGTTCCGCTGCCGCCGCCGCGCTGGCCTATCAGCGCAGCGGCCTGGACTTGCTACAGGAAATCCACGGGGCATTCGCACTCGCCATCATCGATGCCAACCAAAATCAGTCGTTACTGGCAATAGACCGGCTGGGCATACAGCCGTTGTGCTACGCCCACATTGATAGCCAGCTCGTGTTCGGCTCTACTACGGACAGCGTTATCGCGCATCCCGCCGCAAATCGCACCCTCGACCCGCAAGCGATTTTCAACTACTTGTACTGCCATATGGTGCCGAGTCCGGGCAGTATTTATCAGGGAATACAAAAACTGTTGCCAGGACAGTATGCCCTTTTCCGCGACGGACAAATTAAAAAAGAATTTTACTGGCAGCTCAACTATCAGGATAAGGACCACGAGTCACAGGCAGCACTGACATCGCAGTTCCGCCAGATCCTGCGCGAATCCGTCCAGCGCGCCGTCACCCGCAATGAAGTAGGGGCGTTTCTCAGCGGCGGCACTGATAGTTCGACCGTTTCGGGCACGCTCGGAGAGGTGCTTGGCAAGCCCGCAGACACCTACTCCATAGGATTCCAGGCCAAGGGTTTTGATGAAATCGAATATGCGCGCATCACCGCCCGTCACTTTGGCGCGCGCACCCACGAATACTATGTAACCCCGCAGGACGTGGTGGACGCCATCCCACTCATCGCCAAAACCTATGATGAACCCTTTGGCAACGCCTCCGCCGTCCCCACGTATTATTGCGCAAAAATGGCGCGCGAAGACGGCACTCTGCTCATGCTGGCGGGCGACGGGGGAGACGAGATCTTCGGCGGTAACGCGCGCTATGCCAAGCAGAAGGTGTTTGAGTATTATTCGCTTCCACCCAAGGCGCTGCGGCAAGGGTTTATTGAGCCTTTGGTGTTCGCCATGCCGGGGATAGGCCCCATCCAGAAACTGCAAAGTTACATCCGTCAGGCCCAAGTGCCGCTACCCGACCGGCTGGAATCCTACAACTTCCTACACCGCACCCCGCTTGCGGAGATCTTCATGGATGACTTTCTCGGACTGATCAACCAAGAAGAGCCAGTGCAACTGATGCGCGAGGTCTACCAGCGCACGCGCTCAAACTTGCCAGTCAACCGCATGATGCATCTTGACCTCAAGCAGACACTCGCCGATAACGACCTGCGCAAGGTGAATCGCATGTGCGAGCTGGCGGGCGTAGAGGTACATTATCCTTTGCTGGATGAGGCCATGGTGGAGTTTTCCGCTCAAGTACCTGCGGCGCTGCAAGTAAAAGGCTTCAAGCTACGCTATTTCTTTAAAGAGGCGCTACGCGACTTTCTGCCGCCGGAGACCATCACCAAGACCAAGCAAGGCTTTGGCCTGCCTTTCGGCGTCTGGATGAATGAACATGCGCCGTTACGGGAGCTGGCATATGACAGCCTGCAATCATTCCGGCAGCGCAACTATCTTAAACCCGGCTATCTCGACCAGTTGATCGAGCAACATCGCGCCGGCCATGCTTCCTATTATGGCGTGATGATCTGGGTGGTGATGATGCTGGAACAGTGGCTGCAGGCGCGGAGGCTGTAAAAGCATAGTACAGAGTGCGAAGCTCCCTGTCCGTTATTATTATTTGTCATGCGCGCTCAGATTACCTTGGAATAGCGCTGCCCCGCCTTTTCTCGCAGGTAAGCATCGAAAACCATACAGATGTTGCGTATCAGCAATCTGCCGGCGGGCAACACGTGAACATTGAGTTCATTGATCTGCAGCAGGCCATCGTTCTGCATGGACAAAAGATCCTTCTGCTCGCGGTTGAAGTAGGCGTGATAATTGATCCCGAATTGGCGTTCAATAGCAGGGATGTCCAGCTCAAAATGACAAATGAGCTGGGTAATGATCTCGCGCCGTAACAAATCATCGTGACTCAGTTCGATACCGCGAAACACCGGTAATTGACCGGCGTCGAGACGCTGATAATAGTCATCAATGCCGCGCACATTCTGGCTGTAGGTATTGCCCACCTTGCCGATGGCAGTGGTGCCCATAGCGATGAGGTCACAGTCGGCATGGGTAGAATAACCCTGAAAGTTACGGTACAGGGTACGGCTGCGTTGCGCGATGGCAAGTTCATCATCGGGCTTGGCAAAGTGGTCCATGCCGATATAGACGTAACCGGCTTGGGCAAGACGCTCAATGGTCATACTCAGAATGTCGAGCTTTTCAGCGGGTGATGGCAGATCGGCCTCATTGATGCGGCGCTGCGGCTTAAACAGCTCGGGCAGGTGTGCATAGTTGAATACCGACAGGCGATCCGGGTTGACGGCGATGACCTTGTCGAGGGTACGCGCAAAACTCGCCACGCTCTGAAACGGCAGTCCATAGATCAGATCGATGCTCACCGATTTGAAGCCGCAGCGACGGGCCTCTGCGAGCACCGCCAAGGTCACCTCCTCGCTCTGAATACGATTGACCGCCTTTTGCACCTGCGGATCGAAGTCCTGCACCCCCATGCTCATCCGGTTGAAACCAATCTCGCGCAGCAGTGCGATGGTCTCCGCGCCGACCTCGCGCGGGTCGATCTCTATGGAGTACTCGCCACTGTCGTCAGTGCGCAACGTAAAATATTCGCCGGTCACGCGCATCAGTTCGCGCATTTCGTCATGGCTAATGAATGTTGGTGTGCCGCCACCCCAGTGCAACTGGTCCACAGTGCGCGAACGGTCAAACAGCGCCCCCTGCAGTTCAATCTCCTTGAACAGCCGTGCCAGATAGGGCGCGGCGCGGGAGCGATCCTTGGTGACTACCTTGTTGCAGCCGCAATAAAAACAAACGGTGTCACAGAACGGGATATGAAAATACAGCGACAGCGGCGAAGCCGCACTATTGGTGGCGAGGGCAGCGGCGCGATAGTCCGCGTCAGTGAACCCTTCATGGAACTGCACAGCGGTCGGATATGAGGTATAACGTGGCCCGGATGTGTCGTAACGGCGAATCAGGACGGGGTCGAACACCAGTGATTGATCCATGATCTTTCCTGTTTTTATGGTGGCTCAGCGAGGACGAAACTTTTTTGCCCATTCTACCACTAACAGAGTGGGTTTTCCTGCGTCCGACAGTGGTAAGATTGCGCACCTATGGTCAAAAAATCCAAGATCAGCAAGGAAGACAGTGAGTTATTCCGCAGCACTGTGGGAACTGTCAGACCGCTACAGCACGACAAGATCGAGCCGCAGCCGCCGCGTGCCAAGCCCATCCCCAGACAGACTTGGAGGGATGAGCAACAGGTACTGCGAGACATGCTGTCCGACGACATCGATACCGCCGAACTGGAAACTGGCGAGGAAATGCTGTTTACCCGCCCCGGCCTGCAACACAACCTGCTGCGCAAGCTGCGCCGCGGTCAGTTCAGCATCGCCAGTCAGCTCGACCTGCATGGCCTGACCGTGCCTGAAGCACGCCAGGCGCTTGCGGATTTTTTACGCGTTTGCCAGATGCGGCAGATGCACTGTGTGCGGATCATCCACGGCAAAGGGCATGGCTCCCCGCATAAACTGCCGGTGTTGAAAAATAAAGTGAATAGTTGGCTTCAGCAGCGCGATGAGGTGCTGGCCTTTTGCTCGGCGCGCGCCGTTGATGGCGGCACCGGCGCGGTTTATGTGCTGCTCAAGCGAAGGCCTGCGTGAAGAATGGATATTGCCTGAAAAACCGGGTGGAAACGCTTCACCCACCCAGTGTGAAAGTCAAACACCGCCGCCGCAAATTTCACATGCAACTGCGCGCGGCGCACATGGGCACGTCACTCTATTCTCTATTTTTTATGACTTCGTCTATCACTTCCAGGTAACGTCTTATCACAATCCTCTCGTCAAATTCACGTTGCATTTTCTCCCTGCCCTTACGACCCATTTCAGCCCGCTGCTCACTGGTCAGCATCAACATACGCTCTAATATATTTGCCAAATCTACCGGGTCTTTAACTTTACACAAATAACCTGTTTCACCATCATCCACCACCTCACGGCAACCTGCCACGTCAGTGGCCACGATCGGTCGAGCCATTGCAGAAGCTTCCAGTAAAATCCTTGATATGCCTTCACGATATGAAGGCAAAACAACGCAATCAGCATTGGCAATATAGGGAGCCACATTATCCGTTTCACCAAGATATTCAACCACCTCCTCAGCTACCCACCCATCGACTTGCTCACGAAGAATGGCCGTGCGATTCGCCACACCTAATTGGCCGAGCAACTGGAAACGAACCTTTGGATGCCTCGCTTTAACCAACCGCGCTGCCTCAACAAACTCCAACACGCCTTTATCTCTGAGCATACGTGCAATCAACAGAAAAACCGTGGACGAATTGCTTGCCGGCGGCGCAGCTATAAATTGCGTAAGATTCACCCCCGAACCCGGCACCCGCTCCACTTTCTCTGCCGGCACCAACCCGCGCTCGACAAATAAACCCATGTCATCCATATTTTGAAAAAACACCTTGCGCGGCCAAGATTGAGACAGCTTGTATAACCTCTCAACAATGCGCGTCAACCAAGATTCACGAATAAAAGCTGTGCCTAATCCCGACACCATATTGATACAAGGCAGCCCGAGCGAACGCGCCGCCAATGTGCCGTAAATATTGGGTTTGATGGTGAAGTGCAACACTAAATCTGGCTGAAGCGTGCGGTACAGCTTCCGGTAAGCCAAAAAAGTCTTCGCATCGGCGATTGGACTTGACCCTTTGTTATCCATCTCAATATCATAAACATCACAACCCAATTCGCGCAGCCTGAGGCTGAACTCATCCCAAGGCGCAATGACCACAACTTTGAAATGTTGCTCGATAAGCGCGCGAATAGTGCCGATACGGAAGTTGAACAAATACCAGGTCGTATTGGATGTGAGAGCAATTAATTTCAAATCTATTGTGCCTCCAGCCATGCCTGAAACATCAACACATTCCACAAACGTGCCATCCAATTACGCTGCCCGCTCAAATGCTCCGCCCATATTTGCCGAATCGGCTCTGGATGAAGATAACCCTCGCGCAGTAAGCGCGCCTCATCCAACAAGTCTTCCGCCCAGTCACGCAACGGCCCGCGCAGCCAATTGTCCAACGGCACACCAAAGCCCATTTTGGGGCGATCGATCAGTTCACGCGGTACGTGGCGGTAAAGCACTTGGCGCAATGGCCATTTAGTTTGACCATCACGCAGCTTGTATTCCAGCGGTAAGCTCCAGGCAAATTCAAAGACCCGGTGATCCAAAAACGGCACCCGGCTTTCCAGTGAAACCCCCATCGTAGCGCGATCAACCTTGACCAGAATGTCGTCGGGCAAGTAGCTGATGCTATCGAGCACCATCATGCGCTCCACGTCATTCAATTCTTCCAACGTAGGTCGCGCACCCCTCAAGTGTGTCGGTGGTTCTTTGCCGTTAATCACCCATTCAGCCGGATTTTGCAGATGTGAAACAATACCAATGTAAAGTTCATCCACCGTGCGACTAGAAAGCACCCCTGCACCCTTGTGTAATTTATCTCCCAACGAAGAATAGTGTGCCGCACCGGGAATTAAACGCGCCAAGCTATCCCACCAGTCCGGAGCAATCGAAGTAATCCCCTTGGCGACAAGCGCACGTAGCGGGGCTGGCACAACCGCCAATTTTCGCCACAAACTCTCCGTAATCTGGTAGCGGTTATATCCGCAAAACAACTCATCTCCCGCATCACCCGACAGCGACACCGTCACATGCTGCTTAGCCAATTGGCTCACCAAAAAAGTGGGTATCTGCGATGAGTCCGCGAAAGGCTCGCAATATAAGCCAGGCAAACGCGGAACCACCTTCATCGCCTGTGCTGGCGTGACATATAGCTCGGTATGCTCCGTACCCAAATGCTGCGCCACCGTCTTGGCGTGAACTGCCTCGTTGTAACCTTCTTCGTTGAAACCGATGGTGAACGTTTTGACCGGGCGCGAAGATTGCGCCTGCATCAACGCGACCACCGTACTGGAATCAATACCCCCCGAGAGAAATGCGCCTAACGGCACGTCGGCCATCATTTGCTGGCGCACTGCGTCTTTGGCCAACACCTCCAGCGCGTCCACCGCCTCATCAGCCGTTCCCGCAAATGGTTTGGCCACGCCAGCGCGCGCCACTGCAACCGCGTCCCAATATTTCCAGATCCTGGGTTCAGGCCGCGCTAATGAAACAGACAACAGACACCCCGGCTCCAGCTTGGCTATGCCTTGATAAATAGAATACGGCGCAGGGATGTAGTTATGCCGCAACAGCAAGCACAGTGCGCCACGGTCAATGTCTGCAGCAAAGGCAGGATGCGCCTTGAGTGCCTTAAGCTCCGAGCCAAACAAAAATACCCTCTTGTTATCACTGCCCTGCCAGCCGTAATACAGCGGCTTCTCGCCAATTCGATCGCGCGCCAAGGTCAGCGTATGTGTTTGCCGATCCCACAACGCAATCGCAAACATACCGATGGATTTCTTGAGTGTCGCCTCTACCCCCCAAGCCTCAATCCCTGCCAGCAACGTTTCCGTATCCGAATGCCCGCGCCACTCAATGACGTCCCCCTTTGAAAAAGGGTGACCAGGAGGGAGGATTTGCCCTAGCTCCTTCCGTAACGCCAAATGATTGTAAATCTCCCCATTAAACGCGATCACATAACGCCCACTCGCCGACACCATCGGCTGATGCCCAGCGGGTGACAAATCCACAACTGCCAAACGTCGATGTCCCAACCCAATCCGCTGCTCGCTATCACACCAAACCCCACCATCATCCGGCCCGCGATGGATGAGCGTATCTGCCATACGGCGCAGTAAAGCCGCATCACCGTCGGCACCCACTACGCCCCCCAGAAAACCGACCAAACCACACATCAGAAATCGCCCTTCAAAGCATTGCCAAGATACACGTTGAGCCTGAACACATCGCAGTCTGTGCAGCACGATCTATTGCCGCGCCGCCTCTAATACCCTCTCCAGACCTTGTTACGCCCCCCTTGTTACTCACTATCAGATGCCAGCGTTGAGACGGCTCACTTGGTCGATGAGGCCGTCAAATATCCGCCTGGATACCACGATAGGGAACTCCGGCAGGAGTTCATCCGCCACTGATTCGATCACTGCTGGCGTCATGCCGACTATTCGCTGGATGACCGCTTCGAAATCGGATCCCAAGGCATTGGCCTTGGCCACCGCGTTCCAATGTCGGCGTTGGATCTCGGCGATCCGGTAGTGGGTGTTCTTCGTATGCAGCGCCATGGCCATCTTCACTTTCTGCCACTGTAACTCGCGAGCGCCTTTTCCAATTACCGGCCAAGCTGACATCACATCGTAGAGCGGCGTTAGCCAAAAGTGCCCCTGCGGTCCAATGGAAACACTGAAATTCTTGGCGTGTCCATCGGGTGCAGCGAGCATCCAAAATATGAGCTGAGCCGTCAGAAAGTTTGTGCGGTCAGACTCGGCATTGTCGCTGCCGCGCAATGTATCAAGGATGGATGCGATGCCGGGTCCACCCTGTTCCTCATACTTACGTTCCGGCGGCAGTCCTGCCACTTGGCAAAAGTCTTCCTGCGGCAAACGAGCCCACCAGCCGTTGATGAGGCTGCGGTCAAACCGCGTGACCGCCAGCACCTTGTGTCGGCCGAACATTTCAATGGAACAGTCAGCAACCGGCAAACCGTAAGCGCGCACCAGCTTTGCGCAAAGCCATTCGTTCTCGACGGAGGTGGAAAAGTCGGCGCGCATTCCACCCACCTCGCCCAACGGTAGCTTCAGAATGTGCGTTGTGGGAGTCGTCCCACGCGGTCGGCACCATTGATCGTTGTGCCAGAGCAGCGCGGTCTTTTCCTGTGCCCCGGCAATTGAGATTCGTAGCTCATCTTCTTCGGGCACACCAATGTTACGATTGCTTACAGTGTCATTGAGAATTCTTTCAACATCGGATTCGGAAAGCGGCTCGGCGTCGATTCGTCGAACATCAGGAGCCGGACTACCACCGGGAAGAAGTTGGAGAGCGCCAACACAATCGCGGCCGATCTTCTCGAGCAGTTGGAACGCCTGCGTAGAGCCGGTACCGAATTTGGACGCCAAGCGCTTGCGGATGCCCAGGCTATCGGGAAGCAAGTTGTCGAAATAGGACTCGACGACGCTCCCTGACAACGGAGCCGTCCCTTGGGAGAGCGGCAGCGAAAGGGATAGTGGCCGCCCCTGTGGATTTTCGAGCCAGGATGCATCGTAGGAAAATGAATGTCCGCCTGCCGAGGTAAACGTCCAATGACCCACGAACTCGCCGTTCATCCAGACGTCAAGCACCTTTCTGGATGAGGGGCGCCCAGCCATTACCATGGTTCCCGAGGTTTTGTTTTGAGACTTCCTGTGGCAACTACTTTTTCCGATGTTTTTGCCGAGAGGGGGTGCCGTGGCTCAACCTGAAGTTCTGCCTCCAGCGCCATCAGGACAGTGAGCAGTTGGTCGATGGACATCCTTTCAGGGTGATTTTCAATCACCGAGATGCGTTCCTGGGACAAGCCAATCCTCTTGCCCAGCTCACCTTGCGACCATCTCTTGGCTTTCCTCAATTGCTTTAGGATAGGCCCGAGCTGGCCGGTAGTGCGAATATTGTTAGTCATGGCAAATATTCCTTAATATTTATTTATGCACATGCTAACCATATTCTCTATTTGATATATTTTCAACATATTCTCTATTGGATATATTTAATAAATATTCGTAATCAAGAATACTTCCCAACCGTCCGCCGACACCATCGACTGATGCCCCGCAGGCGACAAATCCACAACAGATAAACGTCGATGCGGCAGACTCACCCCGGTCTCACGTCAAACCATACGCCACTATCGTCTGGCCCACGCTGGACAATGGCGTTGCCCATGCGCTGAAGCAGCGCGTGGGGTGGCGGCATCGTTGCACTGCCATGGCCTAAACAACCCGCAAATCCACACACGGTCAGCGCCCCTCCCCAGCAGTGCTTAACAACGCTACCAGCCGTAGCACCACTTGCTGAATACAGTATTCCGCTTCCACACGCTTGCGCCCGACCTTGCCCATGTGCTGCCGCAGAGCGGCATCACTCAAAAGCCTGCCCAAGGCATCCACCCACTCACTGGCAGTATCCGCCAAGAAACCATTTTCACCTACGCGGACAATCTCGCCATTCACTCCTACAGGGGACGCTACCACCGGCAAGCCGCAGGCCATGTACTGAATGAGTTTATATCCACACTTGCCCCGCTCCCAGGGCGAATCAAATAAGGGCATCACGCCAATGTCACACGCTTGTATCGAAGCCACCTCTGTTGCTTCCGTCCACTGCACAAACTCCACATCCACGCCAGGCAGATCAATTGAACCCCCACCAACCACCCGTAACTTGAAAGCAAACCGCTGACCAAGCACCACCAAAGGCTCGCACAGCAACGCCAGATAACGGACGGTAGAAGGCGAACCGACCCAAACAATGCGCAACGGCTCGTCGGCAGGGGCCAAGGTGGGCTTGGCCGCATACCTGTCCAAGTCAATCACCGTGGGCAAAATCTCGACCCAAGGCGCGCCAGCATCCTGCGCCCGCTGCGCCAGATACGCATTGCCCGCCACCACCAAACGCGCACCGGCCATCAGACGATCTATACGATGATCAAAAAACCGTCGTACTAAAGCAGAAGAATGCTGATCGTAGTTATGGAAAATAGCGTCGTCGTAATCCAGCACGTAGGGCGCACCGCGCAACAAAAAGCGCTCAAGCCACACAGGCAACCACGGCAGTGCCTCTTTTTCTATCCACACCACATCAAAATGATGACGCTGCATCAAGGTGCGAACACGCCGCCGGTAGGCTTGCAACAAACCAAATAACTGATAACCACCTTTTTTGTAGCGCACCTGAAGCTGCGCATCGTCCACAAGGGGCGCGACAGTGCATTCAAAACCCGCTTTCTCAAACCATGGCAGGAATTGCAAAAAGCGCATGCGTGACGAGGCGCCCAGTCGGCCATAGCGGGTGAGAAGCAGCACTTTCATGATTCCGCTCTACTCATACGTGTTGCGTTTCTCACAGACGAGAGTGTTGCTAGATAAATAACGAAGGAACTTAATCGCAATCGAATCAAGAAACGCCGATCGAGATAACTTATAACTTGCTTTATAGGGAAGGTGAAAAATTTGACGTAACTTGAGCAAGTAAAAATCTGCGCTGAACCTAAAACTTGCGCGAAATTTATTAGTTCGCGCCATGTCCAGAATTTCACTTTCGCTCGAATAATTCGTCCAAAAATAAACATAATCTGCATGCTTTATTGAAAATTCCGATCTTGAGATTCCAGTACGTTTATTATGATCACGAAATTTTCCCAATCCGAACAGGCTTAGGAGGGAAATATAGCTATATAGCAAGTCGTGAGAACGAATGCGATGCACCCAAGGCAAGTAAAGATGGCCTTCGTAAATGTAATGCACAAGTGGAGCAAGATGAACAGCATATCCACCATCGCGAAGCACACGGTATGATTCTTTAAAGAAAAAAGGCTTATCGTGTACATGTTCGAAAACCTGATTGGATAGAACAACATCAAAAAATTTATCAGGAAAACCCCATGTATCACCAACATACAATGGTTTAATTCGTTCCGACCACTCCACATCAGAGATATCGGATGACAACGTTGCGATGGCCTTCTCAAGGAATCCTGTAGCCTGAACGCCGTGATCAACAACATCGAATCCATAAACATCGACAGATATATTTGGGTGTACCAATTTAAGGGTCTTCGTGAAATCGAGTGGGTGAAATTTAACATGAAAACCTCCGCAAGCCTTGTGGCATCAGGCAAAATGCATCCTGCACCTGTTGCAGAAAATGGGAGGTTTTTTCAATGGCTATTTCACGCAAACCCAAACGCATTCTCGACGCATACCGATTCCCCTGTTTTCGCCCGCTGGAAAAGATACGCGGCATCTTTGGCGACTCCAAAGCACGGATCATCACGCTCGTTCGGCGCTCAAAAAAACGGCCTGCAACAGTTGCGGCAGAACGCGCTCTGGTTGGTACGACAAGAGGCTTCGACGAGTTCGCGACCTCTCCTGTGGCGACACACGTATCTATCTGGAAATCGAAATTCGACGGGTGCTTTGTCGGCACTGCGGGAAAGTGAAACGCGAACGACTCGACTTTCTCGCCGACAACCCACTCTATACAAAGCGATTTTCTTGGTATGTAGGCAGACGGTGTCGCGCCAGCACGGTGTCGGACATTGCCCGCGAATTGCTTCTGGACTGGCACACCGTCAAGGAACTGGACAAGCAATACATGACCGCGCAACTGGAACGCGCCGGAACGCCAGCACCCAAGGCCATTGGCATCGACGAAATATCGATTCGCAAAGGACATACCTATCGCATTGTAGTCAGCGACTTGATCCGTGGTCGTCCCATCTGGTTTGGCGGTGCCGACCGTTCGGAGGACAGCATGCGACAGTTCTATGACTGGCTGGGAGAGAAGAAATCCAAAGGCATTTGTCTTGCAGTGATGGATATGTGGAAGCCCTTTCGTAACGTAACCAACGAACGCGCCCCGCAGGCGGCCATCCTGTTCGACAAATTCCACATCATGAGCCATCTCGGCGATGCTCTGGATAAAGTCAGAAAGATGGAATATGCACGTCTTCAGGGCAAGGATAGGCGCTACATTAAGGGGCAGAAATACGTACTGCTTTCCAATCACGAAAATCTGACACTGGACGGCAGACGTTCTTTGAAGGCTTTGCTGGCAGCGAACAAACGGCTGAACACGGCGTACCTGCTGAAAGAGTCGTTTGGCCAGTTGTGGGATTACAGGAGCGAAGCATGGGCGCGGTGTTTCTTCGAGAATTGGAAAACCAGCCTGAAGTGGCAGCGCCTGAAACCTTACGAGAAATTTGCCGAGATGGTTGAGCGCCATTGGGATGGGATCGCAGCCTATTGCAAGCCAGAGAATAAAGTTTCACTCGGCTTTGTTGAGGGGCTCAACAATAAGATATGCGTCATCCAACGCCGTGCATATGGTCTGCGCGATGAAGAATATCTGCGACTAAAAATACTCACGTCTATGCTCCCGAGGCTCTAAAAAACATGAAATTTACCCACACGATCACGCGAAGAGCCCAATTTAATAGTCCTGTGAATAAACGATATTAACCTGCCATCCCCACAACCTGCATCAAGTATTCGAATGTAGTGTGCGTCGGTTGATATCAAAGTATTCAAACAAGAAAACAAATGTTGGTGCGTTAATGAAGCAGGAGTGGGTAGTAAATTTAAATTCATAATTAGAAACCTACTTTTAGTAAATCGCTTCCAAAAAGGGCAACTATAAAATATTTGCCAAATCCCTATACAGCATACCGTAAGCCTTTAGCGTAATCCGCACATCCTGCACCCCCCCGCGCGGTAGCGAGAGCGCTAACCGGCTGACTGGCTCCAACACCAGCGTCACTCCCAACAACGCCCAAGCCTGCCAGGGTGTGAAATGCTTGAAACCGTAAAGCAAACGACTGCGTAAGGAATAAAACAATCGGTGTGCCTTTACCTGGCGCGAAGTGCCGCCACCGGCGTGGAAAGCCTGTGCCTCGGCAAGATAGACGCTACGCCAACCGGCTTGGCGGGTACGACGGGACAAGTCCAAGTCCTCAAGGTACATAAAAAAGCGTTCGTCAAAACCACCCAAGGACTCGAATAACGAGCGCCGCATTAAATAAAAAGCCCCAATGACATGATCAACCGTTACCGTTTTATCATGCACCCATTCAGTCATGTGTGTATTCAAATGCCGCAACCCCGGCAAACGATTTAACCCCAAGGCTTGTGCCATAAAGATGTCCAAGGAGGGAAATCGCGCACAGCTTCGGGTAATGTGGTTGTTTTCATCCACAAGCTGAATGCCGACGATACCAACGTCGGCATTCTCTGGCTGTTGCATGAAAGCCAGCGGAACTGTCAGTGAATTCTCAAATAAACGTGTATCCGGATTCAGGAAAAGCAAGTATTCGCTGTTGGCCAACGCTGCGCCTTGATTGCATGCAGCACCAAACCCCCGATTCTTATTGTTACGGATGATATGAAGAGGGAATGACAAATCCGAGGGTGCTTCGACATGCACGAGGGAATCGTCTGTGGATGCATTATCAACAATGATGACTGACGACACAAAATCATGATGATATTGCCCGATGCTGGCGACAACATCGACCAGCTGCGAGCCAGCGTTCCAGTTGACAATGACAACCGTCAATCGGCTCATGTCCTCCCCTCGCTGGAATGGCTCTCGATCAAATAACGATTGATGATCGCCAGCGGCAAAAAGATAACCCACATGAAATCGAATTTTTCAAGATAAGGATTGGTGGCATTACCGATCAAGAAACAGGTGGTTCCCACGAGGATTGGGATCATCAAGTACCCATAGGCAAGGGAGTGCCGGGCAACCTTCAGCCCCTGCCAATAAACCCAGACGACGCAAGAAGCATATACCAACGTGCCAAGTAGCCCCGTATGGAAGAGCAGCGCCAGATAGGACAACTCATACGCCCATGGAAACTCATAACTGCGCAACGAGCCACGCGCTGCCGCGCCGTGTCCATAACCCAGCAAAGGACGGTTCTGCCATTCTGAAAATAAAGCTTGCGCTTGCTCGGCCCGCAACGAAGCACTTCTTTCCCCGGAAAAATCAAACGCTGAAAACAGCTGCTCTGCCATTGCAGACAGATCTAGGTCAAGCTTAATTTGCAAATACCAGAGTACCGCTGCAATTACTATCACAAGCAATAGCAACGCGGGGATACGAGATGTCGTAGCAGCTCGTGAATCTACCGATGAAACTGAAAGCCAGGACAAGATCCAGTAAACGACTGGAGCAATCAACAAAATAAGCCATAGGGCACGACGACCGCTGGCAAATGCAAGGCCCAAACACAACAAAAATGCAAGCCAAAGCCAATATCGTGCCACAATCGTGGCACCCAGTTTTCTCCAATGAACGAGTGCGGCGAATAAAAAAGGGACGAGAAACAGAAGCGTCGATATCGAGTACATGTTGTATTCGACATATCCTTCGTATAGCCCAATGCCCTGCCCTTGATCAATTTCAATGTATAGGGCGTTTGGTAACCAGCCGAGCACATGCCCGAAGTAAGTTGCGCCATAGATACCAATCGCGATCCCAGCCCAGATCAGTACCGCTATCAGTTTCCGGATACTGATCTCGCTGATAAGTCCCCCAATCAGCATCGTAAATACCAGCGGCCAGAGCACATACACTGTTCCGACACGCAATGCACCGGGCGCTGCACCTACGGCCCCAACCACCATAAAAACAGCGCTGGTCGTCACAAAAATCAATGTCCAACCCGCTATTGATCGGTGCAGCTTGAAATTGCTCCCCCGCTGCCATCCCACGACAATGGCACTTAGAAGAACAGCTAAAACGCCCGCCTTGATTGACTGATAAGTCGTCGGAACAAACAGCATTGAAAAGAAAAGCGCCATCCCCATCCACAAAAAAATTCTCTCAAGCATGGAGGACGGGAATGTGGAACTCACTGGTCTCCCCCTTTATTACTCACCCACAAACCCGATGAAATGCGATGCATAAGGCCAGATAAATATGCTTCTGAAAATTCCTCTGGACGCCGCCCTATTATGGAGGGGCTCTTTATCCCATTAAAAAAATCGATCGCCACTGACGTGGCACCATCGTTGTCTATGTCCACCAGAAACGCCTGCGGCAACTTCTCACAAACCCGCCAAGTCGCGCTTCTCCGTTCGGTTACCACCAGTATCGACTTTCCAGTCGGGATGTACTCAAACAACTTGCTGGGGATAGCTGCATAGGAAGCAGACAACAGCAAAAGCCCATCTGCCTGTGGCAACAGTTGCAGCAACTCATGACGGGGCATACTGCCAAGGCATTCGATGCGCCAGCCAATTTCCTGGAAACGTAGCCTGAATGGCTCGATGATTTTCATCTCATCGTCCGAAAGTGATCCAATCAATCGAATCACACCTTTGGCAGGCTGAGTAGACAAATTCTGCAGCAAAGGCTCCAGCAGAAGATCTGGCAATTGGGTCAAGCGTGACCCAATAAAACGGCCCGCATGAATCAGTACCAGTTCCTCTTCAGGCCCCTTGGGCTGCCTTAGCGGCAGTTCAGGCATATTTTTCGGGTAGCCATTGGTCAGCACCTGAACTTTATGAGCAAGCGCGGGGTAGCGTTTACACAACAATTCTTTCCATACATCTGAAGTGACCTGGATGGCTTTGGCATCGCGGAGGATGCGTGCCTCCATGCGACCCTCCAGCCAGCGACGTATAGCAGAACTGCGTAACAGCGGCTTCAATGGTTCGTCCAGCCACCCATCACGCATGTCAACAATGTGCGGCGTACCTGTGCGGCGTGACAGCAACCACGCCCCCACATGGGCTGATTCAGGCGGACTCGATGACAGAATAAAATTCGCGCCTTCGATAGCACGCAACACTGCGGGGTGCCGGGCGGCCGCTTTGGCCCATACTACGGTGGGGTCTGGGTTGAACAGCCAGTACGCCAAAGCTCGCCGCAGCTTGTTGGGCTTGCGCAGCGAAACGGTGGTGGTGCCCGGTTCCATATCACGATAAAGCCCCAGGCGGTCATGGACGGTAATTTCCTCGCCCCAGATTTCCTGACGAATAGCGTCCACACTGCCAGCACGTACCATCACGATGTAATACCCGTCTTCTACCAGCCAGCGCACAAAACGATCCACACGGTTGTTGCCGACATGCCCGGCCTGACGCCAAAACGGAGCAAATATCACCGCTTTTTTCACATCGCCACCAACGTTTTGTAGTGCGCCAGCAAATGCTTGGCTTGCTTGCCTTTGTGATATTCCGTCTCAATACGGCGCCGCCCGGCCAGCGCCCATTCAGCCCACCGCGATGGGTGATGGATAACGGTCTTCAAACACGCTACCAGCGCTTCCACATTTCGCTCCGGCGCAAGCAAATGATGAAGGTGGGAGCCAACCACTTCTGGGATGTCGCAATGGGTTGTACTCACCACGGGCATGCCCGTGGCCAACATTTCGGTAATGCAAACCGGCGCGCCGCCTTCAGTATCACCATCTTGCGCAGTCATGCTGGGGTGTAAAAACACATGGTGTTGGTAGGCTTCCTCTAACATCTGCGCATGTGACTGGTAGCCCAAGAGACGGGTAAGGGGTTTGAGGCCTGTACGCTCAAGTGAGATAAGAATCTTGTCTTTTTCTCGCTGACTTGCTTCATCCTGCCCAGCGTCGCCAATGAGGGTGAGTTCAACGGGTATGTCGCGCCGAACGCTGCCCAAGGCTTCTATGGCAAGAGAAATCCCTTTTTTCTCACGGAATGAGGCTGCGATAAGCACTTGCAGCGTTTCACCAGGCTGCCATTGCCGAGGTCGGAAATCAAACTGCTCAACATCCACCCCCAAATGCTGCACTTTCACCTTATGTGCCGGACAGCCCAACTCGACGATGCAGCGCGCCATGTGGGAGCCTTCGCAGAGAATCAAGTCAACCGCAGCAAAAAGCTCGGCGTAACGTTTACGCCAGATGGGAAACTGCTGGGGCAGCATGTTTACATCCAGTCCATAAAAGGTCACGACATGTTTGGCGCCCAGCTTGCGAACAGCACCCAAATTTGCCCAGCCAACATTGCCAAAATGGGAATGAACAATCTGCGCGCTGGTCTTTCGCCCCACTTGCACCAAATAATCCAAATGTCGCCGCAACCGCAGCTTGCGTAAACCTTTATCGTAAACCTGCCGCCACTTCGGTTCATCGGCCAGGCAATGAATGTTTGCCACGCCGAATTGATCGAGATTCTCCGTGCGTTCGCAGACCACATGGGCATCCACGCCCAGCCGTTGCAATTCGGCCACCTGGCTGTGCATCCAGGTTTGAGTTTGCGGAAGCCAGACGGGATAGCTGTGGATGACAGTGAGTTTATTTCTGTTCATTCTTCACCGATTCACCAACGCGCTATAAATACGTTTAACCAGCGTGCGCTGGAAAACCAAGCTCAATAAGGCATAGATGACCATGCCTAACGCCACTAACAATCCAAACCGAAGCCCGATCGCCTCATTAGCGATGGGCAAAAACATTTGTGCGATATAAACCACGCCCCCCATCACTGCGCTCAATAAAATTGGAAGGGAAATATTTTGTAAAAATATTGTCAATTTCAATCCAATCAAGCGGAACGGTACCCAGAATGACGGGGGAAACAAAAGCAACATAACTGCAAGATACGCGATGGCCACCCCCTCAATCCCCCAAGGCAAGCCCAAGGCAATTGCAAGTACGGCAAGGGAACCCGCAAAAATGCCCCATTTGAACATGACATCGGTGCGGCCCGTTGCAACGTAGAGGCTGCCTACCGTTGTGCCGACAGACTGCAACAAACCGACTGGGGCGAGCCAGAACAATAAATCAGACACCGGTTTCCAACGTTCGCCAAGCGCCAAAATTACGAGCGGCTCACGCAAGACAAAAACGCCGACCATCAGCGGCGCAGTAATAAAAATAATCGCGCCCGTTGCCTGGACAAATGCCGCACCAAAATGATCGTGCTTCTCTTGCAGACGACTGAATGTCGGCAACAATGCCCGACTCATTACAGCCGATATATTTTGCAGTGGCCAAAGCATCAACCTGTATGCCATCGAGTAAATGCCCAAATCCGCAGCCCCCAAAAACCGCCCAATCAGTAGATTGTCTGCGTTTCTGGCGAAATAATTGAATATGTTGAACCCGACAAGATTGCCGCTAAATCCCAGCAACCCTTGAATTTCTGCCCATCGCCCCCGCCTACCGGGCCGCCACTTCGAGACAAGCCACAGCGCACCTGTCGCAAGTGCGGCAGAAACCAAGGTCTGCGCTACCAGGCTATACACACCCCAGCCAGCCCAAGCACCCCCGACCGCAACGGCCAAACCACCTAATGCAGCGATAGATTCCAGCAATGCCAAAGGGCGAAAGCGTGAGGCACGTTCAAGTAAGGCCTGATGCACCGCCCCCGTGCTGGCCAGTGGGAAAACCACTGCGAGAACCCACAATACTTCGGTCAAACGCGGCTCCGAAAAACCCCAGGCAATAGCGGGGGCAAGCGCTGCCAGCAACACCATCAAAGCCAATCCCACTGCCGCGTTGAACCAAAATACTGAATCCAATAGTTGTGGCGGGATATCTTGCCTCTGAATCACTGCAGCGGCAGTGCCCATATCGCGGAACAGGCTGGCGAAACCCGTCACAACCGTGGCCATGGCCACCAAGCCAAAGTCGGAAGCAGGCAATAGGCGGGCAAGTATCACGATACCCAGCAACTGGGCGCCTAGCTTTACGGCCTGAGATACGGAAGACCACTTGATGCCTGATACCGTTTGACGCTTGGTGATCGTCAAGGTTTCTTCGCCACAACCATATACATCCAGGTCCACTGTTCGGTGCGATCGAAACGATCAAGGAGGTAAGCCATCCCTTGCAGGGCCAATCCCAGCCCGTCGATGATGCGTAGCCAGCGCAGCGGCCCCCGGTTCAGTCGGTAGAGGTTGTAGACCAGTAATTGGCCGAAGGTAACCCAGAAGCCGGACAGCGCCTTGATCTCAACCACCTCAAATCCGACCTTCTTGAACAGGTAGTCCAGTCCGTACTTGCTGAAGCGGTAAAAGTCACGCGGCTCTTCGTGCAGGTGCCAGATAAATGGGACGCTATAAATCGCCACGCCGCCCGGCTTCAGTACGCGATAACACTCACGCAGAGCCTGTTCGGGCTCTTCCAAGTGTTCGAGAACAGCAGAGCAGAGCGCAGAGTCGAACGAAGAATCTTCCGCCGGGATAACATAAGCCGTACCAAAAAGATCGACATTGTCCTTGCTGTGGAACGTGCCTTCGTGATCAACGCCGACGTGTTCGGTGACGTATGACTTAAGAAGTTCGGCGTAGGGTTTGGTACCGCAGCCGATGTCGATAATGCGACCAGAGATATACCTCTTACCCATATCGAACAATTCTCGCTGCACGATCCATTGTACAAGAAGGTTCTTAGGGCTCGAATTGATTACTCCAAGCATTATTTGTTCCTGTTTAATATTTTGATAACTCTAGCCGGTGCTCCACCAACCAGAGCATTGCTAGGCACATCTTGCGTAACTACAGAGCCCGCAGCAATGACTGAATCATCACCAATCCTCACGCCGGGTCCAATAACAGCATGGGCATAAACAATGACCCGATCACCAATTATTACCGGAGCAAAACAATGATGTTCTGGCCCTTTTAGGTAGTCTGTCCGGCTTGAAAAAATTCCAACCCCTGGTCCACAATCAAAGTTTTTGCCGATGCGAATTCCACCGGGACCTGCACCATAAAATACACAGTGAGGCGAAATCACGGCCTCGTCACCGATTTCCAGAACACCCTGTCGCTCGCACCAATCCATGCCACCAAGATGTAAAACAACACCAGTTTGAATTTGGACATTTTTACCAAGCTTCAAATTGGCTATAGCTCCCTTAATAACCACACCTTGCTCAATCTTCGCAGTAGGAAATTGCCTACTAATTCGTTGGATAGCAAGGAATACCCTCAACATATTCAGAATCGCGGCAATCACTTTACGAATCTCCTTGCAACTTGTATGGCGGCAGTAGCGGTCGAGACCAGTCTCGATGTTGCTACTATCACGTTGGATTCGATTGCTTGCGCACCGAAGCTACGCTTAAATGCCATGACACCCTCAAGTCCCCCGCTGGGATTAAAGTCAAACCACTTAGAGCCCCGCTCAGAAGCGTCTTTGATTACTTCATACATCAGCAAGTTTACCGGTCTTAATTCGAAATGGCTTGATAGTGCCGCCCCATGCCAGTACACAACATGCGTCGGAGAATAGAAACAGAGCGCCCCTGCAATCATTAAACCATCATGCTTGGCTAACCAAAGCCTGACATTGGGTGATGTCCGCCGAAAAACTGCTTCGAAAATATCCCAAGAGTAAGCTGACGTTGTGTTTTCGCCCCAGCGATTCAATGAGTCCTCGTACACACGAAAATAGTTTTTCCAGTCTTCTAGGGTTTCGGCTACGCATACCTCGACCCGTGCTTTGCGTGCTTTGCGTGCAGCCGATGCGTGCCCCTTTGTCCAGCCACGATAGATTTCTTCGAAACCGATAGATAAATCCAAGGCATGGGTCTCGCCCTCGGTTAGGCAGCCAAGTCCGCCAGGATGTAATACCTTTTCATAAGGATTAAAGCGCCATATCAAATCGGGATAACGCTTGACGATCAATTGCATCAGCAATTTTTGCTGTGGCTCATCAAGCGAGACTTTGGCAAGCCACCCGCCAAACGTACCGCCTGGCGAGGAAATATGTCGCTTTGCGAGACCTTTGAGTGTTTTTTCTTTACTGAACGGCAAAACAATCTGCGTCCCATCAGAAAGTGCAATCCCCAGAGGATCGGGTGTAATTTTTCCCTGACTGTAATCCGCCCATATCTCAACCCACTCTCTACTATGGAAATAGGTTGAGTACAGACAATTACGCCATGCATCATCCCACTCGCCCGCTAATGGCACCCAAGTTTTTACAATGCTCAAAGTCATTGCTTGGTCAGTGCTGCTTTTACCGCAACGACGACATTTTGCTGGTCTTGTTCCGTCAGCTTCGCCGAAATCGGCAAACTCACAATCTGCCGTCCAATGCGCATCGCATTAGGATAATTCTCTGGTTTCCAGCCGAAGGTTTGCTGGTAGTAAGGATGTTCCGGGATGCTCATGTAATGCACACCCACACCAATGCCTTCGGCGGTCATGCGATCAAGGAACTCATCCCGCGAGACACCAGTTTTCTCTTTATCAATAAGAATGGTGAACAGGTGGTAGGCGTGGCGGGTATTTGCTTCTACCGGGGCGGGCAGGCCGATGGGCAAATCCCAGAAGGCTTTCATGTAATGCTGCCAGATTTGGCTACGCCGCTGCCCATAGGCTTCGACACGCTTCAGCTGGTGAACACCGAGCGCGGCTTGCATATCCATCATGTTGTATTTGAAACCACACTCCACTACTTGGTAATGCTTGAAACCTTCATCCCCAAAGCGTTTCCAGGCATCTTTGCTCATGCCGTGCAGGCCGAGTACCTTAAGGCGGGCAATATCTTCGTCGCGCTTGGCGAGCACCATGCCGCCTTCGCCAGTCACGATGTTCTTGGTGGAATAGAAGCTGAAACAGCCAAAATCGCCGAAGGTTCCGGCCTTACGGCCTTTGTATTCGGTTTCAATGGCGTGGGCGCAGTCTTCAATGACCTTGAGGTTGTGTTTTTCGGCGATGCTCATGATGGCATCCATATCGCATGCCCGCCCCGCAAAATGCACCGGGAGGATGGCTCGGGTACGCGGGGTGATGCGGCGATCGATCTCGTTCGGGTCAATATTCATGGTTGCCGGATCAACATCGGCCAGTACCGGTGTGGCGCCAGCGTGAATGATGGCGTTAACCGTGGCGCAGAAGGTGAGCGGCGTAGTGATAACTTCGTCGCCAGGCTTAAGATTTGCCACCAGCAGACTGAGATGCAGCGCCGCCGTGCAGGAATTGAGGGCGACGGCTTGGGGGACACCTTTGTATGCGGCAAAGTCGGATTCAAACTGGGCCACGCGTGGGCCAGTGCCGATCCACGAACTTTTCAGGCAGGCGATGACTTCATCGATTTCAGCCTCTTCGATGAGCGGTGAACCGAAAATGAGAAAATTTTCTTTGGGGCGTATCGGATTCATGGGTGCGTGTTTCCCTTCAATTGAATTTTTGTTGTGGCGCGACATGTTCAGCGGCATAACAATTCCACGGGTCGACCGACAACCGACTTTGCTTTTTCTCACCAGATGCAGTGCGGGGATTATCCACGGATTCCGGTAATCAAACATGCAGTCGATTGTCGCTCATGACTTGTACGTGTAGCGGTAGACATAGCCCTTGTACCCGTAACGGTAGCGCTGACGCGTGGTATCCAAATCGTTGAACACGAAGCCCTTGACCTGCACCCCCCCGTTCGCCCTGAGCCTGTCGAAGGGTTCAGGATGCGTGGCGGGTGGTTCGACAAGCTCACCACGAACGGTTAAACGAACAGTATTGGCACAGGTGATACATGTTGCGTTCGCATTCGCGCCATGCGTCTTGCAGCCGAAGTATTGAAACAATGTTATTCATAGCAAAATACCGGTTTGTTTGGCAATAAAAAAATGGGTGGTCGGATTTTACGTGAAGGGTAATCCAGCAATACATCTATTTTTTGCTCTCCCAGTTTCATTTGAATCTTGGCCTGAAAGGTACAACAGCTCGCGCTATTGCATCGACATCAACTTGATCTGTTTCGATCAAAAGGTCGATGTCCCCTCCTCGTTTGTTGTCATCCACTCTTGATCCAAACAGCCACACATCCGCTCCCATACCAAAGGTTTCAGCAACGGCTGCGCGAATGATGGTGCGCTGTTGATCTGTTAGTCGCATATCTATCCTTGTATCGTACCTTGTTGTTGAGCACGAGCGCGCCAGCAACTTTCACCGCCACGGCGATCCCGTTGAGCAGGCTAGTCTTAACGGCTCTATGTGGAATACAGTGGGCAATCAACTTTCAACCTCAGGCAGAAGATCTAAATCCGTTCGTCCTGACCCTTCGTCTGCGCTCAGGATTAAAGGTATTGTCGAAGGATGAGCGGATTTACTTTTCGCCAAGCGAGAAACTTCTGTCCAATCGCCACGCATCATGGCTTCTTTTTTCTTACGGCTCCATCCTTTGATTTGCATCTCGGCCGTTAAGGCTTCTTCTCGAGTGACACACTCCTGCGACCAAGCAAGCTCTATCGGACGGCGCGTTGCGGTATAACCCGCACATTCTCCGGCTAGATATTGCCCCATTCGCCTTTCAAGATTGTCGGTGTGCCCGGCGTGAGCTACCGTCGGCACAGCGGAGAATGTAAACCCAAAACATTTCATTTGTCCTTTTCAGACCATCCGTCCATTCTTCGACAGGCTCAGGACGAACGGTTGGTGGTGGACACACGCGGCGTTTCTATCTGGAATTGGAATAATGGGGAATTTCCCTGTTATCTTGGGCTCCATCGTCATAATAATTGCCCATCTTTGAAGGCAATATCGTGGATGGGCAGACGCATGAGGTTGGGTGCGCTGAGCAGCACGTCCACCCTGCGTCCGTGCATGGTGCGTGACGCTAAGGGCCTGTTCATAAAACGTCTCTCCATTTAACCGTGTTTTCTCACCATTTCATTGGCGAACATCGCGAGATCGTCACAATGCGTTGCAATGATGCTGCGCACAATCGCCCAATCAATCTCGCGGTAATCATGCACAGCAATATTGCGAAAGCCGATCATCTTCTTAAGATGGTCGGCAAGCGGTAAGGATATTTCCTGCGCCCGTTCCAGCAAGTCGAACGCCGATTTGCTGTCCTTGGGCAATCCGAGCCTCTGCAATCTGACGACGTGCATGGCAAGGTCTATCGCCGCCTCGCAGGCGCGTTGCAGGTTGAGCACGATGGCATCCTGTGCATCGAAAGACTGATCCAAATCCTGCTGATGGCGGGCATAGGTGTCATGCACTCGCGCCAAAGCGCGCTCTATTATCTCTGCCTTGTTCAGCACAATGTCGTTCATGTTGGGCGCGCCTCTGCGCCAAAGACGCTGCCCCGCTGTTTGATGGCGGAGATGATCTCTGCCCGCTCTTCGTTCAGCCGTGCGTATTTGGACAGCGCGGTCATTTCAAAGCGCTGCGCCGCCGTTTCATCACCGGTATAAATACGTTCGCCACTGCTCACAACATGCGCGACAAAAACAGTATCGCATCGGTGCAGGTCGGCGATGTCGAGATTATCCTCACGACAGGCCTTCTGCAATTCAGCGGAAAACGACATCGATTTTTCAAGCGCTAGTGGCCGTTCAGAAAGAAAGGCAAGATCAATGTCGCTATCGGCACGCATGTATTCCGTGCCAAAAGAACCATGCAGATACACCGCGATCATTTTCAATCCGGTTGCCTCAATCGCCAACGCTATGGATTGACGGAACTTGCTCAGATCATCTCGTTTGATGGTGCGCATCACACTAACTGTCCTCCGATTTCTTGCTCGCGTCGCTTGGCGATACCTTCTTCAAGCCATGAGGTCACGTCTTGCATCAACACATTAATCTCCTTAGCGCCAAACAACACCGCAGAGCGCCCGTCAGTGACGTTCAAATATAACACTTATTTATGAACAGACCCTAAGTGTTGAACGTACCAAACCATCGCCACTTTCAGCCCTTCGCTTATGCGGTGGGTGGGTTGATGGCCCAATAACGTGGCGGATTTTCTGATATCGGCCAGTAATTTAGTTGTTAGGATCGTAAAGCTCATTTATGTTTTGCTTTCTGGTTAAGCAATTGCGCTTGCCCTGTTTGGGTGAGGCGATATTTCTGAAGGCGGCTATTGGGCTTGTCTGGGATGGTGAGTTCGATCATCGCTTCAAACAAGAGATCGCGCATGGTTTTATTCAATTGACCAGATACTTCTTTTTGTCCCAGTTTAGCTGAAATATCTTTTTTTGCCATTTCTCCATCAGCTAATAATACAAGCACACG
This sequence comes from Gammaproteobacteria bacterium, assembly GCA_040183005.1. Taxonomy (NCBI): domain Bacteria; kingdom Pseudomonadati; phylum Pseudomonadota; class Gammaproteobacteria; species Gammaproteobacteria bacterium. The sequence goes on from JAMPIW010000007.1 coordinate 687,987, forward strand.
TTCCACTAACGACTCTGGCTGTGACTGTCCAAGCAGATTATTACTCCACCACGCTGTGAAAACGACGCCATCACACCGCCAGCGAATTCCTTAATCCCAGATTGTCCATTTGGCGAAATAGCGCGTACAACGTCGTTCGTGGTGAGCTGGTCGAACCATGAACGGCCCTTCGACAGGCTCAGTGCGAACGGTTTTGGGGCTAATGGGCAATCTGGGTTAATTTCAATTTCAATTTCTGGGTAGTCGCGCAGTCTCCTCACTCTTTGCCTGATAACACTCACCGCCAGCGCCCTGCTTATGACTTTTGTCTGGCTTCTGCGCGCATTCAAGATTCCTCTCGAACCGCTATCGCTCGTAATGCTTGCGCATTGTTCTGAAAGGGTGGGCGGTGTCCTGTCCACACAGCTTGTGTGGTGTGTGCCTCGCGTCATGACTTGTACGTGTAGCGGTAGACATAACCCTTGTACCCATAACGGTAGCGCTGACGCGTGGTGTCCAGGTCGTTGAACACGAAGCCCTTGACCTGCACACCGGCCTGATTGAGGCGTTTGACTGCCTGTTCCAGCTCACGAATGGGGTGCATGCCGGCGCGTGCCACCAGCAGGGTTGCGCCGGTCAGCCTGCCTATGATGGCGGCATCGGATACCGCCAGTATGGGCGGGGCATCGACGATGACGATGTCGTGCAGCTCGCTTATGCGCTGCAGCAGTTCCTCGAAGCGCGGGTGCATGAGCAACTCGGAGGGGTTGGGCGGCATCTGACCGGTGGTGATTAACGTGAGGCCTGGCACCTGGGTGGGCTTAAGGATGTCATTGAGACTAACACTGCCGCTGACGAATTCCGATACGCCGGACTCGCGCTTCATGCCGAACTCGCGATGGAGATGGCCCTTGCGCAGGTCGGCGTCGATGATGGCTACCTTCTTGCCGGACTGTGCCATCACCGCACCCAGATTCTTGGAGATGAAACTTTTGCCAACACCTTGTCTGGAGCCGGTGATGAGTATCGAGCCCTTGGCCGCGTCCAGCAGGGCGAAGTGGATAGTGGCACGCAGGCTGCGCAGGCTTTCTATTGCGTCGTCGTCCGGGTAGTCCACTGCCAGCATTTCACCCTTGCCCTTGCCGGGTTTTAACGTGCGCGACAGGGCGATTTCCGTTTTGCTGTGCGGGACAGACGCGTAAACCGGCAGGCTCAGTTGTTGTTCGATTTTTTCCGGGTCTTCCACCACTACGCGCAAGGAGCGCAACAGCCAGATGATGACAATACTGGCCAGCAAACCCAGCAACAGGGAGATACCCATGATGAGCGGCCCCTTGGGTTCCACCGGATGGCTGCTAACCACGGCCTGATCGATGATGCGAGCGTCGCCTACTGTGCCGGCCTTGGAAACACGTAGCTGCTGGGCGGTATTGAGCAGTTCGGTGTAGAGGCGGTTAGAGACTTCCACGTCCCGTTTCAGACGCACGACAGCCTGTTGGGTATCGGGTAGCCGGGACACGGTGGCGTTGAGCAGGCTCCGCTTGGACTTGAGCCGCTCCAGCATGGAATCCGTGGCCTGGATGCGGGGGTGGTCGGGGGTGAAGTTCTGGCGCAGCAGGTCCCGCTCTTGCTGCAGCTTCACCGTCTCTTTGTCCAGATCCACCAGCGAGGCCAGCACGCCCTGGGTCTCGATATCCAGGTCCACGGAACCCCGGCTCTGGCGATAGTTGTTATAGGCCGCCTCGGCCGCATCCGACTGTTTTTTTAGAATGGGCAGTTGGGTCTCCAGGAATTTGAGGGTGTTTGCCGCCTCGGCGGAGCGATATTCCACGTTTTGGCGGACATAGGCGTTGATGATGTCGTTCAATATCACGGCGGTCTGGGTGGCATCGGCGCCTTTGAGGGTGGCCTCGATGATACCGGATAGCTTGACGCGTTCGTTCACAGCGAAATTGGCACGTAGCCGGTTAATAGCATCCTCTTGCGAGACTCTGGTGAGGATGAAGTGGGTGCCCGGCCGGGCTTTGAGCTGGGAGATGTACAAGGACATGTCCTTGCCTACGGCGGGTTCGCCCACCGCGCCTTGCAACAGGGGGGCATTGTGGTCATCGAGGAGCTGATAGCGGCCGTTGTCACCCGCCACCAGGGTAAGGCGCATGCCCAGCAGGGGGCGGGGCACCTCCAGACTCTCCACCTTGATGAGTTCACCGCCCCAGGCGTATTTTGGTTCGCCAAACAGTGGCTCGGCCAAGACAGGCCCATCATGCCACCGCGCCATGGCGGCGCCCATGACGGGCATGTGGGCGGGTGTGGCGACGATGTCCAGCTTGAGATTATCCACTACCCGGCCCAGGATCATGCGGGACTTGATGATTTCCAGTTGGGAACTGACGCTGGTGGAATCTTCCTCCATGAGGGGTTGCAGTTCCTTCAGAGCAGAGACACCTTTCTGCCCCTCTATCTGCAGCAGGGCGTCTGCCTGGTAGATGGGTGTGGAAATAAATAACCAGCCCGCACCCAGGATCACCGCCAGACCGGTGACGGCCAGCATCAACCATTTGTATTCCAGGGCCGTGGCGATCATCTCGCCCAGGCTGATTACGTCATCGCCTTCATCCATGGGCAGCTGCGGGGCTTGTGGACTTGTCGGGGTCTGGACCATGTGGGGCAGATCTGTGGGCATGAGCGGTGAGTAACCTATCCTGATTATGAGTTGAATTGTGGAGGGGTGGTTCGAAAACTCATCACGGCTGACTGCCCCCGAAGAGCGGGAATCTGATAAGGCCGGTGGTGTTCAGCAAGGTGGCGGTGGGCAGGACGTTGCTGATCACACGGTTCCAGCGGGCCACTTCCGCGGCATCCACATAAACGATGTCGCGCGGACGCAGGGGGAAGCGGTCGGCCAGCAGCAGGGCGTCGGGGGACTTGGAGTCCAGGTGGTAAAGTTCGGGGCTGTCGGTCTGGCCGCGCATGACGAAGATCCAGTGCGGGTTGGCACTGAACTGGTTGATGTAACCGGCTTCAGCCAGGGCCTCGGCCAGGGAGATGCGCTTTTTATTCATGAAGTAGGAGCCAGGCTTTTGCACCTCGCCCAAAACGAAGACCTTGTTGAACTGACGGTCTGGGACATTGACGATGTCGTTGGGCGCCAGCAGGACGTTCTGGCTGACGACGCCTTGCTCGTACAATGCCTGCAGGTCCACTCGCCAGGTAATGCCGGCGCGAGTGAGGAGCATTTGGCTATGATCCGCATCCTTGGTGAATCCGCCGGCACGATTGACTGCTTCCAATATGGTCATGGGAATGTCGTCGATCGATTGCTGGCCGGGCTTATTGATCTCGCCCACCACGTAAACCCGCTTGCTGCGGTAGGAGATGATGCGCACATCGACCTGCGGCTTCTCGATGGTCTTGGCGAGCAACTGAACCAGGATGACGCTCACCTCGCGCGCGGTCTTGCCGGCCACTTGGAAGACGCCGGCATAGGGATAGAAGATGGTGCCGTTTTCGGCCACCAAGTTGCCGGACGCTTCGGGGGTGCGGAAGGAGCCGGCGGGGATGGTGAGTTCGGGGTGATCCCAGACGGTGATACTGAGGATGTCTCCAGGGCCAATTTTGTAGTCGGCCACAATATCTCGGGCAACCTTGTCCGTATTTTTGTTCTCGGCCTGTTCGATTTCAGTCTGCGTCTGGCTGGCGCTGGCGGCCCTGATCGCCTTCTCCTGTTCGATGATCAATTCGGCGGTGATGGGCTTGACCTTGACGTTGGCTGGAACCGTCTCGATGTCCTGTTTCACCGGCAGTTTGACTGCAGACTGCTCGCGCATACCGTAGGTATTGGTACCGGGAATGACGCTACAAGCGGCCAATCCGCCCATCAGCATGGACATTAGGATGAAACGGAAAATGCTGGCAATTCTCTCCGGCCATTTCAGGATGGTTGCAGGCAGTTGAATGAATACTGTCATATTGAGGTTACAATCGCCGTTTTTAAGATACATTAGAATGCTTGTTACTTTGGGCAAAAGCGCAAGGGATTTTACTATGAATAAAATCCTTTCGTGAATCGGTCTTAACCGTGCGCGCTCATGAATCACAACTTAGTCCTGTGTCTCCAGCTTCCTGACCCAGGGATCAAGGCTGGCCTCGATAAGCCGCATGGCATTGGAGTGGGCCTCGCCTCCACGACGGTAGGGATCGGGGATTTCCTGACCGGTCCAGTGCCCCAGCAGGAAGGTCTTGCCACGGGCGGTGGGGTCCATCTCCACCACCGCATCCCGGTGATGCTTCTCCATGACCAGGATGAGTTCGGCCCAGCACGACAGCTCGGGCGTCAGTTGCCTGGCCCGGTGGGGGGTGAGATCCAACCCTTTGGCCTGCATCAAGGCCGAGGTAGTTTCTTCCGCAGGATGGTTAACCAAGGCAGCGATGCCTGCCGAACGGATTTCCACGCCACGCCCCATCTGGCTAAGGTGCTGTCGCAGCAGATACTCAGCCATGGGGCTGCGGCAAATGTTCCCGGTGCAGATGATGAGAATTTTATTAAACACGTCAGTTCACCTACACATAGCGGCAGACTCATTCACCCGTGTCGGCCGAACGATGTGGCCGAAAAACTGCTCCTGCGCTTTCGGCAACCCCCCTCGCTTCGCTCTCCCCATCCATGGCGGTCGGATGACGTAGCCAACGCCGTAATCGGAAAATTTACGCTGGTTCGCCACTAGGGTTAACCTCGGATTTTTTTTCTGTTGGGTAGATCAGTGTCTTGGCTTGCTGATAGCGGCGATCAATATTCGGGCTGTCGCCGTCAGGCGATGTACGGCGGTGCATGAGCTGGCGTACCTGGACTCCAGGCTGTCCTACCAAGCGCTTTTTGAGTGCGCCTATCAGACGTTTGACTTCACCCAAAGAAATATCATCATCGCTAAGGCGCATTTCCAGAACAGCATACACGCTACGCCCACCACGGGTCTCATGATCTATTTCGTGCAGGCTCAGATGATAGTCGTGGCTATTACCCAGTTCCTTGGTCAGGGTATTCAGGAAGGTTTGCGCCTCCGTTCGCTGGACATAGCCAATGAAGATACCTTGGGCCTGCGCCGAGGGTAGCCCCAGGCGGGCGTTCAATCTGCACAGGGCGGGCACGAGCCGCCAGGGGCGGGCGATGACGTAGCCATAGGTGGCGAAAGAAAACAGGTAGAGAGCGAACATCAGGTAATCCGGCACGCCCAGCAGCAGACCTGCTATGCCAATCATTCCAAATGCGAGCTGGATGATGGCGATGATGTGCACAGTGTCGGACACTCTGAAGCCGGCACGTAAGAAAAGATGGTGCAAATGGTCCCGGTCGGCATGGAAGGGGGACTTACCCAACCAGACGCGGCGCAGCATCACCCCCATGGTATCCATGAGCGGCAGGGCGAATAGCCACAAGGCGGTGACGGGGGGCATGGCCCTGTCTGGCCCCTGGGACAGATCAATGAAAATCCAGGCGAACATAAAGCCTAGCAGCATGCTGCCGTTATTGCCCAAGAAGACACGCGCCCGGCTATTGGTGGGATAGCGCAGGTTATAATAAAGAAAGCCCGCCACGCCACCCATAAGGGCAATGATCAAAGTGAGATGGCTGCCTTGGTCGCCCAAATAGGCGACCAAGGCAGCGAGCGCCAGGCTGACCAGGGACACTGCGCCGGACAGGCCGTCGATTCCATCGATCATGTTGAGGGCGTTGATAACGCCGATGGTGGCGAAGACCGTGAATGGGACGGACAGCAGACCCAGATTTAGGTACAGACCGGGCAGGAGCTCGCCCAAGTCACTGAGTACGACTCCGCCCAGAAAGACCATGAACAGGGCGGCTACAGCTTGTGCGAAAAACCGCACCTTGAAATTAAGATTCCAGATGTCATCGGCCAAACCGGTCAAAAAGATCACCACCGCTCCCAGGGCGATGGTCCGCATTTGACCGAGGGAGGTGGAAGGAAAGCGCAAATAGAGCGCCACCAGATAGAGCGAGACAATCAACACGGTCATGATGATGCCCGCCCCACCTACAAATGGCGTGCTGGTGCCGTGCTGTTTGTGCCCGCCTGGATGATCCATGATACCGAAACGGCCCGCCAGCGCGATGCTTATTCGAATCGTAAGGCCAGAAACCAGCAGACACATACAAAAAAACACGACAAAAGACACAAAAACCTCCATGTTTTTTTGATTAACACCAAAACCCCGCCAAACGGTGGAGCCGTTATTCCGGGATCTACCCTTGTGAACAACCCTGGAATAAGCTACTGAGTATTGGTAGGGGGGCAATCAAGATTTTTTAGACCATTATTTCGGCCCAACGCCAGCCACACCCTTTGGAAGCGTAAATTAATTACTTGGACAAAATTTTCGCCGAGCATAGACTTGAAAGATGGACTCAGACGCACGGTGAGTGAAATTACGCCATTCCACATTTATTTATGATTACTTATGGTAAGGGTGCGGCTAGGTATCGCTCGCCAACGCTCCGGATCGTTACGGCGCCCGCATGCAGCTAAGGATCCGTCCATAAATAACTTGAACAGTTTGTGGACAATAAAGGCCAACAACACGGCGAACGGAACTACTCAGTTGCCGTAAACTGTTCATGTTAATTGTGGACAGGTGTACTAAGTCACCAGTAGTGGCCGGCGACGACTGGCAAGCAGACCAGCGAGACCAGCCCCAAACAGCCACAGAATGCCCGGCAGCGGCACCTGGTAGTTGCCGGTGTAGGACTGATCCAAGGGGAATGCAGTAGTGTGATAACCAGAGGGAGTGGCGGAAAAGCCATACCTATAGTCGGTAATGCCATTGTATGTAACCTTCACCACCTCGCTAGCCTGCTTACCGGAAGGTAACGGGATGCCGCTGATAGCCGTAAGAAATGGGCTAGCATCCAGCAGACCGGCAAGTCCGATGTACACGCTGCTACTATCGCCGTAGACGTAGGAGATGTTGGGGTCGCTGACCAACTGCCAAGGCTTGTGGCCGCCTACATTCAGGTTGTAGAAATTGGTGAGCGCAGTAGCAAACTGCACCGCATTCAGAGGGGCACCAAAGGCCGCCATGGCTGCATCCTGGATATATTGCGTCGCCAGGGCATTGCCGCCGACTGTCCAGTCACTCAGCACTAGGCTGCTCAGGACGATGGGGTTGCCAGCGATGTCGCCGCTCAGGGTCGTGACTGGACCACCGAACTTGCTCAGCTCGACGTTGCCGGTGGGGTCGGCGGCATTGCCGGTCAGAGCAGTGGCGATGCTTGCAGGAGTGGAGGAAACAGGCGCTAGAGTGTTAGGTGCAACAACCCCCCAGACGATGTGTGTACCGGTCACTATGGGGTTGGTTAATGGCACAGCCCAAGCGCCCACGGATGCGGACATCGCCAAAGCGATAAGAGCCAGCTTGGTCGTACTACGAAATATATTCATGATCACCCTCCCTATTGGTAAATTACGCTCCGTTATGAAGCTTTTTAAACCACACCATTAATAGCACAATATTGCGCTCTTATGCAACACTGTTGGCGCGCACCCAGGATAAATTTGTTCTCAGAAATTTGCCAGAAAAAACAACGATAGAGGTTTTTAACGAAGCGCGTCCAATCAAATGGTTATGTCGAGAGCAAATTTACCGTGGGCGCGCGCCGTTGATGGCGGCACCGGCGCGGTTTATGTGCTGCTCAAGCGAAGGCCTTCTTGAGGAATGGATGTTTCCTAAATCAGCGGCAGCACATGCTCCAGCATTGTGCGTACTTTATCCATGCCGGTTTTCACAGTGGCTTCGATTTCTTCCATTTTAATGATATCCCCCTCGCCTCCCCGCCCGGCCGCCCAGTTGACGACGACAGCGCAGGTCGCGTAGTGCAGATCAAGCTCGCGTGCTAGAGCAGCCTCGGGCATGCCCGTCATGCCTACCATTGCGCAACCGTCGCGCTCCATGCGGTTGATCTCGGCAATAGTCTCAAGACGTGGGCCTTGGGTTACGCCATAGACACCGTCCGCACAAATATCGATTTTCCCGGACTTGCACCCCTGTATCAGAATGTTGCGCAACTCTTCGCTATAGGGATAGGTGAAGTCGATATGGGTAACCTGGGTGAGTCCGTCTTCAAAGAAGGTGTTTTTGCGCGACCAGGTGTAATCAATGATCTGGTCGGGAACCGCCAGACAGCCCGGCAGCATATCGTTACGGATGCCGCCGACCGCCGCAATGGCGATCACTTTTTTGACGCCGGCATGCTGCAACGCCCACATATTGGCGCGGTAGTTGATTTTGTGAGGCGGGATGGTATGGCCGTAGCCATGCCGGGCGAGAAACATCACTTCCTTGCCAAACAATACGCCGTGGGTTAATGGGCCTGAGGCCTCGCCGTAGGGCGTGTGGACAACCTCACGCCGGATGATTTCCAGGGATTTGAGGGATGTTAATCCCGTGCCGCCGATGATCGCCAATTCAGTCATGGGTATACGTTTACCAGTTTAAGAGTTATCACCAGATACAGCGTAAATACCTGGGGCATTACGAAAATAGCCCTTGTAATCCATGCCATACCCAAATACATAGCGGTCTTCCACATCAAGCCCTTTAAAAGTGGCCTGCAGGCCATTCTTGCGATCATGCAATTTTTCTACCAGCACGGCGGAATAAACCTCGCGCGCACCGGCGGCTTTGCAGAAGTCGATGATGGCGGCCAGCGTTACACCCTCGTCGAGAATGTCGTCAATTAAAAGTACGACGCGATCTTCCAACGAGCAGGAAGGTTTGACGACCCAGTGCAGTACGCCGCCCTGGGTGGCGCCACGATAGCGCGAGGCATGGATGTAATCGATCTGCAAAGGGAAATCCAGGCGCGGCAGCAACCCGCCAGCCGGGATCAACCCGCCTATCATTACGCACAATGCCAGTGGATTGCTGTCCTCTAATTTTGCGGTGATATCCGCAGCCATGCGATCAAGCGCGGCGTCCACGTCCTCGCGTGACCAAAGCAGATCAGCCTTGGCGTAGATCGCCTGCGCTTCTTGTAGAGTATTCGACATTATTAAAATTAAACCCCTGTTGTTGTGACGGCGCATTATATCAATCAAATGAGCGCGCAATCCGTTCCTATTCGATTACGCTGCTATTCGGCGTTGCAGGCAGCCTCGGCAACGCCTGCTTCGGGAATTCGCCGGTCAAGCTGTTGAGAAAGGCAGCGATGTCTTTCACTTGCTGATCAGTAAGATCCTTGTTCAATTGCGTCTTGCCCATCACGCGCACCGCCTCTTCCAGCGTTTTGACCGCACCGTTGTGAAAATAGGGGGCAGTCACCGCGACATTACGCAGGCCTGGCACGCGCCACATGCGCCGGTCTGTTTCGATACCGGTAATATTGTAGCGGCCTATATCATCCGCGAGTTGATAGCGCTTTTCATATTCCGTGCCTGGATAATTGGGAAACAGTTCATAAAAGCCTTCACCCATCTGGAACGCCAATCCCGGTACCGGACCTGCAAGATTCACCCAAAAATGGCAGGAGACACACTGCACTTTCTGAAATTCTTCAAGGCCACGTTTGGCGTCTGCGGAAAGAGCCTTTTTATCGCCGCGCAGGTAATGATCATAGGCGCTGTTTGGGGTTACCAAAGTGCGTTCGTAAGTGGAAATCGCCTTGGCGATGTTGTCATAGCTGACCGGTTCCTTACCGCCAAATACCTTGGAAAACTGGCTGCGATAACCGGGGATAGCGGCGATGCGCGCCACGACCGCCTGCTCATCCGGCATCCCCATTTCGGTGGGGCTCAACAAGTGGCTTTTGACCTGCTCTTCCAGGCTGCGCGCGCGGCCATCCCGGTACAGCACAGTGCTGAACGCCGCATTCCAGACTGTAGGTGCCGAACGCGTACCAACCTTGCCGTTCACACCTACGGAAACCGCGCGCCCATCATCACCGCCCGCCATCACATTGTGACAGGAGTTGCAGGAGTGTGTGCCAGTAACCGACAAACGCGTATCGAAATACAGCTGCTTGCCCAACGCCACCTTGGCGGGGGTCATGGGGTTATCCTGCGGGATGGGTGGTTGTTTTGGCAAGGGCTGCAAGGCATTAAAAGTGCCGGCCTGTGCGGACATGCCAACCAACATCATCAATCCGCCACCAGCCATCGCCGACAGCGCACGACGTACTACTTTCATGGATACTCCTCTAGGTTTTATGGACGCAATTCTAATAGCTTGCAGGCGGCGGCAAACACATCATGATATTGCCGCAGTTTGTCGTATGTCAGCAGAAACACCCCATGCCCGCCGCGCTCAAACTCCAGCCACATGAATGGCACATCTGGGTAGTGCTGCGCCAGGGCTGTTTCAGCATTGCCAACTTCGACAATCAGGATGCCACCAGGCGCCAGGTAATCAATCGCATCGCGCAGCAGGCGCACCACGATATCCAACCCCTCCTCGCCTGCCACCAGGGCCAGCTCCGGCTCATGATGGTACTCCTCCGGCAAGGCGGCCATTTCATGAACAGCGGCATAAGGGGGATTGCTGATAATTACCTCATATTTCCGGCCGGCCAGGGCGCTGAATAGGTCGGATTCGACGGCGTGGACACGCTCTTCCATGCCGTGACGCTCAATATTGATATTGGCAACTTCCAAGGCATCCAGGGATACGTCCACGGCATCCACCTCAGCCTCCGGAAAGGCGTGCGCGCAGGCGATGGCGATGCAGCCGCTGCCGGTACACAGGTCGAGAATACGTTCCACATGCCCATGCTCCAGCCAGGGAGAAAATCGCGATTCAATCAACTCTGAAGTAGGCGAACGGGGTATAAGCACGCGCTCGTCGACATAAAAACCCAGACCGGCAAACCAGGCCTCATGGGTAAGATACGGCGCAGGAAGACGCTCGTTGATGCGCCGCCGCAGCAGACCGACAATGGCACGCCTCTCCGCCATAGTGAGGTTGGATTGCATCAGCTCGGCGGGCAAACCGTGCGGCAGATGCAGGGCGTGCAACACCAGGAAAAGGGCTTCGTCTACGGCATTGTCCGTGCCATGCCCAAAAAATACGCCGGCCTCATTGAAAATGCTTGTCCCCCAGCGCACAAAATCCCGCAGGGTATGAAGTTGTTCGATTGCGTCGTGATCCGAATCCATTAAAGATAACACCCGTCGTTCAGTGAGTGCGCATGATACCTGATTCGCAGGCTGTTGAAAAACAACCTGCGCGGGATAAGGGCGTTCTGAAAAGGCGGTGGGCGGCCTTTTCCAGCATCCTTTTAACGCCGCCCTTGGCACCCACGGTATACTATTGGGGTATACCTAAAGAGTCACGCCAAGAACGGATGCCATTATAACTATAATGCTAAAACACATATTGATCATGCTGCTGATGACTCTCATCAGCTATGCAAGCGTAGTCCGTGCGGCAGAAACCGTAGTGGTTAAAATCGACGGCGTGGAGGGCGCCGTTCTTGAGAATGTACGCAAATTCCTGGGCATCGAACAGCAGAAGAACGATCCCGAACTTTTCGAGGCACGCATACGCCGCCTGCATCGTAATGCCACTGCCGAAATCAAACAGGCGCTGGAGCCCTTCGGCTATTATGACTCGCAGGTCCGTTCCGAGCTTGCGCAGCAGACTGGCGGCTGGCTGGCAACCTATCACATCGTCCCAGGAGCGCCGGCACATGTGGAGAACATTGACATTCAATTGCTGGGCGAGGGTACGAAGGACGAAGAATTCCAGAGGCTCATCGCAGACTTCCCTCTCCACAAGGGCGACGTCCTCGAACATGCTAAATATGAGGCGGGCAAGCGCGCCCTCCAGGCGCTCGCCGCCGAGCGCGGCTATCTGAATGCACAACTATCAAGGCATGAGGTATATGTCCAACCTGATCAACACTCGGCTAATGTGACCCTTCATTTTGACACTGGACCGCGTTACCGCTTCGGCAAGGTGAGCTTTATTCAGCCAGCCGGCCATGAAAAAACCCATTTAGACCCGGAATTCCTCGCGCGCTTTGTCCCCTTTGAACAGGGCGAACCGTTTTCCACAAGCCGCCTGTTTACCCTGCAAAACATACTCAGTGACAGCGACTACTTCAACAGCGTGGACGCCAAGGCGCGCCGCGATCTTATCGAGAATCGTGAAATCCCTGTGGAAATCATGCTGGAACCTCGCAACAAACACCGTTATACCGCCGGTCTTGGTTATGGTACGGATACAGGGGTGCGCGGAAGTCTAGCTTGGGAAAACCGCCATATCAACGACCAGGGGCATCGCCTTAGAACCGAGCTTAGGCTCTCTGAAATTAAAAACAGTTTCATCGCCCGCTATCGCATCCCCACCCGCAACCCACGCACCGACCGCATTGAGCTCACTGCTGGCTGGCTGGAGAACAATCCTCAAACCAGCCGGAGTCAGATCGCTGTGCTCGGAGCCAGCCACACGCTGCTCAGGGGCAGCGGCTGGCTTGAAACGATATACATTAATTATCAGGCCGAAACATTTACTGTGGGTAGCGATAGCGGCCATAGCAAGCTGTTGTTGCCGGGTATCAGTTGGTCACGCGTCGATGCCGACAACCGTATTTACACGCGGCACGGCACGCGCCTGTCAATCGACATCAGAGGAACTCATCCGTTATTGGGTTCGGATATCCAGTTATTGCAAATGCGGCTGCAAGGCAAGCTGATTCGCCCTCTCGGAGAAAATGGCCGTGTCATCTTGCGCGGTGATGCGGGTCTCAGCCGCGTCGGCGAGTTTGCCAAGCTGCCCGCATCGTTGCGCTTCTTCAGCGGCGGCGACCAAAGCGTACGCGGTTATGGCTACAACACCCTGGGACCACGGGATGCGGCCAGCAATCGGGTCATCGGTGGCGAACAATTGCTGGTCGGCAGTACCGAATATGAATATTCGTGGACAGACAAATGGAGCAGCGCTGTCTTTTTCGATATCGGAAACGCCCTGGATAACTGGACGGAAAAACTCAAACAAGGCGCGGGCGTGGGTGTGCGCTGGAAAACCCCCATCGGCCTGATACGCTTTGATCTGGCCTGGGCAGTGAGCGAACCAAACAACCCCATGAAATTTCATCTTGTGATCGGCCCCGATCTATGAGCGATACTGAAAATTCTGGCGTGGATTCTGCTTCTGAGCCCAAGCGGCGCAAATTGCCGTGGATTTTATTGCTGGCGCTGATACTCATTACCCTTGCCGGCACGGCGGCTTTCGTGGCCACCACCGAAACCGGGTTAAAATGGATGTTTGATTTGGCTGCGCGCACCATGCCTGGCGAATTACGGGTGGAACGCCTCCAGGGACGGCTGATTGATTCCGTCACCGCGCATGGGTTGCGCTACAAAACCAAAGATGCCCGTACCACCGTAGCCATTGATGACATCAAGTTGGAGATACGGCCTGTTGCCTTGCTCTATGAACAACTGCATATCACCAGATTGAATATCACAGGATTAAATTATACCCAACTAAAAAGCCCTGAGCCGCTGAAAAAACTGCCCGATATCCGGCTGCCACTTGGCATAAAGCTAGACAAGGCCATCATCAACAAAATCATAGTCAATCTGCCGGACAGGGGGTTCTCCTACCCCATCGAGAACATTACCCTGGCCGGCAGATTCCGCTTCCAGCGCCTGCATATCGACAATCTCGACATGCGATCTCCCCTCCTTCATGCCACCCTGCGCGGCACAGTAAAACCGCAGGGTGATTACCCTCTGAATGCACGTATCCTGTGGACGACTACACCGAAGGGATACAGCACCTTCTCGGGAGAAACCACCTTCAAAGGAGAGCTCCTCGATGAAATCGGCGCCACAACGGATATCGTCGCCCCCTTCAAAGCAGCGCTGCACGGTAAAGTCACAGGCCTGCTCGCGGAAACGCGGTGGCAGGCCAGCCTTGAGTTGGATGGATTAAGCACGCGCAACATCAACGCACGCTGGCCGCAACTGGATGTTACCGGAAAGCTCCGTGCCGACGGCGACCTCAGCCATGCGAACGTGCAAAGCGCGCTGCAGATCAAACAAAAGCAATACGCTGTAAATACACATCTTCAGGCACGCTATGAAGATAAAAAAATACAGATCCGCGAACTAACGCTAGCCCTGCCGGACCACACCGCCCGCATCACCGCCCAAGGCATCGTCACCGGCGAACTGATCAAAGACCCACGGCTTCGCCTGACAGGAACATGGCGCTCGCTCGCCTGGCCGCTCCTTGGAGAAGCGGTTATCAGTAGTGAACGGGGGAGTTTCAAACTTTCCGGCGGTCTTGACAAATATATGCTGGAATTTGACGCGGCGCTGGCAGGCAAGAATATCCCAACAGGGCGTTGGATCGCGGCTGGAGAGGGCAGCCGCACCAGTCTCAACCTGGCTGACATACACGGAGATATCCTTGACGGCAAGGTCACAGGGCGTGGAGCGCTTGCTTGGCAACCACAGCTTGCATGGAACCTTGACATCACCGGCAACGATCTGAATCCCGGGCAGCAGTGGCCACAATGGCCGGGACAACTTTCATTAGAGGCGGGGATCAGCGGCATACAGGCGGACGGACAACACGTTACTACACTTGACCTCCGCCAGCTCAATGGACAACTACGTGACATCCCGCTGGACGGTTCAGCGTTCTTGATCGTAAGCAAGGATGGCTATGAATTGCCACATCTTAATGTCTCTTCCGGCTCAGCAAACCTCGCGGCTTCAGGCCGGCTGGACGAGAAATGGGATCTTCGGTGGAAGCTGGATGTTCAGGATCTTGGAAGAGCTCTCGCCGCACAAGGCATAACAAGCAGCGGTACGGCGCATGCCAGCGGCAGCCTATCCGGGCCACTGCAGACGCCGCGCATCATTGCCGTTCTCAATGGTAAAGATTTGGCATTTAATGAATATCGCGCCACCGACCTGCATCTAAGCACGGATGTAGACATGCAGGATCAACTGCCTTCGCAGCTTAATCTGCGCGCCACTGGGTTGCGCATCGGCACTCAAGCTATCGACTCTGTCACCATCGATGGCAGTGGCCTGGCTACGCGACACGAATTAAATGCAACACTAAACATGCCGCGAGAATCGCTGGTGCTGCACGCCCAGGGTGGTCTCACTCCCGGAGGGCACGTTGAAAAAATGGGCGAACAGAGCATCGCCTGGAAGGGTATGCTCACCCGTGCCGATGCCACGTCTCAAGCCTTTGGACGTTGGAGCCTGGCCGCCCCCGGCCCACTTGCAGTTGCCAAAGACAACGCACAGCTTGGCCCATGGTGCTGGAAACAGACTGCGTCCCAAGTATGCTTCGATGCCAACCAGCAAATCAATAGTGGCTGGCAAGGCAATGCACAGGGCAAAAACCTGCCCATGATCTGGTTCAAGCCTCTGCTCCCGCCAAATGCCGCTCTGTCCGGCGCCTTCGATGCCTCCCTTTCAGGACATTACAGTCCCGCCGGCGATGCACATGGATGTGCGAGTGCCGCAGGCACAGGATGCGCAGGAGCGGCCCTGCTGACTGGCGAGGGAAAATTCATCCCCACCCCTGGAAGCATCGTTTACCCGCTCGGCCCGGATCAAGAGCTCGTCATTGCCTATACCGACGGCAGTGTGGAAGCTAGCCTGGGGCCGGACACATTGAACACACGGGCCAGATTAAGGCTGCTCGACAGGGGCACCGCAGAGGGCACGCTCGCCCTGCCCCGCTCAGGCTTGCCTGCGGCACTCAAGAATACCGCATCCTCCGTATCCCAGCTCACTGGACAAGTGAACGCGGAAATCCACCAGCTTGATTTGCTGCCCGATCTGCTGCCAGGCGTAGAAAATACCCAAGGCAAGGTCAGCATCGCGCTTGCCTTGGCCGGCACGATGGATAAGCCACGCTTCACAGGAGAAGCAAAACTCGAACAAGGTACTGCCTTGGTGCCACGCTTCGGTCTGCGCTTGCGCGACATCCAGATGCTCATCACCGGCAATGACGAAAGCAGCCTCACGCTCAAAGGGCAAGCCCGCTCCGGTGATGGAATAGTGTATCTGGCCGGACAGGCACAAGCCGATGCGCAACGAAAGTGGGGAGCAAATTTGACAGTCAAAGGTGAGCGTTTTGAAGCAGCCAGAACGCCGGAGATCAGGGCAAATGTCACCCCCGATCTCACCGTCAAGATCTCGCAGCACAAAATTGATGTCAATGGCAACCTGCTCATCCCGGAAGCCAGCATCGAGCCGCGCGACCTAAGCGCCGCTGTTCGGCCCTCGGAAGATGTCATCGTCGAAAAGGCGGGCGAAGCGGAAATCCGCGCCAGCCGCTGGGAAATCAGCAGCCTGATCGGCCTCAAGCTCGGCGACCAGGTGAAGTTCAAGGGATTCGGCCTCAGCGGACGCTTCACCGGTGATATCGCCCTGATAGACATGCCGGGACAGCTCACTACCGCCTTGGGTGAGATACGTATCGAAGACGGTGGAGAATACAGCGCCTTTAATCAAAAATTCGCCGTAAAAAAGGGAGGACGTCTACTGTTTGCCGGCGGCCCCATCAACAATCCTGGGCTGGATGCACGTGCCATACGCCAGATTCCCCAGATTGGCGTATCCACCCCTATCATAGTCGGGCTCAACGTGCGCGGCACATTGCAAAGCCCGGTTTTATCCGCATTTTCCGAACCGGCCATGCCAGAAGCCGACGCCCTATCCTATCTATTATTGGGCCGTCCCATGAGTCAAGCCTCCGCTGCTGAGGGTCAACAGCTATCAAACGCAGCACTGGGACTAGGATTGGCTGGCGGTGAAGTGCTTGCCCAGAAGATCGGCAAGGCCTTCGGCATCGAAGAGGTACGCATGGAGACAAGAGTCGCCCCCATCACCGGCGCAACCATACTTCCAGGCGCGCTCCCAAGCGCCGTGACAGGAACCGCTCCAGGCACCGCGTCAGCAACAGCAAACGCCGCTCTCGTCCTTGGCAAATATCTAACGCCCAGGCTTTATATAAGCTATGGCGTAGGTGTAGTTGATAGACTCCAAACCCTACGCCTGCGCTATCAACTCAGCCGCCGCTGGACACTTGAGGCAGAAGGCAGCGGCCTGCAAAGCGGCGCCGATCTACTCTACAATCTTGAGAGAAAGTAAAAGAAGTTGGTCACGGGCTCACCTCTTGCTCTCGCACAGATCACTGCGAGCGGAATTCCCGCACAAGGCTCTTGCCTTGGAAGAGTGACGTGGCAATCTGGCCGGGCAGGGTTTTTTTCGTTCGAGATGGGGTTATGTGCATCGGTTTAGAATGCGCCCGGATGCAACCGGACAGTATTCGTGATGCTGTCACACCCCCTGATCGCTTTCTCATCGGTGTACGGCGAGGCTGTCCCGTTGCTCAGGCCGCCTGCTGATATTTGGATATCTACCGCAGGACGACGGTTATCGGCTGAGTCGTGGTAGCTATTGAAGACGAACCGATGGATGACATTACCTTGTCAGTCATGGTGGGCAGTCGCCGGTTGTTAGTGGGGTGGCTATTTAAGTGAAATATTGCAGAGTGCGCTCCATGCACTCTGCAATAAAATAATTTTCGTTTTTAATACAAATTGGCATTATTGGCCTTCTTGCGCTACTTTGCAGGCCGCATCCGAATCCCAGCGGCCAGAGCACATGCGCCACCGGCAGAACTCCCCCTCAAAAAAACCTAGCTGCTTGCAGCGCTGCAGTAGACTTTCCGTCGAATCGTTTGGTTTACGTTCCACGAAATCGCGGTTGTGCTCCCTTGTTTTTGCAATGGTTGTCGATACGGGCTGCTGATTGTTTTTAGCGCTTTTTTTCGGACTTTCCGGCGCGCGGACAGGTTGTTCGGTGGCGTGAGCTACCAATGCTTCCAGCAGAGCGACGTCGCGGTCTGCCGTTTGCCCCTTCGTGGCGACAGCACCCTGCTTTTCAGTGCTTATGGCGGGGCTGCTTTTGTTGCTGGAATCAGGGTGGCGAGCGGCGGGCACAGTAGCTGCCGCATGGGCTTGTGTGTGGGTGCCGGTGATGGATTTGGGTGAAGAAGCCGAATTTTTCTGGATGCTGTTTAACCCAGCTTGCGGCAGTTTACTGCTGATATCAGGCCCCCTCCCCGTCTCTTGCGAATTAACTGCAAGAGACGGGTTAGCTGATCTGGCTGCGATGCCGGGGACGCCTGCGCCCGAAAGATTTTTTGCTATCGCAACTGGCTCATTGACAATGAGCGCCGCCAAGCCTTCTGGCTCAGCCTCGGGTGCGGGAACAGATATAACAGGTATTGAGTCGGTTTTTTTGGCAATCAAATCGGTGTGCGGGCTGTCTGCCTGCAGTGGCGTGCGCTGTACTGGTGACGCTGCATTATTTTGGTATACGATAATTGCCGCGCCAACACCGAGGATGGTTAATAATCCAACAATGAGGTTAGTCACGGCAGATCGACGACTAATCGGTTTTTTTGGCGCAAAAAAACCTTTGTCGTCCTGCTCAAGTCCCGCCAAGATTCTGCTGTTTGCAGTTACAGCATCGTCAGAGCCGGATAAAAGACTAGGTTTTTTGACGACTTGCTGACTTTCTTCAGATCTTTGCAAAATTCAAGACCCCATCGCGACAAAAAATGCCATCAAATTATGATTGCTAACACACTAAATATTCAATTATTATAATGGGCTGTTTGAAAATAAACAATTGGCGAATAAGTTGCTGTTTTTATAGCAGCATCAACTTAAAAGGCTCTCCGTGCTTTTTTTATTCGTAGCGCTGTATTTTCTGCTGGCTTGTTTTATCGCGTGGCTTATTTTTTTTCCTGCTGGTCGAGAAACCGCAACAAAAGTCGCGTCTAAAGCCTGGTCACGAACCGAAGGCTATTATCGCCGACTAAAGTCAAGTAAAAATAAAAGATTATATTTATTGAAATCCTCCGCCAACGCTTTCGCATTAAGCGCTGGACAGGTAATAAAACATCATTACTTGCTATTTTTGGCGGGCGCGGCAATTATCTGCTTGCCTCCATTATTCGCCTGGCTGATCAGCGGCAGGAGCATGCTGGACGGTTTTGATGTTTCGACGCGCGATGTCAACGTGCAGGTTGCTGATCTGCTCAAGGGTGAGCTGCTTGTGCCGCCGATGCCATTGCCGCCGGCCGTTTTCACAACACAAGAAGTCATGCAGGCGCGTCCGATGTTGGTCGGCGCCAGTCGAAATTGGCAACTGCTTAATCATGACTTTATGCAGCGCTTATTATTGATTTTCAAGATAATGAAGCAAAAACACGGCTATGATATGACGATTCTTGAAGGTTATCGTAGCCCCGAGCGACAAAACATGCTGGCCAGCATGGGTGAGAATGTGACCAACGCCGCTGCTTTTCAAAGCTATCATCAATACGGCTTGGCCGCCGATTGTGCATTTTTGCGCGATGGGAAACTGGTGATCTCAGAGAAGGATCCTTGGGCAATGCAGGGTTACAAGCTTTATGGCGAGGTCGCAGAGTCGGTCGGAATGCATTGGGGCGGGCGCTGGAAAATGATGGATTTTGGCCATTTGGAATTACGCTCTCCTGGCGTTCATTTAAAATAGAATTTTACTTTAGCCAACAAAACAGGAAAATAAAATGGCTCGCGCACTGATCAGGCTGGGTGATTCAACCTCACACGGCGGCACCGTCATTGAAGCATCAGGGATGTCAGGCAGCGGCAATATGGGTATTTCCCGTGTCGGTGATAAAGTCACATGCCCCATCCCAGGACACGGCACGAATCCGATCGTTAGCGGCGATCCGACGTTTATCGTGGATGGGCAGCCTGTTGCACGCGAAGGCGATCAAACTGCCTGTGGCGCCACGCTTATGCCCAGCCAGTTTGTCACAACGGCGTCGAATGAGTCGGCTCAGGCGGTGGCTGCACGCCCAGCCGGCCGAGCTTTCAACGCATCGGCGGCGGGGGCATCAGCAGTGATTCCGGCGGTACTCGCTGCCGCGACGACGCCACCCAGCCTGCCCCAATGGAGCGGTGACAGCGCTCAGTGGTCGCAGGATAAGAAACTGCAAAGCATGAACCCGACGTTGCGGCCCAAGGTTCAGGCCGTACTGGCGGCTCTGACACAACGCGGCTTTCAACCGAAGATAGTCTATGGCTGGCGATCCGTTGCCGTCCAATTGCAGCTATTCCAGCAGGGTAACAGCAAAGTGAAGTTCAGCTTTCACAACGCCCAAAAGCCCGACGGAACGCCGAATGCCTATGCCGCAGACATTATCGACAGCCGCTACGCCTGGACCCCGCAGGCAGAAACTTCCGGTTTCTGGAAAGCCCTCGGCGAAGAAGCCAAGAAACAGGACCTTTATTGGGGCGGCGACTGGTCGAAGCCTGATTGGGCACATGTCCAGTTGGCCGCAAACTCCGAGTTGGCGCGAGTGAAAACTGAGAGCGGTTTGTGAGACGAGCTCTGCTTGCAGCGGTACTGATTTTCGGCGTCGTGCTGCCAGCCCAGGCGGAACGCCTCTGGCTGGTCATAGGCGCTAGCGACGGTTCGCCAGCAGGAATAGCCCAGAAGAGCAAGGTACTCACTCCGCTTTCCGCCAAGGGATTTGTTGTCCAGACCAACGACTGCGGCGACAAGAGGAACATTTTCGCCTGGGTCGCCGAGGCTGCAAGCTCGGCCGAGGCAGCGCAATCCGGGTTGTCGCGCTTGCGCGAGAAGATCAAGGACGCCTATGTGAAACGCTGTGACGTGAAGCCGCGAACATTGCTGGCGTTTCGCGTCTCCGCCGTCGATGCGTCAATCTCCGACGTGCCACAAGGTGCAGTGAATTGGCAGGATGAGGATCGGATCTCATCTATCCAACCACTTTCCGATGGCCGCGCCATTGTCATTGTCCGCCACTACGTCGATGAAGATGATCCGTTCGAAGGCAGGCGTGCGCGCGTGGTGGTAGTCGACACGGCTGGCAAGCGCCTGACACTGGAAGAGGACTGCGGCTTTCCAGGTCCCGTCGCTTTGCAACAGGGGAAAATCGCATTCGACTGCGTGCGGGAGATAGCAGCCGACCTTTCGCTGCACAGTGTCGTAGTCTTCAGAACGACAGGGGAAAAACTCGCGGAGATCAAGCATTGCCGCAAACCACGGTGGTCACGCGAGCGGACTATCGCTTGCGATGCAGAGACGGTTGGACCAGATGGTCGGCTGAAGCTGCTCCAGAAGCAGACTAACTAGTGTAAATCATATGAAACCCAGTATCGCGGTGTCAGGTCGCACAATGCAACACACTTTTGGAAATAAACGACATAGCATCATATGCAGACACTACCATGCCAAAGTGAAACTCCGGTGCTGACTGTCAAGAGAAACACGCGAATTTCAACTTTGGAGCGCAGGCTATAATGCGACCGTGGATAAGCCGCACCTTGCTGGTTTTTGGTGTTTTTATCACCGTTTGGTTTGCCATGATATTGTATTGGCGTGCCAGCAATCAGATGCCTACCCCCTCGGATGTAGTGCTTTATCTCCTTGCCATTCCGGCAGCGTTGCTGGCGGCGCTCTGGCTCATTCTCAAAGGCGTAGCGGTATTTTCCGCCAAGTCAGATGACCATACAGCAGCGTCACAAATAAAACCAGATGCCGAAGCTCTCGCTCAAGCACAGACTGCCCAGCAGGAACGCGCCTTGACGCTTATCATTCTTGCCAGCGCACTCAGGGCGGCGCATGGCCAGTCCGCAGATGAGTTGACCAGCGCCTTGGCATCTAAAAAAGCAAAGCTTGGACTCGACAGTGAATTAAAAAATGGCGACGGCTATCCCATTTTGAGTGGCCGGATTGAAAGCGTGGATGAGGATGCCCAACGCAAAGCAATCTCAGCATGGCTGGCCACGCGCAACATGCAAGAAATAATCTGGACCAGCGAGCAGTTGCGCGCGCAGGCACTGGGCAGCGAGGTTGTGATCGAGCTGGCACAACAGGCAATTACGCATCCGCAGCTTGAAAGTTACATGGCGACGCCGCCATCCAAACGCAGCACGATGGTTTTGCCGACGCTGCAGTTGCGCGCCCTGCTGCCGACGCACTGGGAGGCGGAAAAACGTAAGATCACGGCAGAATGGTTCATTCACTTGATTGAACAGCAAGGCTGGCCTTCGGAGAAAATCGCGCTTAAACCTGAATTGCCAAACGATCACATGGCGCCGATAAGCATGGTGGATCGTTTATCCGTAGATAGCTATCGTCAGTCATTGCCCTGCTTTGGCATGGTATTGGCGTGTGAGTCGCATATTGGGGAGCTAACCGTGAGCGACTGGGAAAATACCGGGCGATTATTCACGGGGGCAAGCAATCATGGGCAGATACCTGGCGAGGGGGCTGCTGGTTTGCTGTTGGCTGATGCGCAACAAGCAACCCTGATAAATCCGAAGTCCGCAGCGAAAACTAATCGGATTGCGCAAAACCGGCGTGAAAAGTCAGCGGATGATAGAGGCCGCTCCAGTGCTGAAACATTGACCGCGTTAACCAAAGATGCATTTCTTGTCGCCGCCATCAACCCTGAAAAAATAACCCTTGTGACTGCCGATACAGACCTACGTACAAGCAGGGTTGCCGAGCTAATGAAAATGGGAGTCGCCACGTTCCCAGATTTGGATCTCAGCACGCAATGTTTCAAAATTGCCGCCAGCTGTGGCTCGGCAGGGGCTGTATCAAGCTTAACGGCGCTGGCGCTGGCGCATCATGAAGCGGCAGAAAATTCAAACTTTGCATTATGCGTTAACAATCAAGATGGTTTCGCGCGGGCTGCAGTTATTGTCAGCCCCTGGATACCCGAAACCACTTCGTTACAAACTGCCACATAAACACAACCTAAGCAGCCATACACCATGCAACGAATTTTACAGATTCTAACCAAGAATCGTATTTTTGCCGTAATCGGCTTTTTAGCACTCGCTGCCTTTTTATTGTTGGGAGCGAGCATCTTGCAGATCTCGGTAGTGTGGGTGGGTGTTGCGCTTGGCGTTGCCATACTCGCCTGGGCAACAGCAAGATGGATCCGAAGATCACGCGCGAAAAAATCGTCACAACAATTAGGCGACATGTTGGAACAGCAAGCCAATAAACCTTCCACCAAAGCTGATGCACTTAAGCGCGATGAAGTGGAAACCATTCGCACACGCATGCTAGAGGCGATTTCAACGCTCAAATCATCGAAATTGGGGTTACTCTCAGGATCAGCCGCTTTATACGAATTGCCATGGTACATGGTCATTGGCAATCCAGCAGCCGGCAAGAGCACGGCCATTGTCAATTCGGGATTGAAATTCCCTTTTGCCGACAGCAACGGAAAGATCATTCACGGCATCGGCGGTACGCGAAATTGTGATTGGTTCTTTACAACAGACGGTATCTTGCTAGATACAGCAGGCCGCTACTCAGTGCACGAGGAAGATCGTGAAGAGTGGTTTGGCTTTTTGGCGTTATTAAAAAAATATCGCAAGAAAGCGCCCATTAACGGCATCATTATTGCCGTCAGCATCACTGAACTCACAGGAAACAGGCCTGAGTTTGGCATCAATCTGGCCAAGAACCTTCGTCAACGCGTTCAGGAACTCACCGAACGGCTGGAAGTATTTGCGCCGGTCTACGTCTTGTTCACAAAAGCTGATTTAATAAATGGTTTCAATGAGTTTTTTCTTGATACTGAGCGTGAGGAACAAGACCGCGTGTGGGGTGCAACGCTGCCCTACAATCTCAACAATACTAACCAGGATGTGCTGGCGTTTTTCGACGACCGTTTCGATGAGCTATATGACGGCCTGAAAGAAATGAGCTTGGCCAGTATGGCCTTGAATCGTGGTGATCGGATGCCTCCTGGCGTCTTTACTTTTCCGTTGGAATTTTCTTCAATCAAAGGTCCGCTGCGCGCATTTGTCGCCACGCTCTTCGAGGAAAATCCATTCCAGTTCAAACCCGTCTTTCGCGGCTTCTATTTTACCAGCGCCCTGCAAGAAGGCTCTTCCGTGAGCACTTCGTCGGAGCGCGTCGCCGAACGCTTTAATCTGACATATCAACCACAGGAGCAATCCGAAGGCTCGTTTAAACACGGCTTCTTCTTGTTAAATTTGTTTCGGAAAGTCATTTTTGCTGATAAAGAACTGGTCTCTCAATATGCAAGCCGCAATAAGACCCGGCTGCGTTACGCCATGTTTTTCGCGGCCACCGCCTTGGTTGGCTTGTCTCTGGGCGGATGGAGCTGGTCATACATGGGCAATAAGCAATTGGCGGAAAATGTCCAAGCTGACTTGGAAATGGCGACAAAACTGCAAGACAAGCAGTATGATTTGCAATCTCGCTTTGAAGCACTTGAAATCCTGCAGGATCGCATTGAACAGCTCGAAAAATATCGTGAAAGTCGACCCATATCCCTGGGATTGGGGCTCTATCAAGGCGAGCTCCTCGAGCGTAAGTTAAGAGAGGAATATTTTTCTGGTATAAGGGAGGTCATGCTCAAGCCAGTGACGGCTAATCTTGAATCTTTCTTATCCGAGATGAATGCGGGTGCTGACAAGCTGATGCCCTCGTCACGTCCTCCACAGCTTGCGGGTTCAAGCATTGCAACCTCTACGACGACGGCCAGCATCAGTGGCGCGGCACAACCATACGAAGATGCATCGCCCACAAACGCAGAGGATGGTTACAATGCACTAAAAACTTATCTGATGCTGGGTGATAGAACGCGCGCGGAACCGAGTCACCTCAATGATCAGTTGACCCGTTTTTGGCGTGGCTGGCTGGAGAGCAACCGTGGCGCAATGCCACGTGAACAAATGATTCGGAGCGCCGAGCGTCTGATTTCATATTCCCTCTCACAAATCAATGATCCCTCATGGCCACTGATTGAAAACAACTTATCATTGGTGGATCAATCGCGCGACAATTTACGTAGTGTCGTGCGTGGCATGCCCGCGCGTGACCGTGTCTATGCTGACGTAAAAGCACGCGCATCAACGCGCTTCCCCGCCATGACCGTGGCGCGCATTGTCGGCGACGAGGACAAAGAACTTATAGTCGGCAGCTATGCCATCCCTGGTACATTCACGCGTGACGCTTGGGAAAAGTTCATTGAAGATGCCTTCAAGGAAGCTTCGAACAAGGCGCTGCAAAGCGCTGATTGGGTACTCAAAACAGCCTCGAATGACGATTTGACGCTGGAGGGTAGTCCTGAGCAAATACAAAAAGCGCTGGTCAATCAGTACAAAACGGAATACGCCAGCGAATGGAAAAAATTCATACAGGGTGTGTCCATTACAGACTTGAACGGTTTTGAGGGTGCAGTAACAGCGATGAATCGCTTGGGTGACCCGCAGACTTCACCTATCAATAAACTGGTTGTCACAACATATCAAGAGACCTCCTGGGATAATCCCTCACTGGTCAACGAAGGCTTGCAACGCGCGCAGAGCGGCATCATAGGCTGGTTCAAGGAAACCATTCTTCGCCAGTCACCTTCGCAACTCAACGTCAATGTGAATGTGAACGCGGCCAAGGCGGGAATCCCCATGGGCCCAATCGGAAAGGAATTTGGGGGCATTGCCAAGCTTGTGGTGACCAGGGATAAAGGCACGACATTGTTGCAGGGCTATTTGGGGACTTTATCCAAATTACGCAGCCGGTTTAATCAACTAAAAAATCAAGGTGACACAGGTCCGGGTGCTAAACAGCTCATGCAACAGACGCTGGAAGGCAGTGGCTCCGAACTGGCTGATGCACTCAAGTACGTCGATGAGCAAATGCTCATGGGCATGACCGACACTCAAAAACAGGCAATCCGGCCAATTTTGGTCAGGCCGTTAGTGCAGTCATTTGCGGTCATTATCAAGCCGGCCGAATCCGAGATGAACAAAACCTGGCAGGCTCAAGTTTATGAACCATACCAAAAGACCTTGGCGGGCAAATATCCATTCGATCCAGACTCCAGAATCGAAGCAAATGCCGCTGAAATTGGCAAGATATTTGGCGCTGAAGGTGCGATTGCCAAGTTTGTCAACACTTCGATGGGGCCACTGGTTGTCAGGCGCGGTGATGTGCTTGAGCCGAAAACCTGGGCCAACATGGGCATCACCTTGTCGCCTGTGGTAGTGTCTGAGTTTCCCGGTTGGGTCGCACCGTTAAGTGAAGGTGGTGCTGTGGCCTCTTCTCCGAGTGCCGCCGAGGCGCAAACGGTTTTCCAGATGCGACTTTTGCCTGCACCTGGCACATTGGAATATACCGTCGAAATTGATGGTCAACATCTTCGCTATCGTAACACCCAATCAGAATGGTCAAGCCTCGTTTGGCCTAACCCCCAAGGCGTGCCAGGCGCCCGGATTACAGCCGTAACCTTCAACGGGCAGACAGTTGAGGTGGTCAATCACCCTGGGCGTTTTGGATTGGAGCGCATGATTAACGCCGCCACACGCAAGCGCAAAGACGGCGGCGTGTTTGAACTCACTTGGGCCACTGGAAACGTTGCGGTATCTGTGGATTTGAAAATTATCAGCAGCCCCCAAGTCACCGGCGCAGCCAGTGGCTCCAGCACACCACAAAAAACAGGATTCCGCGACATGAAACTACCCGCAACCATCGTGGGCGGCCCAGACCAGCCTAATACAGCGCAATCTTCCGCGCCACAATCCGTGGGGGCTTCACAATGAAAGTTGCGACGACGCAAGCCGAAATTGGCTATTTTGGAAAAATACCGACTAGGGGCGATTTCATTAAGGCAACGGATAATATGCCTTTAGTCACAGTGCTTGATGATTGGCTGGCCCAGGCGATGACTCTTCTTTCTGCTGATCTGCGTTGGAAAATCACTTATGACGCAGTACAGCCAATGCACTTCGCATTCATAGGGCCGCGCAGAAAGCGTGCCATTGCCGGCCATCTCATTGCCAGCTATGATCATGCCCACCGGCGCTTTCCATTTCTCACGATGAGCACAATGGAAATTGAAGACCCTTCCGATTTTGTTGCCCGCAGCCCGATGGTGTTATCGCGCTTGTGGAACCGTCTCGAAACGCAGACAGTTGGCGTGATATCGGCCTCTGACCCTGCCGCCCAGCTCCAAGCCCTTTCCTCTACGGCCATTGATATAAAGCTAGGTGCTTTAGCATACGATGCAGTTTTCACTGATTTCCTGGACATTCAAACAATCGGGGCTCTCGATCTAATGCTTGCCCAAGCAGGCTTTAAAGGAACGTCACGTCAAACACTGCTTGCACTTGGTTTTTTATTGCAGCCCGTGATGGCAAGCGGTTCATCACGCCTGGAAAAGAGCCTAATCTTGCCATTGCCCTACGATCCCATGTATCGATACCTGGTAGCTTCTTTCTGGATGAATGTGATCACGCCATTTTTACTCAGGGCGGATTTCGAGCTGGCACTTTTTTTTACTAATACCCATGAAAGCCCCACGATGGTTGTTGGGTTCAGCGGTGCGTCCTCGCGCACGCTTCATGCAATTATGGATCCGCAAACCGGTCTGGAACACCACATTGCATTCGAAGATGCGCAATGGGTAGAAGAACAGGTTGAGGCTGATTACGGAATGAAAAAACTATCCAGTTATCTTGTTCAGCCTAATCTTTCCTTGAAATCAGCGCTCGAGTCGTTTCACGCAGCCTTTATTGGAGGTTAGTATCATGCGTTGGATCTGGTTAGTCTTGTCCATCGTCTCCACTCAGGGTTGGGCGCAAAACTTCGCACCCCCACTTGAGACCCCGAAACCTGGGCAAGTATTGGTGACCGGAACCGTCCCGGACGAAACAAGCAAAGCAGGTGTGCTCGCTCGCCTACGTGAGTTATATGGCGCTGAGAAGGTGGTCGATCAAATTTCCGTCGGGTCGGTTGTTATGCCAGCGAATTGGGACACCTATGTAAAAAAGCTGATTAATCCCAATCTGAAATTGATTAGCCGTGGGCAATTGAAGATTGATGGCAATATAATCAATGTGCGAGGTGAAGTCGCTAACGAAGCGCAACGTCAGCAAATCACCAGTGACATGGCCACCATGTTAAACCCAACCTACACCATTAAAAATAGCCTGCATGTTTCTGCGGCTGAGCAAAACATACTGGATACGACTTTAGCCAACCGTATTATTGAATTTGATATCGGCAAAGCAACGCTGACACCCGCAGGCAAGACTATTCTTGACGAGATGGTCGGCCCATTGCGTAAGCTTAATGGCAAGAAAGTGGACATCATTGGACATACCGATAACCAGGGCCTGCGCGCAAGTAATTTATCTCTCAGCCTGGCCCGTGCTGACGCGGTGAAAGCCTTTCTTGCGACGAAGGGCATCAACGTAGACATGGTCACGACCTCTGGGCAAGGGCCTGATAGGCCCGTCGCCAGTAACGATACGCCGGATGGCCGTACTCGAAATCGGCGTATAGAGTTTAGGATTGCGCAGTAGCTGTTAAAGGCGCTTGTTTTGTCGTTGGGATGGCAAGGCGTATCATAAAAATTACCGGCGGGTGCGCAAAAAGAGGGGGCATTTAGATTCTATTGACAGATATATCGCAACTCAGAAGCCCCCAGTCTACTTCTCTGACGACGAAGGGGTCTGAAGTCCCAGAAGTTCTTCTACATGAGCGAGAGAAGTTGGATCTTTTATCACGGTATTCAACCAAGAGTGCAGGGACATATCTCCCCAGGCAGCGGCCTTGTCTGCCAAATAAGCAACAGGGCTATGGGGTTCGGTACGGCGAAAGAAATCAGCGACGATGCGCAGCTGCTCCAACGCTTGCGCACGTGTTTGAATTGTTCCAGTCACCGGTGTAGAGGATGGGAGATTGTTGTTGTCTTCGGCATTTTGTGTTGAATCATTTGTCGATAGGGCTTGCTTGTGGACGCCGGCGTCCTGCGCAAAGCGCGATAAGGTGCGAATAACGCCGTCCAGCGATTCCTTGGCCGCAGAAAACCCCGGGCCATCTATTCCAAGGCGCTCGTCAACCGACTTTTCCAGTTGGTTCAACGCCCGTTGGCAATGCTGCGAATCAGCCAAGAGCTTTTCAAAAAATGCTCGAGAACTTTTACGGCGCGCCGCATCCAGTTCCCCCAATTTCGGGGCAACTTCCGGCCTGCCATGCTCTGCAGCGGCTTTTTCTGCGCTTGTTGAGCGCGTCCGTGCGGTATCAAAATCATTGGTGGAAAACGCCGTGCCCTTTCCTTCTGTGATCGGTATTTCGCGTACCAACCGGGCGGAGCGCGATAGCAACCAATTTAAATTACCTATCCTCTGTTCCTGCCCCTCCTCGTCGGGCAAGGGATAGAGCCCATCCCAGAACTGATCACACAACCCAGCGAGTAATAAATAGCCATCACCTAACCCGGCGAAATGGTTAATTTTTGCATTGGCCTCAGTCAGCCAGACCGCCAAACGTAAATCTTTGCTCTTTGACCCAATCAATTTGGCGCAACGCTCAACGACAAAGCCCCAGTCGGCCTCTTTCAGCTCGGTCTCCCACTCTCCTTGATCCAAGGTAGAGTCGTCGAACCGGCGGGCCTCTGCAATGGCATCAAGATCACTTGAGAAAGATAAATCCTCACCACAAGGCTGAACACTATTTATTGGGTTGAGTAGTTGCTTCACCACGAACATATGCGAGACGAGTCCCATAACAAAAAATCATTTGACGGCGCTGATAATCCTGAAAAAAGTGATTATAATCTACCCGGCATAGAACTCCGACATATAGTGCCGCAACCTGCCAGAAATTCGACCTTGCAAAAAAATCTCAACCCGCTCGCTCGATTGACGCTTGGTTGACACTGCAAAAACGAAAAATCGTGGCTAGTATCGCAACTATTTGATTTTATTGGTGCCCGGGACCGGACTCGAACCGGTACAGCCGCAAGGCCGAGGGATTTTAAGTCCCTTGCGTCTACCAATTTCGCCACCCGGGCAAACAGTAATAAAAGCGGTGAGGGATACGAATGAGTGCTGCGGGATACTGCCAATAAAAATGGAGGCTGGGGTCGGAATCGAACCGGCGTCCACGGCTTTGCAGGCCGCTGCATAACCCCTCTGCCACCCAGCCTGCGATTACTTTCCTCTTGGAGCGTGAGGATTATTCCTGAAAAAGAATTTGGAGCGGGAAACGAGATTCGAACTCGCGACCCCAACCTTGGCAAGGTTGTGCTCTACCACTGAGCTATTCCCGCTTGTTGTGTGGCGCTTGGAGGTTGCATATTATTAGGAAAAGGCGCTTTTCTGTCAAGCCGAATTTCTAATTAATTTTTATTATTATTTTCAATTACGACCGCTTCCGGACCTCAACGCAGGCCAAGCGGCGTGAATGTACACGATCATCGACCAAAGCGTCAACCCTGCTGCCACGTAAAGGAGGATCAATCCTCCGAGTCTTACGGGCAAACCTGCGAACGGGGCCTGATACAGCAGCAGCAAGATAGCAAGCATTTGAGCCGTGGTTTTGAATTTCCCGATAGCAGATACCGCCACATGCGCACGCGCGCCGATTTCGGCCATCCACTCGCGCAGCGCGGAAACAGCTATCTCACGGCAGACGATGACAGCAGCCGGGATAGCAAGCCATGGCGTAGGATCCGCTTGCACCAGCAGCACCAGCGCCATCGCCACCATGAGCTTGTCTGCCACCGGGTCGAGAAAGGCGCCCAGCGCGGAGGTTTGGTTGAGCCTGCGCGCCAGATAACCGTCCAGCCAATCGGTGATGGCTGCGAGACCAAAAATAAGCGCGGTCCAGGCGCGCGCACTGTCGATGGGCAAATAGAAAATCACCAGGAACACTGGTATTAAAACAATGCGCAGCAAGGTGAGAAGGGTTGGGATGTTCATCTTAATTGTTATCGGCGTGAAAGGCGTCGTATATAAGCTGCGCGAGCTGCTTGCTGATTCCCTGCACATTGGCCAGATCTTCAACCCCTGCCCTCGCTACACCTTGCATCCCCCCAAATTGATTGAGCAATTGGCGGCGTCGCCGCGCCCCGATGCCAGGTATTTTCTCCAAAGGCGAGGTGTTGCGCGCTTTGGCGCGCCGCTGCCGGTGACCGGTGATAGCGAAGCGATGGGCTTCATCGCGGATCTGCTGGACAAGATGCAACGCAGGTGAATCAGGGG
Organism: Gammaproteobacteria bacterium; assembly: GCA_040183005.1. Taxonomy (NCBI): domain Bacteria; kingdom Pseudomonadati; phylum Pseudomonadota; class Gammaproteobacteria; species Gammaproteobacteria bacterium. The sequence goes on from JAMPIW010000007.1 coordinate 719,083, forward strand.
GCAGTATAATGGGCGTCTCGCTGCCGAACAAGAAAAGTGTTTCCAGGCCGGGTTTTCGTCCGGGGCCTTTGGCCACACCCACCAGGGTTACGCCGCTCACCTGCAACTCCTCCAGCGCCTGCGCTACTGCACTCACCTGACCTTTACCGCCGTCAATGAAGAGAATGTCGGGCAACTTGCCCTCCCCGGCCTTGATACGCGTGTAGCGGCGCGTCAAGGCCTGGTGCATTGCTGCATAATCGTCACCGGGGGTGATATTTTCGATATTGAAACGCCGGTAATCAGATTTGAGCGGGCCACTGCCATCAAACACTACGCAAGACGCCACAGGCAGCTCGCCCATGGTGTGGCTGATATCGAAGCACTCCAGGCGTTGTGGCAGGCTGTCCAGGTCCAGCGCCTCTTGCAGAGCCTCGTAGCGCTGCCGTATATCCGCCTTGCCTGCCGTATACTGGGCAAGGGCGTATTGGGCGTTGGTGGCGGCCATGGCAAGCCAGCGGGCACGTTCACCGCGCACACGGTGCGTTATTGTAACCTTGCGCCCAGCCTGCTTCCCCAGTACATGCTCCAACAATGTTGCATCCTCCAAGTCATGGCTTATGAGGATCTCTGACGGCGTTTCCCTGTCGAGATAATACTGCGGCAAAAACGCGGCGAGGATTTCAGCAGCATCGGCATCACCGTTGTGGCGGGGAAAGAAAGTCTTATTACCCAGGCTCCGCCCGCCGCGAATATAGAATACCTGCACGCACCCCGCGCCGTTATGGACGGCACTGGCAACCACATCCAGATCACCCCCCTCCCCGCTCACATACTGTTTTTCTTGCACGCGGCGCAGGCTGACGATCTGGTCGCGCAGGTGGGCGGCACGCTCAAAGTCGAGATTGGTGGCGGCGGCCTCCATGCGTGCCGCCAGTTCGTTGATGACCTCATGATTCTTACCCTCCAGAAACATCACCGCATGACGCACATCCTGCTGATAGGTCTCCTTGTCCACCAGCCCTACGCACGGTCCAGTACAGCGTTTAATCTGGTATTGCAGGCAAGGCCGCGAGCGGTTACGGTAAAAACTGTCCTCGCACTGACGCACCGGGAAGATTTTCTGCAACAGGTTAAGGCTATCACGCACCGCGCCCGCGCTGGGGTATGGGCCAAAAAAACGCCCTTTTTCACGTCTTGCCCCACGATAGAATCCCAGTCGTGGAAAATCCTCATGATCGGAGAGGTATATATACGGATAGCTCTTGTCGTCGCGCAACAGGATGTTGTAGCGGGGTTTCAACTCCTTGATGAGATTATTCTCAAGAAGCAGTGCCTCGCCCTCGCTATGCGTGACGGTGACATCAATGCCCTGGATGTGCGCCACCAGCGCGCGTGTTTTGGGTGACAGCCCCGTCGCACGAAAGTAGCTGGCGACGCGGTTCTTGAGGTTGGCAGCCTTGCCAACGTAGATCACTTCCCCCTTGGCATCAAGCATGCGATACACGCCCGGCATGGTGGTCAGCGTCTTGAGAAAGGTAGTGGCGTCAAATGGAACCATTTGGGCGCTCAGCGAACGTAGGGTGCGTTCCACGCACCAAGAAATTCTAGTGCCCGGATCAAGCGTTTATCCGTCGCCGCGCCAGCTCAAAGACAGCCCTGAACATGTCTTCTGTCAAGCGCCGCGTCTGGGTGTTGTAGCGGCTACAGTGGTAGGAATCGATCAGCCAGCGCTCATCAGGCAGGGTGTGCTGGTTGCCATGACCAAACGGATAGGCGCTTGCCTTCAGCTCCAACGCGCGCAACACTGCGGCATGGGCGATGGTACCCAGAGCCAGGATCACAGCGCCTTTTTTTAGGCGCGCCATTTCGTTTTTCAGATAGGTGTTGCAGACCTTGATTTCAACGGGCAGTGGCTTGTTTTGTGGCGGAAGACACTTGACTGCATTGGTAATGCGACAGCCGTGCAGTTTCAGTCCGTCAGTACTGGATGTCGATGCAGGGCTGCTGCTAAAGCCAAATTCAAACAAGGTCTTATAAAGCAATATTCCAGCAAAGTCTCCGGTGAATGGCCGTCCGCTGGCATTCGCTCCGTGCATCCCCGGCGCCAGCCCGACGACCAGAAGATCGGGGTTGGGCGCGCCAAACGGCGCCACTGGCCGTGCATGGTAATCGGGATAGTCTGCGCGTACTTCGTCGAGGAAACCCGCCAGGCGGGGGCAGAGGCGGCAATCGGCATCAAAGGACAGATCAGTCATGGGTAATATCGGGAGATGGTCTTGCCAGGTGGACATTCTTAATAGTGACGGTCAGAAGTGTCCGGTAATTTAATTGAATAGATTCAATTGGTTATTGTCTTTCTGCATGCTCATTTGCGTCTCCGCATTTTTAAGTAATTGATCGAGTGGCGTTTTCTCGAAAAGAGTCAGGCTCAAAATCTGTAGGATTGTGTAAAGCGAAGCCTCGGTATTGAGCCGCTTTTTCACGATGGCGACCACGACGTAAACCGCGATGGCGATCCATATTTGCGTCTTGACTGCATTCTCGGTGGTGCCATAGAACCGCTTGATTCGAAGATGCTGTTTGATCCACTTGAAGAATAGCTCGACCTGCCAGCGGCAACGATAAAGCTGAGCGATGGTCAGCGCAGGCAGGTCGAAGTTGTTGGTCAGAAAGACCAGAAACCTGTCGTGTTCGGCATCGTAGAACTTGATGCGTCGCAGGTGCTGCGGGTAATCCTTGCTGGCCTTGCGAGCAGTCAATGCAATGGTCTGGTCGCAGCGCAGTCCAGTGGACTTGTCCACGGTGCGAGAGTAGACGCGACGAAAGAGCAGATTGGATTTGCCACGGATGACAAAGAACGCCTGTGCTTGATGCAGGGTGAACCAGCGAGCGAAGTCGGTGAAGCCACGATCCATGATGTAAAAGCTGCCGGCTTCGGGTATCAGGATATCGAGCACATTGACCTCGTGCATCTTGCCATCGCTGATGTGGATGAAGGTTGGAATGTTGCCGCGCAGGTCGAGCAGCGTATGCATCTTGACGGCAGCTTTGGTGGAGCGGAAGCGTGCCCACGGAAAGACGCTCAAGCACAGGTCGATGGTCGTGGTATCGAGTGCGTAGACCGTCTGTTCCAGTTCGACCGCAAAGCTGTCGCTGGCGTAAAGCTTTCTGGCGGTCTGGATTAAGCTCATCGCGAAATCCGCGTAGATGCGACAGTCGCGTTGCTCGTTGGCATCGGCCAGCGTGCTCTTGGCGATGTTGCCTCGTATGCCCAAGTGATAGAGCTTGGCTTGGTGGGCGCGCAGACAGGTTTCGATGTCGCGAAGGCTTTCGCGGTAAGTCAGCTGCGCGAACGCCATGCAGAGAAATTGATCGAGATGCGAAAAAGTCTTGGTGGGATATTTGGAAGGGTAGCGCTGCACGCAGCGACGGAATGTGTGAAGGGGCAAATGCTCCATGAGTTGTGCGAACACCAACTGGCCTGAATACATGACGGAAACTCCTGGGGGGAAAGCCCCAGTTTCCCAAAAAATTCACGTTCAAGTCGGTGACACCCCTAAACACACACTTTCCTATTCAACATCATCATGTTATATAGCCGTCTTTGCGAAATTGCCGGACACTTCTGAGTGACGGTATAGGATAACATCAAACCGTGCTTGCCCGCCTGGTTCTGGCGGCAAAACCGGTGTCTGCCCCGCCAAGTCAATCAGGAGGACACCATGGGTGCCCACAAAACAAGGATAGGCATGACCATCGCCCTGCTCTGCGCGCTGCCCGCGCTGGCACATGCCAAGGATATGTTCTTCAACGATGAATCCCATCGTCTGCCGGCAGACAGCTTCAACCCGCCATTAACCGACACGCTGGCGGTGCTGCTCACCGACCTGGACGGCGACAAGGACCTGGACATCTTCCTCGTCCAAGGCACATCGAGCCTCGACGGCCGGCAGAATCGCATCCTCATCAACGACGGGCGCGGCAACTTCAGCGACGAGACGACCACGCGCCTGCCGCAGGCGATGAACAACAGCGCCGGGGCCGACGCGGCAGACATCGACCGCGATGGCGACATTGATATCATCGTCGCAAACCTCGGACCCGAACAGCTGCTTCTCAACGATGGGCGCGGCCGTTTCACGGATGTGAGCGCCGCCCGCCTTCCCCCGCCGCTGACCAACGTGATGGAAGACATCAGCGCCGAAGCGCGCTTCTTCGATGTCGACCGTGATGGCGATCTGGACATTTTGGTCGGCAACGAAAATCCCTTTTCTAGGAACCCCTTGGGCGGCGCTCAAAATCGCCTGTGGATTAATGACGGCCATGGTCGCTTCGCCGACGAGACGGCGGCACGCTTGCCGTCGATCACCGATCAAACGGCAGCCTTTGCATTTGGCGATATCGACGGTGACGGCGATGGCGACCTGGTAGTAGCTAATGCTGGTCAAGACCGTGTTCTGATCAACAATGGCCGAGGCGTCTTCACGGACGAAACTGCGGCACGATTCCCCGCATTGAGCGACGCTAGCCGTGACGCCAAGTTGGGCGATGTCGACGGTGACGGTAAACTCGATCTCTTCGTGGTCAACAGCCGCGCCCAACAAAACCGGCTCTATTTCAATAATGGCCGAGGCGTCTTCACCGATGTCACCAGCGCGCGCCTTCCCGTGCCTCTCGATACCAGCAATGGTCTCGCGCTGGCCGACCTCGATGGCGATGGGGATCTCGACGCCTATATCGCCAACTCCGGGCCATTCCTGCGCGACGCGCACGACTTTGCCGGTGAGCAGAACCGGCTCTACCTCAACAACGGCCACGGCCGCTTCCGCGACAAAACCTTGAAATACTCCCCGCCCCTGGCCGACCCCAGCACGGGTGTGGCAGTCGGCGATATCAATGGCGACGGACTACCCGACATCCTCGTCACCAACTCCGGCGCCAACAATGGCGCGGAGCGGCTTTATATTCAGGTGAGAAAACGCGACAAGGTCAAAGCTCTAGACACTGACGAGGACTGACGTGGTCAAATAAGCAAGGCGGGCGGGGGCTTTGCGAAAACGGAGAGATTAACCGTCACGCAGCCGCAGCCACCGCCTTGCGTGCCGCATCATCCAGCCCTTCCGCCGCAATGATGTTCAACCCGCTGTTGCGCAGCATGTCACGACCCTGGATGGCGTTGGTGCCTTCCAGGCGCACCACCACTGGAATGCTGACGCCCACCTCCTGTACCGCCTTGATAATACCCTCAGCGATCAGATCACAGCGTACGATACCGCCGAAGATGTTGACCAGCACGGCCTTGACCTTAGTGTCGGAGAGGATGAGCTTGAAGGCCTCGGCGACCTTGCCCGCCGTGGTGCCGCCGCCGACATCGAGAAAATTGGCGGGCTCTCCACCGTGCAGCTTAATCAGATCCATAGTAGCCATGGCGAGTCCGGCACCATTCACCATGCAGGCGATGTTGCCGTCCAGCGTGATGTAGTTAAGGCCAAAGCGCGCCGCGATAGTCTCTTTTTCGTCTTCCTGCGTGACATCACGCAACGCCTCAAGCGCTGGTTGCCGGTAAAGCGCATTCTCGTCAACGTTAAATTTTGCGTCGATGGCAAGCAGGTCGCCTTCAGCCGTCACCACCAGCGGATTGATCTCCAGCAGGCTGGCATCCTTTTCCGTGAACAGGCGGTATAGTCCAAGCATGATGTGCGTGAGCTTGGCGATTTGCGTAACACCAAGCTCCAGGCCAAAGCCAACCTGGCGGCATTGGTAGGGTTGCAAACCCACTACCGGATCAATCACCACCCTCAACAGTTTTTCGGGATGCGTGGCGGCAACTTCTTCGATGTCCATGCCGCCGGCGGTGGAGGCTATCACGATAATGCGCTCACGGGCACGATCTACGACCATGCTGAGATACAGCTCACGCGCGAGGTTGGCAAGTGGCTCGATCAGCACTGTGTTTACCGGCAACCCGGCGGGGCCGGTTTGCTGCGTCACCAGATGTGATCCCAGCAAGCGATTCGCCACCACCGCCAATTCGGCAAAACCATGGGCACGCTGCACCCCGCCCGCCTTGCCGCGCCCACCTGCGTGTACCTGGGCCTTGACCACCCAGCCCTCCCCGCCCAACTCGCGACCCGCCGCCACGGCCTCGTCGACGTTGCGCGTTACCCGGCCGTTGGGAATGGGAATGCCGTATTCGGCGAAGAGTTGTTTGGTCTGGTATTCGTGGAGGTTCATTTTTGCCGCACCGATTGTCTTTTGATTCGAATGGGAAACAATAACAAACCGCGTCCATGAGGAGAAGTGTGCATGGTAAAATTATCTGCAATCAATGAGAAACAAGGTGAAACGCATGCTAAAGGAAACTGTACCCACCAAAAAAATGGGCTTATTGGGTATATTGATATGGATCGGCGTCGCAATCCTCGGCGCATCCGCCGTGGGCGGCATCGCGCTGCACCGCGGCGAGTCCATTAACAGCCTGTGGTTTATCGTCGCGGCAGTGTGCGTATACGCCATTGGCTACCGCTTTTATAGCGCGTTCATCGCCGCCAAGGTATTGGTATTGGATGCAACCCGCGCCACCCCGGCGGAACGCATCAACGATGGCCGCGACTTCATTCCCACCAACAAATGGGTGGTGTTCGGCCACCACTTCGCCGCCATTGCCGGACCGGGGCCGCTGATCGGGCCAACGCTGGCGGCTCAGTTCGGCTATCTGCCCGGTACGCTGTGGATCCTGATCGGCGCGGTATTGGGTGGCTGCGTGCAGGACTTTGTCACGCTGTTCTTCTCTATACGCCGCAATGGCCGTTCTCTGGGCCAAATGGCCCGCGACGAGCTTGGACCTATCGGCGGCGTGGCGGCACTCGTGGGAGTGATGATGATCATGATCATCCTGATCGCCGTACTGGGACTGGTGGTGGTCAATGCCATGAAGCATAGCCCGTGGGCCACGTCCACGGTGGCGGCGACTATTCCTATCGCGGTGCTGATCGGCTTGTACATGCGCAATATCCGCCCTGGCCGAGTGCTTGAAGCCACGCTGATCGGCGTTGCCCTGCTGCTGATCGCGGTGGCGGGTGGCGGGTGGCTGGATCACCAGCCAGATCTGCGCCAGTGGTTTGATTATGACGGCCCGCAGCTCGCGTTGATGATTATTGCTTATGGCTTTGCTGCGGCGGTGGTGCCGGTATGGTTGCTGCTGGCGCCGCGCGATTATCTCTCCACCTTCATGAAGATCGGCACCGTGCTTGCCTTGGCGATTGCCATCGTGATCCTGCGCCCCGAAGTCAAGATGCCCGCACTTACGCAGTTCATTGACGGCACCGGCCCGATTTTCGGTGGAGCGCTGTTCCCCTTCGTCTTCATCACCATTGCCTGCGGCGCGATTTCAGGCTTTCACTCGCTGATTGCTTCCGGCACTACGCCTAAGCTGCTTGCCAATGAAGCGGACGCACGCTTCATCGGTTATGGCGCAATGATGATGGAATCGTTTGTTGCCATCATGGCGATGATCGCAGCCACCGTACTCGATCCCGGCGTCTATTTCGCCATCAACAGCCCGGCGGGCATTGTCGGCAAGGAGGCCGCCGACGCAGTCGCCAAGATCAATAGCTGGGGTTTCCCAGTGACCGTGGCGCAGATGGAGCAACTCGCCGCAAGCATGGGTGAGACTAGCCTGTTCGCCCGCACCGGCGGGGCGCCCTCGTTTGCCGTAGGCATGGCCAGCATCTTCGCCAGCGCCTTCGGTAACGCCTTTCTCGCCCTGTGGTATCACTTCGCGATCATGTTCGAAGCATTGTTCATCCTCACCACGCTGGACGCGGGCACACGCGTGGGCCGTTTCATGCTCCAGGATATGCTCGGCAACATCTACAAACCGCTAGGGCGCACCAGCTGGTATCCCGGCGTGCTGCTCACCAGCGCGCTGGTGGTCGGCGCATGGGGTTATTTTCTCTATATGGGTACACTCGACCCGCTGGGCGGCATCAATAGCCTATGGCCGTTGTTCGGCATCGCCAATCAGATGCTGGCAGCAATAGCCCTATGCGTGGGCACCACCATTCTTATCAAATCCGGCAAACTACGCTACGCATGGGTTACTGCCCTGCCTCTTGCCTGGCTGGTGACCATCACTAGCGCTGCCGCGTGGGAAAAACTGTTCAGCCCTGAGCTGCGGATAGGCTTCCTCGCTCATGCCAAGGATCTGGCTGACAAACTGGCTGCGGGCGCATTGCCGCCGGATAAAATGATCACGGCACCCCAATTGATCTTTAATGATTATGTGGACGCCGCCCTTACCGCATTCTTCTTGGTCACGACATGGGTGCTTGTGCTGGATACACTACGCGTGTCTTACCGCATCGCCACTGGCGGCGCCCATCCGCCCTCCTCTGAGGCGCCCCACGAACCGAGCCGCTTGGTGGAAGATTGGGTGCGGGATTAGAGATTAATTCGATAATGACTGTACTCAAAAATCCACTTCGAAAATTCTGGTGCGGATTGCGACACATCAGCGGTGACGACGCCTACGAACGCTATCTGGAACATTGGCGCGTCCACCACGCCACGGAAGGAGCCTCCCCCCTGGATCGCAAGGCATTTTTCAGGGCCGAGCAGGAGCGTAAATGGAATGGGGTAAAGCGCTGCTGTTAGCGGGCAAATACTGTTTTATGTATTTTGACAGAAGTGTCCGGTAATTTAATTGAATAGATTCAATTGGTTATTGTCTTTCTGCATGCTCATTTGCGTCTCCGCATTTTTAAGTAATTGATCGAGTGGCGTTTTCTCGAAAAGAGTCAGGCTCAAAATCTGTAGGATTGTGTAAAGCGAAGCCTCGGTATTGAGCCGCTTTTTCACGATGGCGACCACGACGTAAACCGCGATGGCGATCCATATTTGCGTCTTGACTGCATTCTCGGTGGTGCCATAGAACCGCTTGATTCGAAGATGCTGTTTGATCCACTTGAAGAATAGCTCGACCTGCCAGCGGCAACGATAAAGCTGAGCGATGGTCAGCGCAGGCAGGTCGAAGTTGTTGGTCAGAAAGACCAGAAACCTGTCGTGTTCGGCATCGTAGAACTTGATGCGTCGCAGGTGCTGCGGGTAATCCTTGCTGGCCTTGCGAGCAGTCAATGCAATGGTCTGGTCGCAGCGCAGTCCAGTGGACTTGTCCACGGTGCGAGAGTAGACGCGACGAAAGAGCAGATTGGATTTGCCACGGATGACAAAGAACGCCTGTGCTTGATGCAGGGTGAACCAGCGAGCGAAGTCGGTGAAGCCACGATCCATGATGTAAAAGCTGCCGGCTTCGGGTATCAGGATATCGAGCACATTGACCTCGTGCATCTTGCCATCGCTGATGTGGATGAAGGTTGGAATGTTGCCGCGCAGGTCGAGCAGCGTATGCATCTTGACGGCAGCTTTGGTGGAGCGGAAGCGTGCCCACGGAAAGACGCTCAAGCACAGGTCGATGGTCGTGGTATCGAGTGCGTAGACCGTCTGTTCCAGTTCGACCGCAAAGCTGTCGCTGGCGTAAAGCTTTCTGGCGGTCTGGATTAAGCTCATCGCGAAATCCGCGTAGATGCGACGGTCGCGTTGCTCGTTGGCATCGGCCAGCGTGCTCTTGGCGATGTTGCCTCGTATGCCCAAGTGATAGAGCTTGGCTTGGTGGGCGCGCAGACAGGTTTCGATGTCGCGCAGGCTTTCGCGGTAAGTCAGCTGCGCGAACGCCATGCAGAGAAATTGATCGAGATGCGAAAAAGTCTTGGTGGGATATTTGGAAGGGTAGCGCTGCACGCAGCGACGGAATGTGTGAAGGGGCAAATGCTCCATGAGTTGTGCGAACACCAACTGGCCTGAATACATGACGGAAACTCCTGGGGGGAAAGCCCCAGTTTCCCAAAAAATTCACGTTCAAGTCGGTGACACCCCTAAACACACACTTTCCTATTCAACATCATCATGTTATATAGCCGTCTTTGCGAAATTGCCGGACACTTCTGGTATTTTGATTATTATGCCACCCGTAAGGGTGCAATGCCTCATTGTCCCCTTCATGGGGATTTACTCGCCTCCGCCAGAAACGGTGCAAACAAATAGCGAATCTCATCCAGAGAGTCATTGATGGTATACGGCATCACTTTGGCAAAAAGATCAAGGAGGATAACGGCGTTCACGGCGGCATCCCTCTCGCTGGCGGCGCGCAGCCGAGCGGCAAGTGCGCTATTAATGATTTGAAGATTGCGGTAAATCTTAACCAAGCCATCCAACTCAAGATCCGGCTCTCCTCCCTGTTTGTGCAGAAAATACTGTGCCAGCAAATACATGGATGTAGCACGGTAAATGGTTTCGTCCTCGCTTGCAAAGGGAAGATGAAAGCGTGCCATAGGCTTGAAAAATTCAGCATGCGGGCAAGCGCTGGTTGCCATAGCCAAGCCCAGCAATGAACTGACACCAGCCTGCATGGTGGTATCTTTTGAGACTACTCGCTCAGGTGTCGTGACTTCCAGATGCACCTTATCGTAAGACCACAGACCTCCACACTCCTCTGTCAACTTGACCAGATTCACAGCCACTGGACAGTGCGAGTGAGTATTGGCTTCCAATGGACAATTCGGGCATTGATGAAAATCCAGCGATGTCCAGGCCGGTGCTTTTTTTTGGTTGCTTTCGATTTGTTCCAGAGAATGTGGGTTTATAGACAAAGTAAAATCTAAACTTCCACCGTCTGGAAAACAAAATCGATATTGAATATCCAGGGTTTTTATTTCTTTTCTCACAACAATTACCCTTTCATAAGGCTGTTTGCCCTGAAATTGCAAAAGAAGCTTCTAAATATCATCTTCTTCCATAACCACCGAACCATCCACTCCCCAATTGACCTTCGTCAATCCTGGATATTGTGATTCTAATTTTCGAATGGCAGCACTCTGCCTGTGAAGAATTTCTCGCTGTCGTCTGACCTGGTCGGCAAGACGGCGATTTTCCACAAGAATAGATCGGTGCAACAAGGCATGCTCTACAGTTGCCTGAAGATCATAATCATCCCAGGGTTTTCTGACGAATCTAAATATTTCCGCTTCGTTAATGGCGCCTAATAATCCCTGCATATCAGCATAACCACTGATAATGATTCTCATGGATTCAGGCTGTAGTTTCTTTACTTCGCATAAAAAATTAACACCGTCCATATCAGGCATGCGGTAATCAGAGATTATCAGATCAAAAATGGCCACTTGAGCTCGCCTAAGAGCTTCATGAGGATTTGAAAATAGCTCAACATCTTGATAATTTCTACTCAAAACACGCCGTAGTGCATGGAGGATATTATCCTCATCATCTACCACCATGATTCTGTTCATGTTCACCTTCACTTTTCCTCTACATGAATCAGCAATGCTTTACCCGAATCACGCTCAAATGACTTTATTTTTTCGATCAACGCCCCTGTCAGACGATACCCCTTTGTCAGAAGCAGCATACCATCCGTATTAACAAGATCACGTGCGAGCACCATGCCCTCACGCATGTTGCCAGCGGTCAGCTTCACCTCCCTCATCAAGGGTGCCTGTTGAGGAAGACTATCAAGCATTTTCACAAAAGTGTCAGCCACCACTGGGTCATAACGTTGCCCACGGCTGCTGACAATGAAAGCGCGCGCTTCAACATGAGAAGCAGGTTCATCAAGCAAAGATCCGATCAGCAATGCGTCATAGTCATTGACTACCGCCAAAACACGCGCACCCATGGGGATCCGGTCTCCAAATAAAAGATCGGGATATCCTTTTCCATCAAACCGTTCGTGATGGGCTCGAATAATTTTAGCGGCGCCTTCCAGGGGTTCCAGAGCAAGCAAGGCAGCCTCCCCCATGACGGGATGCTTTTCCATCTGGGCTCTCTCTTGTGGAGACAGCCGGATATAGGGTCGATTAATCAGCGCATCGGGCAGGCCGATCTTGCCGACATCGTGCAATAATCCTGCGAAATAGATATTCTCAACTTCTTCTTCCGCCAAGCCCATTTTTTGAGCCAGCGCACGCGCCTGTTCGGCTACACGCCGACCATGACCAGCGGCGCTTCCCTCGCGCATTTCCACAAGGTTGGCAAATACCGGAATTGCAGTCACATAACTTCGCCTCAATTCATTAAAGGCCAAATCCAGCATGTCCGCAGTTTGTTGTATCTCCGCCGTACGAGCCTGGACCATCTTCTCTAGATTGGTATTAAACTCCCTTAATTCTTCATTCTGTTTACGCGTCAGCTCCTCAAGACGCTGCTTCTCATGCTCCAGAAACTTTCTTTCCAGGGCATTTTTAACGGTCGTCTTGATATCATCATCTTCCCACGGCTTGCTGAGGTAACAATAAATGCGTCCCTGGTTAACAGCAGTAATGGTTGAGGTCAAGTCTGAGTAGCCCGTCAGCAGAATCCGGACGGTATCAGGCCACTGCTTGGCCACCTCCGAAAGGAATTTTGCACCGTCCATTTCAGGCATACGCATATCGGAAATTATCAAATCTACTGTTTCTTTAGCCATGACCTCCATGCCTTGAACGCCGCTCTGGGCGGTAAGAATGCGATAACCCAGAGGACGGAACAAGCGCCGCAGAGATGAAAGGATGTTCTCTTCATCATCAACAAGCAACAATGTTGGCGTAAAGGCTTTCTCCATCACCTGTGACTCCATAGTATTCATTGTCTGTACGTCCTTTTCACTATCATTCACTGCAAGCTTATGGAGCCTTGATTTCTCGTTCAGCATGTATATTTTCATGCCGTACCGGGAGCCATACCTTAAAGCTTGTTCCCTTACCGGCTTCACTCTGCACTTCTATTCGCCCGCCATGTTTATTCACAATCCCATAAGACAGCGATAATCCCAAACCCGTCCCCTTCCCTACTGGCTTAGTTGTAAAAAATGGCTCAAAAATTCTCTTTATATTTTCAGGCGGTATACCTTTTCCTGTATCAGACACCTCCACCCATACCCAATCGTCCTGCTCTCCAGTACGCAGGATGATCATTCCCCGATCCTCGATAGCATGAGCGGCGTTCACCAGAAGGTTCATAAACACCTGATTCAACTGAGAGGCTAGGCATTCCACCAGCGGCAAATCCCCATACTCCTTTATCACCTTTGCCTTATATTTTATCTCGTTGTGAGCAATATTAAGCGTGCTATCCAAACCTTTATGCAAGTCTACGGATTGCCATTCTGCCTCATCGACATGTGAGAAATCCTTTAGATCTTGAACGATATCCTTTACTCGTTTCACGCCTCCCAGAGACTCTTTTATAAGTTCGGCTATATCCACTTTCAAGAATTCCAGATCCGTTTCACTCTTGATTTCTTGAACATCATTTACTTCTTTTACGTTTTCGGGAAGTAGTGATTCCACTTTCTCATAAGCATCAATAACCCGAAATAGGTCTCCCACATAGTTATTCAACGAACCAAGATTAGAGCTGACATAACCAACCGGGTTGTTGATTTCATGCGCAACACCCGCTGCCAACTGACCGATTGATGCCATTTTCTCGGATTGCAATAATTGATTTTGGGCTTCCTGTAATTGCTTGATTAGGGATTTCTGCTGCTCCTTTTCAGACCGCAAAACCTCCTCCATTTTCTTTCGTTCGTCAATGTCAACCATGGAGCTCACAATCTCCAGAGGATTACCTTTCTCATTTCGTATCAAGCGCAGGGTGTCATGGACCCATAAATAGTTTCCGTTTTTATGACGGAAACGGTATTCGTGCATTTGTTGATCATCCACAAATATCTTGGAAAGGCTTGAGAATATGTCTGTTATATCGTCTGGATGTATGTGATTGAACCAGAAATTATGATCTTCTATCATTTCGCGCGGTTCATAACCAAAAACACGGGTCAGGTTTTCGCTGACAAAAGTGATTCTAAAATCACCCGAAGGTACGCTGCTGCATATGATGGTCGAGCTATTGTCAATAAGATGTTGTAGTCGAGCGCTGGTTTTGGCGAGATTTTGCTGCGCCTCTTTGCGAGCAACAATATCTCTCATCAAAGCATGATTACTATCTCGAAGCGCTTCCAATAGTTCATTTCGCTCCAATATATCTATCACCTCCGCTGCGAGCATATTCATAATAATTTCATCATCTTCAGAAAATGACCTTCCCTGGGCCTTATTGGCCAGATAAATCACACCTTTCGTAACTCCATTAACATTGAGAGGGAGGCCAAGCAGGCTTTTCATCATCGGATGGCCCGATGGGAATCCGCATGAGCGCGGGTCACTGGAAATGTCGTCAACTCGAACTGCTTTACCCTCATGATAAAAAGCACCAAGTAAACCCTTCCCGGATGGCATCTCTCCTATGTCATTCTTTTCCTTATCAGATATTCCTTGTGTTATAAAATCCTTCACCCGGCCTTCCTTGTCTAAAATAGAAATAGCTCCGTAATCCACTCCGGTTACTTCCATAAAATTCTTGATAACATCCATATAAAGTGCGTTGATGTCGCCGCCACGGCGCATTTTGTCGTCGGCCTCTCTGATGCCAGCCACTGCCGAATTAATGAGAGACATGCGTATATTTGTGCTTGACAAGCTGGTTATATTATTTTCAAGACCATGAATTTTAGTGCGTGCGCCAGCGATCATTTTATTGATGCTTCTTGCAAGATCCGCCAATCTATCGTTACCATTACCGGGAACGCTTATTGTCCAATCATCTTCCTGCATCATGTAGTTAATGACAGATATGAGCTCTTCTATACGCGACTCATTTGAGCTGGTGACTTTTCTACTTTCAGATGTGTACATTTCAAATCGCTCGATATTCAATCAAACGCAATGGAAGCATTGAGATGTTCTATCTCGGCAAAAATCGCTTCGCACTTGCCTATGTCCATCCCAATCCTTTGCGCCGCACCAGGCGACATATGTGACAGAAGCAGTTGGTTGTCGCCCTTCCCCTCGGCTATTGTGGACAGGATATCAGCGATATGCACCAGATCGACAACCGGGGAATGTTCCCTCTGATCTGGTGTATGATGCCTCTCAATGGCCGCCCGTATCGGTGACGGAAAATTCCAGTGCGCTGCCAATTTTGCGCCAACCATGGTGTGATCCATTCCAAATACTGTAGCTTCGGCTTCCCAGGTTGAACAATTCTCAATATTACAATATTGTCTCACCTTGGAAAATTCCGTGGGAAAGCAGACCTCCAGAACCAGTTTCCCAATGTCATGCAACAGCCCGGCTGTAAAAGCCAGGTTCTGCTCATAACCATGATGCCTTGCCAAGACCTTGGCTGCTGTTCCAACATAAAATGCATGCTTCCAAAGAGCTGTGTAATCAATGGTTTCTTTCTGCGTTTGAGGAGAAAAAAACATATAAACAGCCGCTGTAATGGCAACATTGCGGATGGTGTACATCCCCAAAATGACACAAGCCTCTTTAGTGGAAGTTATTTCTCCTGAAAATCCGTAAAAAGGTGAATTTGCAATCCTCAATATCCGAGCAGACAGGCATTGATCCTGGCTAATTTTCTTTTCCAGCGTAGCAAGATCGCATCCCTCGCTGTCTATCATTCTCACCACTTCCATGGCAACCGTGGAAAGGGAAGGTAGCTTCTGGATAACCTGTTCGATCTCTTCGTTACTGATCATGATTGCGCTCATGTTTTCGTGGAATCATCACTAAAATCACACCGCCCGCCTGGCAGGCATGTAAAAATGGACTGCAATGCACCTCAACATGATGCTCTTCCTCAAGTTGAGTGACACAACTTACAGAGGTCGTTTGTTCAGATGCATCCCGATATAATCCATGTATTGATGCAGGAAAAACATCGTCTGAAAGTTGGCCCACCAACCCGATACCATTACCAAACATTTCATGAGCAGCGCGGTTTGCCACCACAATTACTTTGTCACCTCCAATACCAAGCACAGCCACCGGCAACTCTTCGAGTACTTTCTGGGAAATCTGCAGTGCACGTAAACCAAACTGTGCCTCTCGATTCTTTTCATCGTAACGTTTTTCTAAATCATGATTAAGGTTCATCAACTCATTATTCGCAGCGCTCAAATTATCTGATGCACGCCCATTCTCCATTCGCAATTCAAAATCCCGAAACGCTTCCTGGACATTAGCGCGCAATTGATCGTCATCCCATGGCTTTGTCAGAAACTTATAGATAGCACCCTGATTAATAGCATCAGTGATGGATTCGAGCTCGGTATATCCGCTGAGCACCATACGTATGGTGTCTGGATATAATTCTTTAACCCTGCAGAGAAATTGTGTGCCCGTCATCTCCGGCATACGTTGATCCGAGATGATCACGTTCACAGCGTTATTAGCCAAAATTTCCAGTCCGCCCGCACCGCTATTTGCTCTTAAAATACGGTAGCCATCACGACGAAAAAGGCGCGCTAACGAAGAAAGGATGTTTTCTTCGTCGTCTACCAATAACAGAGTTCGTTCCATTTCTTCCCGATTATTTCTTCTAAAAACAAAAGCCTGGCAGAGCTGGCACGACATATCTACTATTGTTATCTTGCAGGTAATGCGCTCGCCAGGCAGGGCTTGATTACTTAGTGTTGTCGGCAAAAAGGTAAAAAACTTGATCAGGAGCGTACTTTCCATCCCCACCACCTGGTTGGAGCGGTAGGGATTTTCATTGGCGTATGTTCCCGTTGGGTATTGTGCCGCTCGCTGAGCAACGTCGATTGATAGGGCCGGGATTTTAACCAGGCGCCAAAAAGTAGGAGGAGGAAAATGGCTGGCACTTGCTATGAAAAATGCAGAAGACAGGAGAATGCAGGAGCAATTATCGGATGTGCGAAAGCAGCCCTACCACTTTTTCTGTAGATTCAACTGAAGTCGAATTTATTCCGGCACCAGCCACTCCACCCTCACCCGCCCCTTTGCGGCGTGTAACCCAGCCATCAACTTGGGTAACAGGTTTTGCAAGGTCTCGTCGAGCCGCCACGGTGGATTCATGATGATCATGCCGCACCCAAATAATTGCCCAGGCAGGGGTTCGGCATGAAGCTGGATCTCGGCCAGCAACAGTTTTCGCAGTCCGCTGGCAACGAGCTGTTGATGAAAACGCTGTACGACCTGCCAATCCTTTAGCGGATACCACAGCGCATATATACCCGTGCTCCAGCGCTGGTGCGCGGTCTTCAGCCCTTCGAGCAACTGTTCAAAATCATCGGTTCTTTCAAATGGCGGATCTATCAGCACCAGGCCGCGTCTTTCTGGAGGGGGCAGAAAGCCCTTCAGACCGAGGAATCCATCCATCTCATGCACATGAACTTGCGCATCACCACGGAATTCCTGTTTTAGGGCATGCGCTTCTTCGGGATGCAACTCCATGAGTACCATACGGTCCTGCGGGCGCAGGAAGTGCCGCGCGATCCGCGGTGAGCCGGGATAATAGCGCAATGCATCGTCTTCATTGATAGCATGCACGGCGGAGAGATATCCCGCCATTTCCTGTGGCACATTCTGTGTTCCCCAGAAATGCCCGATCCCCTGCCGATATTCCCCGGTCTTTTGCGCGGGAGTGGCGTGCAGGTCATAAAGACCAGCACCTGCATGCGTGTCGAGATAACAGAATGGCTTTTCTTTGGCGTGCAACGATTGCAGCAACAAGGACAGAACGGTGTGTTTGAATACATCGGCAAAATTGCCGGCGTGATAACTGTGGCGATAATTCACTGTGTTTCTTCAGAAATAATTATTAATCAAAATCCGCAGCCAGCGCAGCACGCACTGCGTCAGGAGTAGAGTCTACATAATAGGTATAAGCCTCATGGCCTATTCCCATCGCGATGACCGCATCCGCCTTGGCTGCCGATACCATCTCCGGGGTTAATTCGAACCGGAGGAAGTGCACCGCAGAGGTTTTTTGCTCATTCTCACGCGCCAGATCCTCATCGGCTATCGCCCAGATACGTTCAAAGCTATCAACCTGCACCCAGACACGGTCTTCGATGCCGATCATACCGGCGAGTGCCTTCTGGCGTTCACCGACATTAGTATATTCAATCATGAAGGTGGCCTTCCAGTTTCTGCCATCGGGAATCAGTGGATTATACGTCGCCAATTCCTCTTCGATGCCTTCGACCTCAAAAATCCGCTCAGCGCGCAGCATCTCCTGAATCTGGTATTGGACGGTAAAACGATCCTCAAAATACAGCATGGCATGCGGCCCGATGGGCACCTGGCGGTTTTTCTTGTGTGCCATCACCCAGCCACGGAACTCGGCGCGGACTTCGGCGTATTTTTCGAGGCTGTGTAAATCAGCGCGTGTCAGTTTTTGCATCGCATGTTTTTCACAAAAGTTCGGCAAACCGTAGGGGGCGTTCCACGCACTATATGAAAATTAAACCCAGATTGTCCATTAGCCCCAAAACCGTTCGCCCTGAGTCTGTCGAAGGGCCGTTCATGGTTCGACAAGCTCACCACGAACGGTGTTGTGCGTCCTATTTCGCCTAATGGACAATTTGGGTTAAATCCCATACGCCAGGCGCAGCAGCGTCATTGGGTGCTCTGGCTTGCTGCCGTCATCCAGACCATTTTCAATTTGATGACCTGCCATTGGGCAATCGCTGCTGTAATGGTCTGCCTTGGCCTGCCGCACGCGATTAAACACCGGCTTGCCGATCTTCATTGAGTTTTCGTGAAACTCGCTCTTCACGGCGTATGTGCCATTATGCCCTGAACAGCGCTCAATCGGATCAACCTGGGTATCCGGCACCAGTTGAAGAACATCACGGGTCTTGAGCCCAATATTCTGCACCCGCAGATGACAGGCCACATGATAAGAAATATTGCCTAACGACTGCTTGAAATCGGTATTCAGTCTGCCTTCCTTGTGGCGCAGCATCAGATATTCAAAAGGATCAAAGATCGCATCACGCACCTTGAGCACCTCTGGATCATCCGGAAACATCAGGGGCAGTTCCTGCTTGAACATCAGCACACAGGAAGGCACTGGCGCGACGATATCCCAACCCTCATCCACCAACCTTGCCAGCACTGGAATGTTGGCCTCTTTGGCGCGCTCTACCGCCTCCAGATCGCCTAGCTCCAGCTTGGGCATACCGCAGCATTGCTCTTTTTGCGCCAAGGTCACGGGGATGCCGTTGTGCTCAAGTACCGTGATCAAATCCATGCCGATCTGCGGCTCATTGCGGTTGCCATAACAGGTGCCAAACAGCGCCACCTTGCCGCGCGTCTGCTCGGTTGGCACAGGGATTATTTCAACTGCGCGGCGCTGCGCTGCACGCTTGCGCAGGGCGTTGCCATGGAATTCCGGCAAGATGGCGTCCGGATGCACGCCCATTATTTTGTCCATTATCTTGCGCACAGTCTTGTTCTTGTTAGCGGCATTCACTACTTGAACCACCACCGGTATGCCTGCCAGTACACCCACAGTATCAGTCGAGGCGAGCATCCTGTCGCGGAGTTTGTATTCCCCTTTGCGGTGCTTGACCGCCTTGGCGCGCAGCATCAAATGCGGAAAATCAACATTCCACGGATGCGGCGGCACATAGGGACATTTGGTCATGTAGCACATGTCGCACAGGTAGCAGTGATCCACCACCCGCCAATAGACCTTTTTATCAACGCCATCCAGCTCAAGGCTTTCCGACGAGTCTATGGCATCAAAAAGCGTGGGGAACGCCTGGCACAGGCTAAAACAACGCCGACAACCATGGCAGATGTCGAATACCCGCTCGAGCTCTTGTAACAGAGATGTTTCATCATGAAAATCGGGATTTTTCCAGTCCAGCGGGTGACGGGTCGGCGCTTCGAGGCTGCCTTCCCGTTGGTTTGCAATCGGCTTTGACATGGCGGCTCCCTGCGTGAATAGCGAAAGCTTCGTAGGGTGCGCCGCGCGCACCATTGCATTTTCATGTGGTGCGTGGAACGCACCCTGCGCTCAATGCCGTTAAGGAAACGCCGATCAGATCCGATCGGATTAATAAATCGGCGATTCCTTAGCTGCCCAGGCTATCCAACGCCTTCTTGAAGCGGTTGGCATGAGAACGCTCGGCCTTGGCGAGGGTCTCGAACCAGTCTGCGATCTCATCAAAGCCTTCTTCACGCGCCGCCTTGGCCATGCCGGGGTACATGTCGGTGTATTCGTGGGTTTCACCGGCAATCGCCGCCTTCAGGTTGTCGGCGGTAGCACCAATGGGCAGGCCGGTAGCTGGATCACCGCAGACCTCCAGATATTCCAGGTGGCCATGCGCATGGCCTGTCTCACCTTCCGCAGTTGAACGGAACACTGCGGATACATCATTGTAGCCTTCCACATCGGCCTTGGCGGCGAAATACAGGTAACGGCGATTAGCCTGGGATTCGCCCGCGAAGGCGGCCTGCAGATTCTCTTCGGTTTTGCTGCCTTTCAGGTTCATGACCATCTCCTTACAAATGTTCGTCAGCATCAACTGCCTGAGGATCGTTTCATTCACGTCAACGCTTAGACTTTGTCTAACCGACATCTTCGAAGTATAAGGTATCCTGCCCCTGTGTCAATAGTCCGCTCAAGGCGTTCAGCCTGGACGAAGTCGAGCACTGAGCGCGGCACTCTCTGGCGATGGGAACGTCTGTGGTTTCCGTCGGACTAGCCTGCAATACAGTGCTGGACAAGCTGAAAACCGCGATCAATGGGACGTAACTGGATTCGCACCTGTGCGGGGATAATGAAAAACCCAGACCGGACTTGCACCTATCCTCACTACCCCCTATTTTCAAAGGGTGAATTTATTCTTGGTACGGCCACTCGCGCCATGCGCCGAGGAGGGGAAAATAGAGTCCGAGGTGGAGGGTGTGTTTGTCATCCAGTTTGCTCATCAATAACGCATAGCGCTCCAGCTGTCCACGATAGCGGTTTTGTTCGTTGTCGAGAAAGGTGTCTGTATCCGTGCCTTCATGGCCGCCTGTTTTGTAATCGATAATCCAGCGCATGCCCTGTTGATCGACGAAGGTGCGGTCGATGATGACGTTGACGGGTTTGCCATCGACAATGCCGGTCAACGCATACTCGCATTGTGCGTCATGGTGCTGATGATCCAGCAGCCAGCGTCCACGTTCGCTTCTCAGTGTGCGCGTCAGTGCGGTTTCGACGCGTTGCGCGGCTTCATCCAATTCCCGCGCGGGCACACCCAACTGCATCAGGAGTATGCGATAACGGGGGCGTTGCGCGGCAATGAGTTCGCCGCTCCAGAAGCCTGCCCCCTGCTGGGCAATTTTGCGCAGGATGCGATGCACTACGGTGCCGATATGCCGTGCAGTGTCACTGGCCCAGAGGAATTCGATGTTTTCCTCTGAATTACAGGGGGTTGGCCGCGTCATAACAGAGGGGAGCGTTACCGATGCGGGCGCATCGGGCAAGCACCAGCCCGACTTGAGACGACGCAGACCAGGAAGAGGGATGAAAGATGCCATTAGCGCCGCATCTCCCGTCGGCTGGGCAATTCCTGGGCCAGCAACAAACTCCTTCTCAACCACGTCCCACAACTGGCTCAGCAGTGAGCCGCTTTGCGGTTTTTTCACCGCGCCGTCTTTTTCTGAAAGCGTGGTATGGCCCAGCAAATGCAGCTTTTTCTTGGCGCGGGTAGCGGCCACATAGAGCAACCGCCCTGCCTCATACACACCCTTTTGCTGATCCATGATTTTGATATAGCTATAAATCAGATCGTCCTTCTGGCCATTACCCTTGATCGGTGCGAGCAGCAAGTCGCCTTCCTCGCGCGCCAGCGCGGGCCGTTCCATCCACATCAGCAGGCGACTTTCGTCCGATGGCATGCGCCGTCCTAAGGCGGGCACGATGACGGTATCGAATTCCAGACCTTTGGCCTTGTGAATGGTCATTAATTGCAACGATTCATCGGCCTCCATATCGGGTAGCGCAAAAAGTTTTTCGACCCGCTCCTCAATGCGCATAAAGCCGCTGGGATTACCCTCCGTGTGCATGTTCTCCAGGAGTTCGAAAAACACGCGCGCATCTTCAAGATCCGTCCCTGCTTGCACGCAGGCCGGCCCACCCAGCGCCAACCACACGCCTTCGACCCAGCGCCGCAAGGTGCGGCGCTGGCGTTGGGCAAGCGCGGTTTGCAGGACGCTACGCACGCACTCAAGGCGGCACTTTCCATCGGCACTCAGGAGATCAATGATGGCGGGGTTCTGCATGAGATCCCACAGTGCGGCGTTATGGTCGTCCGCAGCCAACGCGTGCAGATCGGCGAGCGTCAATCCGCACCATGGCGCGCGCAGTATCGCCAGCCAGGCGATGCGATCGGCGGGATGCAGCAGCGCGCGGGTGAGCGCAAGCAGATCTTGAATTACTGGGCGATGCCCCAGACGTTCGATTTCGATAGCGCGGTAACGCAGCCCTGCCGTCTGCAAGACGGAGGCAATCTGCGCCAGGTGACTGCGCGCACGCACCAGAATCGCCACGGTGCCGTTGGGGTTGATCTGCCGCGCCTGTTTCACCAGATCAACCACCTTGGACGCTTCGGCGTTCACGTAATTGATGAAGAACGGATGCACCTCTACGGCGCGGTGTTCGCCCATTTCATGCGATGCCTGGGATGGACTGTACGCAACCGCGCCGCTGGAGATATCTTCCAGCACCGGAAAAACCTGCTCGAAGCTCCGATTGACCCATTCCACAATACCCGCCTGGGAACGGAAATTGACGCTGAGGGTTAACGGCGTGAGCCGAATCGATCCGACGCCTTGCTGGCGGGCGCGCAGAAACAGGCCCACCTCCGCCTCGCGGAAGCGATAGATCGACTGCATGGGATCGCCCACCACGAACAGCGTGCGTCCATCATCATGCTGCCAGCCAGCGGTAAGCCGCTCCAGTAATTGATATTGTCCAAAGGAGGTATCCTGAAATTCGTCCACCAAGATGTGCTGCATGCGATAATCGAGCGCCAGTGCGAGGTCGGTGGGATTGTCCGGCTCGCCTAACGCCTCCAGCGCACACTGCGCCACTTCACTGAAGTCCACTTGGCCCTTCTCGCGGAAGACTATTTTTAATTGTGCGACCGCAACCGGCAGCAGGTCGAACAACGCCTGCATCACCTGCCATTGGTCTTCGGTGTAACGCTCGGGCGGGAGGCGTCGCAAGGCATCCAGATGGACACGTGATGCGTCGCCCTCTTTTGTGAGATCACCCAGCAATGCCTGGAAGTGTTCCTTTAATGCCTGGTAGTGCGCCTTTTCTCCGGCGTCTTTCGTGGAACTCGGAGCGGGAAAACCAATATTTTTGTTGACTGTCTTACGCCACTCCCCGTCATTGGTCAGCAGCAGTGTGGCTATGCCACGCCACATTTGCAGATCCTCAGTAGTGCTGCCCGGAAGACATTCCATGTCACGGCAAAATGCGAGATCGGAATTATTTACATCATCCAGATTCGACGCCGCAAACCGCGCAAGCTCCACGATCCTCCCGCCCGCGTCCGCAGGCAGGGTTCGCGCCGTTGCAGCCAGCGCTTCTTCGATGACGCTTTTAAACGCAGTCTCCAGGCTCGCGCGTTGCTGTTCACGATCTGAATCTTTCACCACATGCCGCAACCACTGGTCACGTCGCGCTAGCATGTTGGCGAGCAATCCTTCCACCAATGCCAGGTCGTTATCCAGATGACGCAGCAGCCGCTCCACCGCGGGCGACCATTGCACACCCTCCTCAAGCAACGCCAGTGTCGCGCGCGCGGCATCGCGGTAGAGATCGGCGGCATCGGTAGTGGTGGCGGGCACCGCACCAAAGCGCGACAACACCGGCATTTGCCGCGTCAATGCGTTGCACAGCGAATCGATGGTCTGGATGCGCAGCCGCGCCGGGTGAGACAGCACATCCCACCCGAGATGTTCATTCCGTGCCAGCACCGCGCGCGCCAGAGCCCAGGTGGCGCGCTCATACGCGGCATCGGGCGGCGGTGCATCGCGCGCCTCGTGCAACGCCTCAAGAATGCGACTACGCATTTCTGCCGCAGCCTTGCGTGTAAAAGTGATTGCCACGATCTCTTCCGGGGATTCCACCCGCGCCAGCAAGGTGAGATAACGTTGCGTCAGGAGGCTGGTCTTGCCCGATCCGGCGGGGGCTTGAACAATAAACGAGCGAGAGGGGTCGAGCGCCTCGCGGCGCTGTTCTGCATCGGGTGAAACATTGGACATTGCTGCACCTTATTCTATTTCGATTTCAAAATGCCAATAATTATGTAGGGTGCGTCTCACGCACCAATGATTATGGTGCGTGAGACGCACCCTACGATTCTACTATTGATTTAGAAATGGAATTAGGTTTAAACATCCCTGCCAATCGCCGAGCTAATATGATCTATCCCATCGCGGCGCAGCAATTCGATGAGTTCTGCCTTGATGCGCCGCGCAATCGCTGGCCCTTCATAGATAAATGCTGTGTATATTTGCACCAGGCTGGCCCCAGCGCGGATTTTCTCATAGGCATCCTGGCCGCTGGCTATACCGCCCACGCCGATAATGGGCACCTGTTTACCTGTGATGCGATACAGCGTGCGAATCACCTCCGTGCTGCGCACGCGCAGCGGCGTGCCGCTTAGCCCTCCGGCCTCATCCACGGACTGCTTGAGTCCTTCACGGCTCAGCGTGGTATTGGTAGCGATAAGGCCGTCGATAGTGGGCCCCAGCGCCAGCGTGGCAATGGCTTCGAGATCTTCCTGGGCGAGATCGGGGGCGATTTTCAGCAGGCATGGCAAGGGCTGGCGGCCATGCTGCGCGGCGAGGCGCCGGTTGGCGGCCTGCACTTCGGCCATCAGCGTATCCAGATAATCGGCGCCCTGTAATAAGCGTAGTCCGGGTGTATTTGGCGAGCTGACATTGACGACACAATAGTCACCATAAGGGAAAAGTTTTTCCAATGCCGCGACATAATCGGCAGCGGCATCTTCCAATGCGGTGTCTTTGTTCTTGCCGAGATTGATGCCTATCGGAACAGGCTGTTTGCCCAGCGCCGCCATACGCGCCGCCACAGCATCCGCTCCCTCATTGGGGAAGCCCATGCGATTGATTACGGCATGGTCCGCAGGCAGGCGGAAGATGCGCGGCCTGGGGTTGCCGGGCTGGGCGCGCGGTGTAACCGTGCCTATTTCAATAAAACCAAAACCCAGCGCCGTAAGGCCCTGAATGGCACGGGCGTTTTTATCGAACCCGGCGGCCATGCCCACCGGATTGACAAAACGCAGCCCCCATAGGGTTTGGCTGAGCAGCGAATCTTCCAGATAATAAATGGATTTCGCAATGCCACGCGTTACACGGCAAGGGCCGGTCTTCTCCATCCAGCCCATAACAAGGTCATGAGCCTGTTCCGGGTCGATGCGGAAGAAAGCGGGTTTAATAAGTTCGTAAAACATGATTTTCCTGGTTTAATTTTTGCCTTATATGACTTGTTCCAATTCCATTTCAATCAGAGAGTTAGTGTATCCCCTCGCCCCGCTTGCTGGGAGAGCGCAATGCGTTGATCTAAAGTTTGCGAAACCCGCCGCATCAAACCAATATCCACCCCTACGCATATGATCCACTAACAATAAAAACCACCATCCACACCGCAATATTATCATCGCCCTCGATTGTTGGTTGGGCTTCATTTCATTCAGACCAACCTGCCGGGCTTATTCCCCAATCCCCGCGGGCATCAATCGACCTGTTGAATGGTCTTTAAACAGGTGCTATTGTAAGCGCTGATTAAAGGTCTTTTTGGAGGTTGTCATGACGATAAAATTTTCCGAGGATCTGGTTCCCTTGACGGACCTGAAGGTGAACCCGGGTCGTGTGGTGAAGCATGTGACCGATGCCCATCGGCCCGTGCTACTCACCAGCCGGGGCCGAGGTGTCGCGGTGGTACAGGCGGTCGTCGATTACGAGAAGGCTGAGGAAGAGCGGGCTTTCATGCGGGCTGTGGTCGCAGGACTGGCGGACCTTGAGGCAGGGCGCGAGGTATCCTTCGACGAGTCCAGAGCACGGCTCGGCCTGAAATAGAGCCATGCCCCCGATGCTTATCAGCTTCGCCGAATCCGCGCTCCGCGATCTGGAAGAAGTGCGGACCTGGTACACGGAGCAAGGGGTACCTGCTGTCGGGGCGAGGCTGGTGGAAGAGGTATTCCAGCGCGTCCAGGCCTTGGCCAATCATCCTGACATGGGGCGTGTGGTTCCTGAATTCGAACAGCCCTTCTTGCGTGAGCTCATCCATCCACCGTTTCGGATTGTGTACCGGCGCGATCCCCAACGGGTGAGGATCGTGCGCGTCTGGCGTAGCGAGCGCCTGCTGCGACTTCCGCAAGCCGATCATGAAGTACCATAAAATCCGTTATTCGTGCGCACAGCGCACGCTACGCTGGCTTCATTTCATTCAGCACCAACTTACGCGCTACCGCGCCGCACCCATCTCGAGCGCGCGGCGATGGCTGGCTTCGGCTTCCATGGCATGTTGCGTTGCATCCCATTCTGCATCCGTCTCCGGCCAGCCTTGGGTATGCTTCTTTACCAGATCGGCGAGTGCCTGCATGTGATCATCTCGGTCGTTCAACGCCGGGATGTAATGGTATTTTTCTCCGCCCGCCTCAAGAAACACGCCGCGATTGAGCATGGCCATTTCTTCCAGTGTCTCCAGGCAATCGGCGGAAAAGCCGGGACACACTATATCCACGCTTTTTACTCCCGCCTTACCCCAAGCCTCCAGGGTTTTATCGGTATAGGGCTTCAACCACTCCTCGCGGCCAAAGCGCGACTGAAACGCCAGTTGCCAACGGTCGGCGGGCAATCGGAGCTGCTCTGCCACCAGCCGCGCGGTCTTGTGACATTCACAATGATAGGGATCACCCGCCAGCAGGCAGCGTTTAGGTATGCCATGAAAGGAAAACAATAGGCGTTCGGCCTGACCGTGTTTCTCCCAGCTCTCACGGATGCTGGTCACCAGGGCGTTGATATAAGCAGGATCGTCGTGATAATGATTGACCATGCGCAACTCGGGTATCCAGCGCCAGGTTTTGAGCACATCGGCCACGGCATCGAAGGTGGAGGCCGTGGTTGACGCCGCATATTGAGGATAAAGCGGCAACACCAGAATGCGGCGTGCATTGGCAGTGCGTAGCTCCGCCAAACCATCGGCAATGGAGGGGGTGCCATAACGCATCCCCAGCGCCACCTTGACCGGCCCGCCGAACTGCTTCTCCAGCAGATTTTGCAGCGCCGCAGCCTGCTTGCGCGAAATTGCAAGCAATGGAGAACCTTCGTCGGTCCATATCTTTTGATAAGCATGCGCCGAGCGTTTAGGGCGGATGCGCAGGATCACGCCATGCAGGATAAGCCACCACAGCGGACGTGGGATTTCCACGATGCGCGGGTCCCACAGAAACTCACCCAGATAACGACGCACAGCCTGTGCAGTGGGCGCGTCGGGTGTGCCAAGATTGGTGATCAGTATGCCGGTGACAGGCAAAGTGCCATGGGTGTATCCCGTCTCACCGTGGTAAATAGTCATTACAACGCCTCATCTTGGAGATTGTTTGTTTGTCCTGAGGCTAAAGTATACCCGCAGAGTGGGGATTTGGTCAGCGGATCATTGCACGACCTCATGGGGAAACATCACGGCGTGTCGCCCACCATAACCAACCACATCCGAGCGTACCCGCAGCCAGTGAGGCCGCAAGTATGCCGGTCTTGGCCATCAGCAGATGTTCTGGTAGCGTGGCAAAAGCCAGCTCACCAATAAAAATAGACATGGTAAAGCCGATACCGCCGAGCAGGCCAACGCCGATGATATGGCGCATGCTTACACCGTCGGGTAATGCAGCGCCGGCATAGCGCGAGGCTAAGTAGGAGACACCCGTGATGCCCAGGAATTTACCTAGCAACAGACCGGACATGACACCAAAGGTGACGGGATGGCTCAAAGTAGCAGCCAGGGTTGTGAATTCAATGGGAATGCCGGCATTGAACAGGGCAAACACGGGGATCACCAGCAGCCCCACGGGCAGGTGAAATGCGCGCTCCAGCCGCGCAAGCGGAGGTTGCACCCGCTCGACACCGGCCTCCAATGCCTGCACGATGGATGCCTGGTCCAGATTTTCCAGCAGGCTCACGCCTGGCTGCTTGGCGTGGTCATAGCGATCCATGAGGTTGCGCACATGGCTACTAAAGCGCTCTAGGTGGTATTGCGGGCGCGTGGGGATGGTGAAGGCCAGCAGTACACCAGCGACAGTGGCGTGTATACCTGATTGCAACATGGCGAACCACATGAGAATACCGACCAGGAAATAGGGCAGTGGCCGGCGTACGCCACCCAGATTGAGGGCTATCAGCACGACGAACAACGCCCCCGCAACAGCGAGCGGTGTCAGCACAAGATCGGCGGTATAGAACAAGGCAATCACCACTACCGCGCCAAGATCGTCCACAATGGCCAGTGCCGCGAGAAATACGATCAGATTTCTGGGGATGCGCCGACCCAGCAACACCAGGGCGCCCACGGCGAAGGCGATGTCGGTGGCCATGGGAATACCCCAGCCGCGCGCGGCATCGCCCTCGGGGTTAACAAAGAAATAAATCGTCGCCGGCACTACCATGCCCCCCGCAGCCGCGACGATAGGCAAGGCCGCTTTGCGCACCGATGCAAGCTCGCCAACAAGCAGCTCACGCTTGATCTCCAGGCCCACCAGGAAGAAGAACAGTGCCATGAGTCCATCGTTAACCCAATGTTGCAGTGAAAGTTCCAGCGACCACTCACCCAGACGCAGAGACAAGGGCGTGTGCAACAGATGTTCGTAGGTTGCGCTCCATGGCGAATTGGCCAGCAGGAGCGTGAGCAATGTAACCGCCATCAGCAGCAGACCGGCGCTGGTCTGATTATGGATGAATCGCTCGAAGGGAGTGGTGATACGCTCGAAGACATGCTCCCACGGCGCCGCGAGTTGCGCGTCCTTCAGCGTGGCATGGTCACGGAGGGGATCAGCCATGGGTGAAGTCCTTTATTTTTTTAGTTTCGATTTGGCCGCTTTGCTACGCAAAATCAGAAGTGTCCGGTAATTTAATTGAATAGATTCAATTGGTTATTGTCTTTCTGCATGCTCATTTGCGTCTCCGCATTTTTAAGTAATTGATCGAGTGGCGTTTTCTCGAAAAGAGTCAGGCTCAAAATCTGTAGGATTGTGTAAAGCGAAGCCTCGGTATTGAGCCGCTTTTTCACGATGGCGACCACGACGTAAACCGCGATGGCGATCCATATTTGCGTCTTGACTGCATTCTCGGTGGTGCCATAGAACCGCTTGATTCGAAGATGCTGTTTGATCCACTTGAAGAATAGCTCGACCTGCCAGCGGCAACGATAAAGCTGAGCGATGGTCAGCGCAGGCAGGTCGAAGTTGTTGGTCAGAAAGACCAGAAACCTGTCGTGTTCGGCATCGTAGAACTTGATGCGTCGCAGGTGCTGCGGGTAATCCTTGCTGGCCTTGCGAGCAGTCAATGCAATGGTCTGGTCGCAGCGCAGTCCAGTGGACTTGTCCACGGTGCGAGAGTAGACGCGACGAAAGAGCAGATTGGATTTGCCACGGATGACAAAGAACGCCTGTGCTTGATGCAGGGTGAACCAGCGAGCGAAGTCGGTGAAGCCACGATCCATGATGTAAAAGCTGCCGGCTTCGGGTATCAGGATATCGAGCACATTGACCTCGTGCATCTTGCCATCGCTGATGTGGATGAAGGTTGGAATGTTGCCGCGCAGGTCGAGCAGCGTATGCATCTTGACGGCAGCTTTGGTGGAGCGGAAGCGTGCCCACGGAAAGACGCTCAAGCACAGGTCGATGGTCGTGGTATCGAGTGCGTAGACCGTCTGTTCCAGTTCGACCGCAAAGCTGTCGCTGGCGTAAAGCTTTCTGGCGGTCTGGATTAAGCTCATCGCGAAATCCGCGTAGATGCGACGGTCGCGTTGCTCGTTGGCATCGGCCAGCGTGCTCTTGGCGATGTTGCCTCGTATGCCCAAGTGATAGAGCTTGGCTTGGTGGGCGCGCAGACAGGTTTCGATGTCGCGCAGGCTTTCGCGGTAAGTCAGCTGCGCGAACGCCATGCAGAGAAATTGATCGAGATGCGAAAAAGTCTTGGTGGGATATTTGGAAGGGTAGCGCTGCACGCAGCGACGGAATGTGTGAAGGGGCAAATGCTCCATGAGTTGTGCGAACACCAACTGGCCTGAATACATGACGGAAACTCCTGGGGGGAAAGCCCCAGTTTCCCAAAAAATTCACGTTCAAGTCGGTGACACCCCTAAACACACACTTTCCTATTCAACATCATCATGTTATATAGCCGTCTTTGCGAAATTGCCGGACACTTCTGACGCAAAATGACTGCGCGGCAGGCTATTCAGGCGGGTAGCTGCTTAATTGGTACAGATGCAGGATAGACATGAGTTTCTACCGGGTGATTTCCTTATGCACCTCAGCCATATCCAGGGCCTGAACCTTGCCGATGATGTCATGCAGCGCGGCGGCGGGCACGACCCCCGCCTGCGAAAAAATCACCACCTGTTCACGAATCGCCATTAAGGTGGGTATGGAGCGAATCTCGAAATGCTCAGACAACTCCTGCTCAATCTCGGTATTTATTTTACCGAAGACAATGTTCGGATATTCGTCGGAGACCTTCTCATAAACGGGCGCAAAAGAGCGGCACGGCCCACACCATGGCGCCCAGAAATCGACCATCACGATATCGTTGGCAGCGGCAACATCCGCAAAGCTTTCCTTCGTCAGATCGATAGCAGCCATGGCGGCATTCCCCCTATTAATGATCAATACAACGTAACATTAACATGAGCCGGGGCAGCAGGCCATGTTTTTACGGGAGAACAACATCCATGCCCGCCACAAGCGGCGCGACGAGAGGGTTCCTTGAGGATTTTGATATAAGCGACAAGAGTGATCGCGTCAAGTATTGTTGGACCTTCAGAAGTGTCCGGTAATTTAATTGAATAGATTCAATTGGTTATTGTCTTTCTGCATGCTCATTTGCGTCTCCGCATTTTTAAGTAATTGATCGAGTGGCGTTTTCTCGAAAAGAGTCAGGCTCAAAATCTGTAGGATTGTGTAAAGCGAAGCCTCGGTATTGAGCCGCTTTTTCACGATGGCGACCACGACGTAAACCGCGATGGCGATCCATATTTGCGTCTTGACTGCATTCTCGGTGGTGCCATAGAACCGCTTGATTCGAAGATGCTGTTTGATCCACTTGAAGAATAGCTCGACCTGCCAGCGGCAACGATAAAGCTGAGCGATGGTCAGCGCAGGCAGGTCGAAGTTGTTGGTCAGAAAGACCAGAAACCTGTCGTGTTCGGCATCGTAGAACTTGATGCGTCGCAGGTGCTGCGGGTAATCCTTGCTGGCCTTGCGAGCAGTCAATGCAATGGTCTGGTCGCAGCGCAGTCCAGTGGACTTGTCCACGGTGCGAGAGTAGACGCGACGAAAGAGCAGATTGGATTTGCCACGGATGACAAAGAACGCCTGTGCTTGATGCAGGGTGAACCAGCGAGCGAAGTCGGTGAAGCCACGATCCATGATGTAAAAGCTGCCGGCTTCGGGTATCAGGATATCGAGCACATTGACCTCGTGCATCTTGCCATCGCTGATGTGGATGAAGGTTGGAATGTTGCCGCGCAGGTCGAGCAGCGTATGCATCTTGACGGCAGCTTTGGTGGAGCGGAAGCGTGCCCACGGAAAGACGCTCAAGCACAGGTCGATGGTCGTGGTATCGAGTGCGTAGACCGTCTGTTCCAGTTCGACCGCAAAGCTGTCGCTGGCGTAAAGCTTTCTGGCGGTCTGGATTAAGCTCATCGCGAAATCCGCGTAGATGCGACAGTCGCGTTGCTCGTTGGCATCGGCCAGCGTGCTCTTGGCGATGTTGCCTCGTATGCCCAAGTGATAGAGCTTGGCTTGGTGGGCGCGCAGACAGGTTTCGATGTCGCGCAGGCTTTCGCGGTAAGTCAGCTGCGCGAACGCCATGCAGAGAAATTGATCGAGATGCGAAAAAGTCTTGGTGGGATATTTGGAAGGGTAGCGCTGCACGCAGCGACGGAATGTGTGAAGGGGCAAATGCTCCATGAGTTGTGCGAACACCAACTGGCCTGAATACATGACGGAAACTCCTGGGGGGAAAGCCCCAGTTTCCCAAAAAATTCACGTTCAAGTCGGTGACACCCCTAAACACACACTTTCCTATTCAACATCATCATGTTATATAGCCGTCTTTGCGAAATTGCCGGACACTTCTGTTGGACCTTAATATATTCCTGAAAAGTAACTACTCACCCCCGATTAAGTTGACCTCACCCGCGAGAGCCATTTGAATCGCAAGAAGAGGATTATGCCCCTTGTTGGCCATGGTTTGCAGATAGCTTGATATTCGGCAATAAGCCTGAGCATAAATCTCTGAGCGGAAACAGCCTGAGACCTTTTGCTTCACCTTGGACATTCTCAAATCACGCTCGGCCCGATTATTGGTGAAGGAGACATGCGGGTTTTTGGCGAACAGCAGGACGGATGCCTCATGTTTTTGCAATCGCTCCAGCAGATTGTGCGCATCTGACTTGGCGAGTTTGCCGCGTTTCCCGCTGGGCTTTTGGGGAATAGGTGGAAGCTCTTTTTCGCCACGGGTGAGAATCGTGCGGTAGCGCTTTTGCAACCGCGCCAGTGCTTCATCGGTCAATCTCTTTTCCGTGCTTCTGGAGACGGTGGCGCAGCTCTCCTGTAAAAGGCGTTTCATGTGGCGCGCCCAGGCGTAGTCATTGGCGTCAACAATGAACGTCAATTCGCGCAGCAGATGCGAGCCGCACAGGCCGTGAGAGCAGTGATCATAGGACAAGTAGGATGACCAGCAGTCATGAATGATGACGCCATCGTAGCGCGGAATAATATCGATCGACGTGATCGCTGCCGTGCCCCGTTTTCGATGTAAAAACTTGAGGGTGATCTCCCCTGCGGAGTACACGTGTATCCAGTGGTTTTGCTTATCCACCCGCAAGGAGGTCTCATCCACATGCATAGAGGGTGCTTTCAGCAGCTGTGCGGTGGCGTGCTGCTCCCACCGCTCCAAGGCACGATGAAGCCGCAGCACAAAAGCCAGAAGAGTGGCTTCAGAGATCACAACACCGATCATGGAGGTCAGCAGCGTTTGCGCGCGATTGATCGCGACCATCTGAGACACCAGTAAATTGATGACAAAGGCCTTTAAGCCATCGCCGTATTGCAACGGGCCGTGCATATCCGCCGGGAACTTCCCTTTGACCGTCGCATCGCAGACCGGGCACTGCTTGACCTCGGCATCCACATGCTCAACGACTTTCTCAAAAACAATATCGATCTTCGTCCGTCTTTCATGGTGACTACAGGGCGTATTATCCAGATCTTCGCCACATACATCGCAGAGGCGGACTCTAGAAAGAGTCACACTCTCTTTGACGCGCGTGTTTTTCAGCAGGGCGCCGTTTTCGTTTTTCCCCTTACCCTGGCTCCCCGGATGACTCAACGAGGAGTCGTCCTTTTCCGTTTGGGAGGAGGGCTTGCTGGAGTTGCGGCTGTCTTTCTTGGTTATTCTTTCCAGAAAAATGGAGAGCATCAGCTCCATCATCATGAACATGCTATTCATAAGCACCTGAGTTTCGCGAGGCACTTTACCGTCGCAACTGAGCTGCTCAAAATCCGCTTTCAACCGGCTGACTTCGTTTCTGACCGAGGTTTTGTCTAGGCTTGCCATTAATAATGGGGGGCTATACGTTTGGAATAGCCAAAGGATAACATGGCATTTTTCGACCCCCTGATAACGGTCAGATCAGGCTGAAATGGTTTTTTCGACTTGAAATGGCAAGGCGGCTCATTGAAGAGATCAAAGCCCCTGCCAGCGGCAATAGAGAATAGATTTTACACCGAGATAAGGAAGTGGTTTTTTCGATAGAAAAAACCTGTCAAGAGATTTTTAAGTTATTTTTCGTGTGAAGGGAGTGAGTAGTTACCCTGAAAAAATATAAACATCATCACTCAGTTGGCACCTGTATGCCTGGCGTGATAACTTTGACGCTCATTAAAATCTTTCAAGCAGGGAGTAAAAAACGCCATGCCACTGGCATTTGCCACCATCGGTCTGATTGGAAAATACGGCGACCCAAGCGTCAATGCAGCGCTCAGCACTCTTAGCACCTACCTGCAAGCGCAGGGGTTACGGGTTATGCTGGACGAGGTTACTGCCAAAACCTTTCCCCGGCAAGGAATGGAAACCGCCAGCCGCCAGACCATTGGCGCACACTGCGATCTTGTGATTGTCATTGGTGGAGACGGCACACTGCTTAATGCCGCACGCTCTCTGGCTGATACCGGCATCCCCTTGGTTGGAATCAACCTCGGCAGGCTGGGCTTTCTCGCCGATATTTCTCCCGATCGCATGATCGAAATAATGGCGGAAATCCTGCGCGGGCATTACCTTCTGGAAGAGCGCTGCCTGCTACGCAGCGCCATCAAACGTGGCGACAAAGAAATCAATGAAAGCTGCGCCTTCAATGATGTGGTTGTCCACAAATGGAACATGGCGCGCATGATCGAATTTGAGACCTACATCAACGGCCAGTTCGTCAACAGCCAGCGTGCTGACGGGCTTATCGTCGCCACGCCAACCGGCTCCACTGCGTATGCGCTATCCGGTGGCGGGCCGATTCTGCATCCTACACTCAGCGCAATTGCCTTGGTGCCGATCTGCCCTCACACCTTGAGCAGCCGCCCGATTGTCGTCAACAGTGACAGCCAGATTGATGTCGTCATCACTGACTGTAATCACGAGCGGGCGCAGCTTACCTGTGATGGGCAGATGAATTTCGACCTGTTCGAGGGCGACCATATCCATATCCAGAAAAATAACCGCCCAATCCGACTCATTCACCCGGCGGATCACGACCACTATAAAATTCTACGCACCAAGTTGCGCTGGGGGGAGAAGCTTTAAAATCCCCCCAGCCCCCTTTTACAAAGGGGGGAGGACAACTTGCGCACTGGCAATGCTTGCGCTGTCCCTCCCCCCCTTTCACAGAGGAGGGACAGCAGATGCCGCCTCAACAGCCTCACCCTTTGCAAAAGGGGGATACAGGGGGATTTGGGGATTCACTGCATGCCAATACCGCCGCCCCGACTGGCGGTAGGTATCCGGCGGCGCAACTTTGCCCTGTGCATCGAGCTTGAAGGTGATGGCGCCGTGCTGCGCGGAGTCGTACATATGCACATTCATGGCCCGGTAACGCGCCACGACTTCGGGCTTGGGGTGACCGTAGCGGTTGCGGTAACCGGCGGGAAATAGCACATACTCGGGACGCACGGCATCCAAAAAATCCTGGGTGGACGAGGTTTTGCTGCCGTGATGCGGTGCAACCAGGATGCGCGCGCGCAAAGCATCAGGCGCAAGATCGAGCAGGCGCCGTTCCGCGCCTTTTTCGATGTCGGCGGGGATCAAAACACTGCCTGCCGCGTTGGTAATACGCAGTACGCATGAACTATCGTTGTTGTCGCCGGCCATATCGACGGGGGGATTGAGGATTTGAAACTCCACCCCATCCCAGCGCCACGTTTGTCCGCTTGAACACTGTTGCGCCCTCGCCCACCGCATCTGGTGCGGAACACCCGTCAGCGCGCTCTTGACTATCATCTCCTTGACAATGGATTGCGCGCCACCGATGTGGTCGTTATCGCCGTGGCTGACGATCAGCGTGTCAAGCTGCGTCACACCAACAGCGCGCAAAAACGGTGTGACGACTGCCTCGCCGGTATCGAAACTTTGACTGATACGCGGGCCGGTATCAAACACCAGGGCGTGATCACGCGTGCGCACCACCGCCGCCAGGCCCTGACCAACATCCAGCAGGGTAAACCATACCTCCCCCGTGGCGGGCTTGGGAATCGGCAGGAAAAACATCGGCAACAGCCACACCACCCCCAGCCAGCGCCCCGGCAAGCCCTTTGGTGCAAGCAGCAGGGCGATACCCACCAATCCAGGCAATAACGCCCACCACGGCGGGGCGTGTTGCGTCCATTGCGCCACATCAAGATCGGAAAGCCACTTCAGGATCGGCCACAGCCCCGCTACCGCGAGATCCACCAACACCAGCACCCAGCCTCCCAGAAGCGGCGACATCAGCGTCAGTAGCGCGCCCACCAGTGCGGGGGGTACCACCAGCACATTCACCCAGGGCACAGCGATGAAATTTGCCACGGGTGAGATCAACGAGACGCGCTGGAACAGGACCAGCATCACGGGTGCAAGGCCAATGGTAATCAGCCAGTGCAGCCGCCCCCACTTCCACCACACCGTTTCGACAGGAGCGAAACGGGTCGTGCGCAGCACGCCCGAAGGGTGATCGCCATGGATGGCGATCAACATCCCCTCTGGCGTCAGGCGATTGCCCATGGCGAACAGGATCAGCGCCACTGTGCCGAACGACAGCCAGAACCCCGCCTCCATGACCGCCAGCGGGTCATACACCAGCACCAGCAGCAGTGCCACCGCCAGGGTGTGGCTGAGTGCGCGGTTGCGCTGTAACAATATCCCCATCATGATCACCAAGACCATGATCAGCGCACGCTGCACCGGGACGGAAAATCCGGCCAGGGCGGCGTAGTAAACCGCCCCCAGCAGGGCAATTACGGCGGCGGCTTTGGGTGCGGGCCAATGCAGCGCCAGCGACCCGAGACGAGTCCACCCCCAGCGCGCCAGGAAGAACAGCAGCCCCGCTACCAGCGTGATGTGCGAGCCGGAAATCGCCACCAGGTGGGTGGTCCCGGTGCGCGAAAACACCTCCCATTGCGCGCTGGAGATGGCGCGCTGCTCGCCTATCGTCAGCGCGGTGATGATCCCGGCATAGGGACTGGCGGGCAGGGCTGCGGCAATGCCGGACGCTATCCGTTGGCGCAACCTGTCAATGGTATAGCCGTCGGCGTTCGAGGCTATGCGTAAATGAGGGCCGCTTGGCCTGACATAACCCGTGGTATGCAGGTGGTGGCGGAACAACCACCCCTCGTAATCGAATCCGCCAGGATTCATCAGTCCGCGCGCACGCTTGAGACGCACCTGCAAGCGCCAGGTATCCCCCACCCGAAGATCGGGCGGTGCCTCCTGCCAACTGAGCAAAATACGGCCAGGCGTGGGGTGCCGTGTCGCGCCCTGATGCAACGAAATCACGTCAAATTCAAAGCGCATCCCACGGGAGTCATCACCGTCCGTGGCAACTATCTTTTGGGTATCCTTTGGCCGCCACATTACGTTCCCGGCTAAACGGCTGGGGATAGAGGCGACCACACCCTCCACTATGATGTCCTCACCTTCCAGACTCGGCGCAATCCCTATGGACAGGGAACCTGCCACACTAAACAACGCCCAAAGGAAACCACAGGCCACCAGCGCCGGAAAATGCAGCCATCTGATAAACACCGCCAACAGCAACGGGACCAACAGCAGACACCAACGCTGATCCGGCAGCTCAGTAAGTTGCTGAAAAGCAAGAATTCCAGCCAGGAATGCGAGCGTACCCAAGCGCATGCTTTAGTTATGGCCCAAAAGTGTGGATAATCGGAAATAGGGAGGCGTCGATCTACCCTATATCGAACAGGGTGGGAATTACATTAATTTATGCCAAAACAGCTTATCAAACGCTTTATCAAGCGTTACGTCCCCGATCACAAAACGATTCGCGACCACAAACACTTGCAGTTTCTCGGCGCGCTGCTGCACGCGCCCAATCTGTGGCACCTGAACCGGCACTCGGTGCCCGGCGCGGTTTCCGTGGGACTGTTCGCAGCATTTATTCCCGGCCCGGTGCAAATGCTGATCGCGGCGGCGGGGGCGGTGATGTTCCGGGTCAATATGCCGTTGTCCGTCGCGCTGACATTCATCACCAACCCGTTCACGGTACCGCCAATCGCCTATTTTTCCTACAAAATTGGCACCTGGATTCTGCACATGCCGGAGCATCCCTTTGAAATCGAGATGTCGATTGATTGGTTATGGGGACAGTTAAACACCATCGGAGGCCCTTTCCTGCTCGGCACCCTGGTGCTTTCCGTCAGCAGCGCGCTGCTCGGCAACCTGCTGATGCGCGGGATCTGGCATTGGCATATCATGCGTTATTTGAAGAAGAGAAAACAACGAGCGACACGAGACAAGTGATTGGCTGCCTTGGCACATTTACGCCCAGGCAGTTTGCGAAACGCCCTATTCCCCATCGGTCTCCTCCCCAAACAGCTCCTTCTGAAACCCGAAGTTGTGCATATCCTTGATCCGTAGGGGATACAGAACACCATCCAGATGATCACATTCGTGTTGAACCACGCGCGCATGAAAACCGCTCACTTCGCGCTGAAAGTGTCCGCCCTGCTGGTCGAAGCCGGAATAGCGGATGTGACTATGACGGGGCACGAGGCCGCGCATGCCCGGCACGCTCAGGCAACCTTCCCACCCCTCCTCCAGCGCATCGCTTAATGGTTCGATCACTGGATTGATCAACACTGTGGTGGGCACGGCGTCCATATCAGGATAGCGCGGATTGTTCTCGATACTGAAAATCACCACACGCAGGTTCACACCAATCTGCGGCGCGGCCAGGCCAGCGCCATTCATGGCCTCCATGGTGTCGAACATGTCATCAATCAATGTTCGCAGCGCCGGGTCGTGAAAATCGGTAACGGGTCCGGCAACTTGCCACAACAACGGGTCACCCATGCGCAAAACTTTTCGAACAGCCATAGCATCTCACTTTAAATAACTTTATCGTTGGATATTATACAATTGCTGTTTCCACATTGCGGCGTATTAAAGTCATGGCAACCGTTTACGGCATCAAAAATTGTGATACGGTCAAGAAGGCGTTGGCCTGGCTGGACGGACACCACGTGGATTACCGGTTTCATGACTTCCGCAAGGACGGTCTGGACGAAGAAATACTGCGCGGGTGGGTGAAGGAACTTGGCTGGGAGGCGCTATTGAACCGGCGCGGCACGACCTGGCGGCGATTGCCGGACGCTGACCGGGAATCACTGGATGAAACCAAGGCCATCGCCTTGATGCTCACCCACCCCTCGATCATCAAGCGCCCGCTGCTGGATCTCGGCACATCGCGTCACCTCGGTTTCAGCACCTCAGACTACGAAAGGCTGTTTGGCTGATGAGAATTGACCGGCTTGATCACCTTGTACTCACCGTGCGCGACATAGCCACAAGCTGCGATTTTTACAGCCAGGTATTGGGCGTGAATGTTGTGACCTTCGGCAACGATAGAAAAGCACTTGTGTTTGGCAAACAGAAAATCAACCTGCACGAGGCGGGCAAAGAATTCGAACCCAAGGCCTCCCGGCCAACACCCGGCTCGGCGGACTTGTGTTTTATTACCTGTGAACCGCTAACCAGCGTTATGACACATCTGGAGGCACAAAACATTGTAATCATCGACGGCCCCCTGCCACGCACCGGCGCTGCCGGGGCCATCATTTCCATTTATCTGCGCGACCCCGATGGCAACCTCATCGAGATTTCCAACTACACACATGAGATTAACTGACTAATGTCCCCTACCCTCGCACTCGCTATCGACCTCATCTCCCGCCCCTCCGTCACGCCGGAGGATGCCGGTTGCCAGGAGGGCATGATCGCCCGTCTCGCCGCCATCGGCTTTCGCATAGAACGGCTACCCTTTGGCGAAGTGCATAATTTCTGGGCACGGCGCGGCACATCCGGCCCGCTGTTTGCCTTCGCCGGACACAGCGACGTGGTGCCAACCGGGCCACTCGAACAATGGCACAGCCCGCCATTTGCGCCCGAGATACGCGACGGTTGCCTGTATGGGCGCGGCGCGGCGGACATGAAGGGCAGCCTGGCTGCAATGGTGACTGCTTGCGAACGCTTCGTCACCGAACACCCGAACCATCAGGGCTCCATCGCCTTTCTCATCACCAGCGACGAAGAAGGCCCCAGCATCAATGGCACAGTAAAAGTGGTGGAGCATCTTGCCGCGCGTGGCGAGAAAATCGACTGGTGCCTGGTCGGTGAACCCACCAGCACAACGTGCGTGGGAGATGTGATCAAGAACGGTCGACGCGGCTCACTGAGCGGCACGTTGATCGTGCATGGCGTGCAAGGCCATGTCGCCTATCCGCACCTTGCCGACAACCCGGTACATCGCTTCGCCCCCGCGCTCGCCGAGCTGTGCGCGATAGAGTTGGATAAAGGCGACGCCTATTTCCCGCCCACCACGTTTCAAATCTCAAACATCCATGCCGGCACGGGCGCAAACAATGTCATCCCCGGCGATCTTGAGGTGTTATTCAATTTCCGCTACTCGACTGCCATTACTCACCCACAACTCCGTGAGCGTGTCGAGACTATATTGAATAACCATAATCTCAAATACGATCTGGAATGGAATCTCTCCGGCGAACCATTTCTGACACGGGAAGGCGAGCTGATCGATGCTGCACG
This sequence comes from Gammaproteobacteria bacterium, assembly GCA_040183005.1. Classification (NCBI taxonomy): domain Bacteria; kingdom Pseudomonadati; phylum Pseudomonadota; class Gammaproteobacteria; species Gammaproteobacteria bacterium. The sequence continues at coordinate 759,606 of JAMPIW010000007.1, forward strand.
CGACGCGATCCGCGAAATCAGCGGGATAGCCACCGAACTATCCACCTCTGGCGGCACCTCTGACGGGCGCTTCATCGCGCCCACCGGAGCGCAGGTACTTGAACTCGGACCAGTGAACGCCACTATCCATAAGGTGAACGAATGTGTCAGCATCAGCGATCTCGACACACTATCCAGCCTTTATCAACGCATCCTGGAAAAACTGCTTGTGAGGTAACAACAATGACTCAAAATAATGCCAATGACGAACGGCGTCATTTCAAGCGCATCCCATTTGACGCCGAAGCAGAGTTGTCCAGCTCCAATGGCCGTTGGCGCGGTAGATTGATCGATCTTTCACTGAATGGAGCCTTGATGGAACGGCCAGCAGACTGGACTGGCGCCACTGGCGAGCCGTATATACTGCATATACGCCTTGCTGGCGATGATGTTTCAATCAACATGGACGCTGTCATTGCTCATGTGGCAACAAACCAGATTGGATTGCGTTGCACTCACATCGACATTGACAGCATTGCGCATCTGCGGCGTTTTGTGGAGTTGAATCTGGGTGACACAGGGTTACTGAATCGGGAATTATCCGCACTGGGAGACACGCATGAGCAGCAACACAACTCAGCAAATAACCAGCCCGACTGGGGCCGCATCGCCGAAAAGTTTGATCTATGGCTGCCGCAGCTCGCACCTGTCGGCGAGGCCTTATTGGCAGCGCTCAATGCCCAGGTTGGCGACATCATACTGGATGTTGCATCCGGCACCGGCGAACCGGCATTGACCCTGGCACGACGCATGGGCAATACCCTGAAAATTACGGGAACCGATGCCGCTGAACCGATGGTAAAAGTAGCTCAAAAAAAGGCGGCGCAGGAAAACCTGCCACATATTCATTTTCAGCATATGGCAGCAGAAAAGCTGCTCTTCGACGACGGCGCTTTCGACAAGATCATGTGCCGTTTTGGCGTAATGCTGTTCGAAGATTCGCTGCAAGGATTGCGAGAGATGCACCGCGTCCTCAAACCTGAGGGGCGTTTCAGTATCGCAGTGTGGAGCACGCCGGAAACCATGCCTACAATGTATTGGGCGCATCAGGTTTTCAAAGACAGAGTGCCACCGGAAAAACACCCTCCCCTCGCCAAGGTCACCTCGTTGGGCGCGCCAGGCGCGCTGGATAATATCCTCCGGCAGGCGGGTTTTACGAATTTCACGATACACGCACACACATTCAATTACCGCTTCCCGTCATTTAATGATTATTGGGATATTGTCGAGCAATCAGACATCATGAAGATGCAATACGACGCATTAGCCGAAGGAGAAAGAGATAAAATCAGGGAGGATGTTGCAGCGTTGGCGCACGCTTTTACAAGTTCAGAAGGGTTGATTATCCCGCATGAGTTTTTGCTTGCGGAAGGGGGCAAGTGCGGATGACAGTGCTGGCAGCCTGTAGGACTTAGGAGCTAAACAGGATCACTTTACCTCTGCGCAATTCGTATGGGACACTATAGCAGGATTTTCTCTTAACTTGCTCAAGCCGGGGCATCACGGCAGGGCCGCGGACTCCAATCGCTGTTTTTATGGTTATCGTAGGCACCATGAACACCCTACCACATCACTTGTACCACGCCAGCGACGTCCGCGAGATGGATCGCATCGCCATCGAAGAGTTCGGCATTCCCGGCTCTACGTTGATGTCCCGCGCTGGTGCTGCGGGATTCGTGGCGTTGGGTATGCGTTGGCATCAGGCACGATCAGTCGCCGTGGTATGCGGTATCGGCAACAACGGTGGCGACGGTTTTGTCATGGCACGTCTGGCGCATGTGGCGGGCTTGAAGGTTATTGTTTTTCAGGTGGGTGACGCGGCCAGACTGCGTGGTGAAGCACTGGCCGCAGCCCAGTTCCTGAGGGTGGTGGGTGTGCCCATAAAACAACTCGACTCTGACTCATTGACGGAGTTCGATGTGGTGGTCGACGCCCTCCTTGGCACCGGACTGGACCGTGAAGTCAGAGGTGAGTGGCGTGCCGCCATCGATGCCATCAATCACAGCGGGGTACCTGTGCTGGCCCTGGATATCCCCTCCGGCCTGCATTCGGACACCGGAAGAATGCTCGGCGCGGCAGTGCGCGCACAGGCAACCATTTCGTTTATCGGGCTAAAGCAGGGCATGTTCACTGCTGCGGGTCCGGACTGCTGCGGCGTGATCGAATTTGACGATCTACGCCTCCCCGCTGAAGTATATGCACGGATCACCGCGCCCGCCGTCCGCCTTATCCCCCAACAGATACAGCGCTTGCTGCCGTCACGCTTGCGCGCGGCCCACAAGGGCGATCACGGCCATGTGCTGGTGATCGGCGGCGACCACGGCATGTCCGGCGCGGCGCGGCTCGCCGCCGAGGCTGCCGCGCGCACCGGTAGCGGATTAACCAGTGTTGCCACACGCGCCGCACATGCCGCCGTAATCGCTGCCGTACGCCCGGAGTTGATGTGCCATGACGTGGAACATGCACAGGATCTGCATGCGCTGCTGCAGCGGGCCAGCGTAATCGCCATCGGGCCAGGGCTCGGCCAGTCAGTCTGGGCGCGCGAAATGTTCGCCGCCGTACTGGAAACACATCTGCCGCTAGTGGTGGATGCCGATGCACTGAATCTGCTGGCGCTAGAACCCGCCAGGCGCGACAACTGGGTGCTGACACCCCACCCCGGCGAAGCGGCACGTCTGCTGGACTGTACAACAGCGGATATTCAAATGGATCGTTTCCAGGCTGCTCAGGAATTACAGCAACGCTACGGCGGCATCTGCATCCTCAAGGGCGCAGGAACCCTAATTTGTAGTACCCAGCAACCCATCGCCGTCTGCGACGCAGGCAATCCCGGCATGGCCAGCGGCGGCATGGGTGATGTGCTCACCGGCGTAATCGCCGGCCTGCTTGCGCAAAAACTGAGTCTGGCGGATGCGGCATGTGCCGGCGTGTACATCCACGCTGTTGCAGGCGATGACGCGGCAGCGGTGGGTGAGCGTGGACTGCTGGCAAGCGATCTGATGCCGCACATTCACCGTTTGGCAAATCCATCTTCAATTTGATGGAAATTTTGATCTCTCAGGAAGATGAAATGCTCGCGTTAGGCGCGCGGCTTGCCCAAGCCTGCGGAAACGGAGGGGCAATCATTTTCCTGCACGGCGAACTCGGCGCGGGAAAAACGACACTGGTGCGCGGTTTTCTGCGGGGGCTCGGACATGCCGGCAAGGTAAAGAGTCCAACGTATACCCTGGTGGAGCCATATGAAATCGATCAGAGGCATATCTATCATTTCGACCTGTACCGGCTCGCCGGTCCGGATGAGCTGGAATACCTGGGGATACGCGACTTCCTCGAAAAAAACGCGATTTTTCTTGTTGAATGGCCTGAGCGCGGCGCGCATTATCTGCCTCCCCCGGACATTGAAGTAAGCATTGATTACGCCGAATCTGGACGCCTGGTGCGATTTGAGCCAAGGACAGCGGCGGGAAAGAATGCCCTGGCACAATTGGGGCTATAAAAAACGCAAAAAATGATGCAGAATCGCCTTATGAAACAAATCATCGCAGCCTTTTGTTTGATGCTTTTGTCCAGCATCGGTGTTGCCAGCGACGCGCAGATCAAAAGTGTGCGGCTGTGGGCGAGTCCTGACAGCACGCGTCTGGTCTTCGACATGAACTCACCGGCGGCATACAAGCTAATCACTCTGGATAATCCCGACCGGCTGGTCGTTGACCTGGAAAGCGCCCGCCTCGCCGCTCCGCTGGGCACGGTGGATTACAACAACACCCTGCTGCAAAGCATCCGTAGCGCGCCGCGCAACGGCAAGGACCTGCGTGTAGTACTGGATCTAAAAAACCGGGTAAGGCCAGAGATCTTCATGCTGAATCCCGCAGGGGAGTATGGTTACCGCCTGGTGGTGGATTTGTATGACGCCAATTCTGCGGTGAAAATAGCCAATACGGCCACACCCGCCCTACCTTCACCCATTCCACCTTCCTCTATCACGACAAATGATAAGTATCCTGAAACAACCAAGACGCCGGAAGACAAGCGCTACCGCGATATCGTGGTCGCCATCGACGCCGGGCATGGTGGGGAAGACACAGGCGCGCGCGGCCCCAGCGGCACTAACGAAAAAGACGTGACACTTGCAATCGCACGCAAGCTGGAAGATCTGGTGCGTAAGGAGAAGGGTATGAGGCCGGTGCTGATCCGCGATGGTGACTATTACATCGGCTTGCGCCAGCGCACCCAGAAGGCACGCGAGCAAAAGGCTGATATCTTCGTCGCCATTCATGCCGATGCCTTCACCAATCCCAATGCACGCGGCTCATCGGTATTTATACTCTCCGAGCGGGGCGCGAGCAGTGAGGCGGCACGCTGGCTGGCGGCCAAGGAAAACGCCTCGGATCTGATTGGCGGTGTTGAGTTGGGCGGCAAGGATAAAATGCTCGCCTCCGTACTGCTGGATTTATCGCAAACAGCCTCCGTCGAAGCCAGTCATGACGTTGCCAGCAAAGTCCTGGAAGGTCTGAAGGAAATCGGCGACCTGCATAAGCCACACGTCGAGCGCGCAGGCTTCATGGTGCTTAAATCGCCAGACATGCCTTCCCTGCTGGTCGAAACAGCCTTTATCTCAAACCCGGCCGAAGAAAGAAAATTGCAGGATGAAGAACATCAGCAGAACCTTGCACGCGCCATCCTGAGCGGCATACGCACCTACTTCACCCGCTCACCGCCACCCGGCACAAAATTCGCCGCACTCGCCGCGCGGAGACATATCATTTCCGAGGGTGAAACACTCGCTTCTGTCGCCGGGCAGTATGGCGTGAGCGTAGAGAAACTGCGACTCACCAACAAACTGCCGGATGAACAGGTCAAGGCGGGCGCAGTGCTGCGTATTCCTGGGGATGGATAATCGACCAGTAAAACCTCGCCAAAGACCCTCATTCAAAATGAGCGCCCAAGGCTTTGGTAGGTTATACTTTTCGCACATGTACCCGCCTGATTCATTCCTGACGTAACCGATGCGCATCCACCGTCTCCCTACCCAACTCGCTAACCAAATCGCCGCAGGCGAGGTTATTGAAAGACCTTCTTCGCTGGTCAAAGAGCTGCTCGAAAACAGTATGGATGCAGGGGCAACCCAGATCGAGATTGATGTCGAACAGGGTGGCTCGGGCTTAATACGGGTGCGTGACAACGGCTGTGGCATCCACAAGGATGATCTCGTTCTGGCACTGAGCCGCCATGCCACAAGCAAAATCAAAACCTTTGATGACCTGACGAATATATCCAGCCTGGGTTTTCGCGGTGAGGCATTGCCGAGCATCTATTCCGTATCACGCCTGACCCTGACATCGCGTACTCAAAGCGACAACAGTGGGTGGCGTATCCAGGGCGATGGTCGCGAGCTGGATGCGCAGCCATCGCCCGCTGCTCACCCGGTTGGCACCACAGTGGAAGTGCGCGACCTATTTTTCAACACCCCGGCACGGCGTAAATTCCTGCGCAGTGAAAAAACTGAATTCTCTCACCTTGAGGAAGTTGTTCAGCGCATTGCGCTCAGCCGTTTTGATGTGGATGTTACCTTGCGTCATAACCAGCGCGCCGCTCAAACCTTGCGCGCTGGCCTTGATGAACGGGACAAGGAGAGGCGCATTGCGGATATCATTGGCACGCCCTTTCTCGAAAATGCACTGCGTATCGACTTCGAGGCCTCCGGCTTGCGGCTATGGGGGTGGATAACATTGCCAACCTTCTCGCGTGGCCAGAGCGATTTGCAATATTTTTATGTCAACGGGCGCATCATCCGCGACAAGCTGGTGAGTCACGCCATCCGCCAGGCCTACCAGGATGTGCTGTTCCACGGACGCCATCCGGTGTTTGTGCTGTATCTGGAAATGCCACCCTCAGAGGTGGACGTGAATGTTCACCCCACCAAGCACGAGGTGCGTTTCCGGGAAAGCCGCCTGATCCACGACTTTCTGTTCCGCACACTGCGCGACGTGCTCGCAACCACCCGGCCTGGTCATACGACGCCTGGCGATCACACACCGCAGCTCTCCACAGCCGAGATGCCCGCGCCTGACAATGCCGTGCTGGATGCGCCACGTGGTCCATCCTATACGCCAGCACCTGCTCCTCACTATGCGCGTCAACCTCCCCTGCCCTTGTCGTCATCACAATCACCACTGCAAGTGCGCGAACAAATCTCTGCGTATGCCGCGCTGCACCCATCTTCCGCTGCAACGCCAGCCGTAGCGGATGAAGCCCGGCACGAGACCCCACCGCTGGGCTACGCCATCGCGCAACTGCACGGTGTCTATATTCTCGCCGAAAATGCCCATGGCCTGGTGCTGGTAGACATGCACGCCGCGCACGAACGCATCACCTATGAGCGCATGAAAACCGCGCTGGATAGCGACGGGATCCGCTCTCAACCTCTGCTTGTGCCTATCACGATAACGGTCAATGAACGCGACGCGCGGTTAGCGGAAGAATGCAGCACTACCTTCACCAATCTTGGCTTTGAGGTTAATCGGCTGGGCGCCACAACACTGGTTGTGCGTCAGATACCTGAATTGCTGCACAGTGCAAATGTAGAAACTTTGGTCCAGGATGTGCTGGCTGATCTTCATGCCTTCGGTGACAGCACACGAATCCGCGAACAGCTGAACACCGTACTCTCTACCCTCGCCTGCCATGGCTCGGTGCGCGCCAACCGCAAACTTACCCTCCCGGAAATGAACATGCTATTGCGAGACATGGAACACACTGAACGTAGTGGCCAGTGCAATCATGGGCGCCCTACATGGATACAACTCAGCATGGCGGAGCTCGACAAGATGTTTATGCGGGGGCGATAAAAGCAGTGTAGCGGTCGGCTTCTTAACATAACGGGTAACTACTCACCCCCGATTAAGTTGACCTCACCCGCGAGAGCCATTTGAATCGCAAGAAGAGGATTATGCCCCTTGTTGGCCATGGTTTGCAGATAGCTTGATATTCGGCAATAAGCCTGAGCATAAATCTCTGAGCGGAAACAGCCTGAGACCTTTTGCTTCACCTTGGACATTCTCAAATCACGCTCGGCCCGATTATTGGTGAAGGAGACATGCGGGTTTTTGGCGAACAGCAGGACGGATGCCTCATGTTTTTGCAATCGCTCCAGCAGATTGTGCGCATCTGACTTGGCGAGTTTGCCGCGTTTCCCGCTGGGCTTTTGGGGAATAGGTGGAAGCTCTTTTTCGCCACGGGTGAGAATCGTGCGGTAGCGCTTTTGCAACCGCGCCAGTGCTTCATCGGTCAATCTCTTTTCCGTGCTTCTGGAGACGGTGGCGCAGCTCTCCTGTAAAAGGCGTTTCATGTGGCGCGCCCAGGCGTAGTCATTGGCGTCAACAATGAACGTCAATTCGCGCAGCAGATGCGAGCCGCACAGGCCGTGAGAGCAGTGATCATAGGACAAGTAGGATGACCAGCAGTCATGAATGATGACGCCATCGTAGCGCGGAATAATATCGATCGACGTGATCGCTGCCGTGCCCCGTTTTCGATGTAAAAACTTGAGGGTGATCTCCCCTGCGGAGTACACGTGTATCCAGTGGTTTTGCTTATCCACCCGCAAGGAGGTCTCATCCACATGCATAGAGGGTGCTTTCAGCAGCTGTGCGGTGGCGTGCTGCTCCCACCGCTCCAAGGCACGATGAAGCCGCAGCACAAAAGCCAGAAGAGTGGCTTCAGAGATCACAACACCGATCATGGAGGTCAGCAGCGTTTGCGCGCGATTGATCGCGACCATCTGAGACACCAGTAAATTGATGACAAAGGCCTTTAAGCCATCGCCGTATTGCAACGGGCCGTGCATATCCGCCGGGAACTTCCCTTTGACCGTCGCATCGCAGACCGGGCACTGCTTGACCTCGGCATCCACATGCTCAACGACTTTCTCAAAAACAATATCGATCTTCGTCCGTCTTTCATGGTGACTACAGGGCGTATTATCCAGATCTTCGCCACATACATCGCAGAGGCGGACTCTAGAAAGAGTCACACTCTCTTTGACGCGCGTGTTTTTCAGCAGGGCGCCGTTTTCGTTTTTCCCCTTACCCTGGCTCCCCGGATGACTCAACGAGGAGTCGTCCTTTTCCGTTTGGGAGGAGGGCTTGCTGGAGTTGCGGCTGTCTTTCTTGGTTATTCTTTCCAGAAAAATGGAGAGCATCAGCTCCATCATCATGAACATGCTATTCATAAGCACCTGAGTTTCGCGAGGCACTTTACCGTCGCAACTGAGCTGCTCAAAATCCGCTTTCAACCGGATGACTTCGTTTCTGACGGAGATTTTGTCCAGGCTTGCCATGAAGAGAGTGACTATACGTTTGGAATAGCCAAAGGATAACATGGCTTTTTTCGACACTCTGATGACGGTCACATCAGGCTGAAATGGTTTTTTCGACTTAAAATGGCAAGGTGGCTCATTGAAGAGATCAAAGCCCCTGCCAGCGGCAATAGAGCATAGATTTTACGCCGAGATAAGAAAGTAGTTTTTTCGATAGAAAAAACCTGTCAAGAGATTTTTAAGTTATTTTTCGTGTGAAGGGAGTGAGTAGTTACCATAACGGAACATAAAACGTAAGCGGCCAGCCGTCCCACCTGTAGTTTTCCGCGAAGCCCGTGCACTCTTGCTGCTTTTTCGGAGGGACTCCAGATGGCGAAGAGGCATGGGCAGGAATTCTGGCGAGAGCATCTTGAAGCCTGGCGTCGAAGTGATCTGACGCAGAGGGAATACTGTGCGAACCAAGGGTTGGGTGAGAAGGCGTTTTATCGCTGGCGGCGCAAGGAGAGGGAAGCCGTTGCATCGGCAAAGTCATCCCTCACCTTGGTGCCGGTCAGCGTGGGTGCACCGGTAACGGGGAACGTCGTACGGCTCCACAGTCCGGGCGGCTGGAGAATCGAGCTGCCGGCGGACGGGGCTCCATGGCTGGCCGACCTGTTGCGGCAACTGCCATGATCCCCACGCCCGCACAAGTCTGGCTGGTGGTCGAACCGATCGACATGCGTGCCGGCATCGATGGCCTCTCCCAGCGCATCCAGAACACGCTCGGCCGCTCCCCTTGCGACGGCACGGCCTACGCCTTCCGCAACCGACGCCAGAACCGCCTCAAGCTCCTGATCTGGGACGGTACTGGCGTCTGGCTCTGTCAGCGTCGCCTGCATCGTGGCCACTTCACCTGGCCGACATCGGACGCCACCACCTTCGCCCTCACGCCAGCGCAATGGGACTGGCTGACCGCCGGTGTCGACTGGCAAAGACTCTCGGCGCCACCGCCGTCACAGTGGCAAGTGTGAGCGCGTTATTTTAGTGAATAAACAGCCTAAAACCCTTGCCGTTACTGGCTTGCGGAGCATGCCAGTGGTAAAATACAGGCATGGATTTAGCCGCCGAACTCGCCCAATTCAAGCCCGATCCCGCCTTGGCGGAATGGATAGGCAAGCTGCTCGAAAGAACCCAAAAAGATGCGCTCAAAATCCAAGCCCTGACCTTCGAGCTCGCCTACTACAAGCGCATTCGCTTTGCCAACAAGAGTGAACAGTTCTCCTTGGAGCAGCGCGAGCTGTTCGAGGAAAGCTGGAATACCGACACCAGCGCGCTGGAAGCCGAAGTGGAACAGCTGGCATCTACCCGGCAACCCAAGCGCGAACGCGCCGGTCGCCAGCCGTTGCCGGATCATCTCCCGCGCATCGAGCACCGGCATGAGCCGGAATCGTGCACCTGCGGCCAGTGCGGCAAGGATCTGGTCAAGATCGGCGAAGACATCAGCGAGCAACTGGATGTCGAGCCCGCCCGCTTCTTCGTGCATCGCCACATTCGTCCGCAGTATGCTTGCCGTGCTTGTGAGACCGTCAGTGCGGCGCCGATTCCGCCGGCGGTCATCGACGGCGGCATGGCGGCGCCGGGCCTGCTCACCTGGGTGATGGTCAGCAAATTCATGGATCACCTGCCTCTCTACCGGCTGGAGCAGATCGCGGCCCGCAGTGGGGTTACCCTGTCACGCTCCACCTTGGCCGAATGGGTAGGTCGCATTGGCGTGGCACTCCAGCCGCTGGCCGACCGGCTGGCCGAGAGACTCCGCCAGCGCACCGTCTTGCACGCCGACGAGACCCCAGTGCAGCAACTCGACCCCGGACGGGGAAAAACGCTACGCGCCTTCCTCTGGGCCTACCGAAGTTGCGATCTCGAACAGGGAGACCCCCTCGTCCTCTTCGACTACCAGACCGACCGGCGCGGCAAACATGCCAGGAACTTCCTGCAAGGCTGGAAGGGTGCCCTTATGGTCGATGATTATGCCGGCTACAAAGGCCTGTTCGCCCACGCCGTGGTGGAACTGGCGTGCCTGGCCCATGCGCGGCGGAAATTCTACGATCTGCATGCCGCCCATCAGAGTCCGATCGCGGCCGAGGCATTGAAGCGCATTGCCGGGCTCTATGCCATCGAAGATCAGGGCAGGACCCTGGGCATCGAGGATCGCCAGGCATTACGCCAGCAACACGCCAAGCCGAAGCTGGACGAATTCCATGCCTGGCTCCAGCGCACACGGCTCACCACCGCCACGGGTAGCGGCACCGCCAAGGCCATCGATTACAGCCTCAAACGCTGGGATGCAATCAAGCGCTACCTCGGGGATGGCCGTTACCCCATCGATAACAACCCGGTGGAAAATGCTATCCGTCCTATTGCGCTTGGTAAAAAGAATTGGCTGTTCACCGGCAGTGAACGCGCGGGCCGCCGCGCCGCCGCCATCCAGAGCCTGTTCGCAACGGCGAAACTCAACGGCATCGAGCCGGCTGCCTGGCTGAAGGATACGCTGGAGAAACTGCCGACCTGGCCTAACAGCCGCATTGATGAGTTGTTGCCGTTGCGGTCTGTACAGGCATCAGGCTGAACTGTACAGGTGGAGCGGCTGGACGCTTACCATAAAACGGCGGGCGAGATACTGTTTAGGCAAAAAAATGCCCAGGCGCATTGAGCAGCCCGGGCTAAAGTTGGACTCCAAATGACGGTTGGGTGGGTGGGGGGGGGTGACCGCCATTTGTTACCCTGGAGTCTATTATCCGCAACGGCAGATAAAGTTCTGTGCGCTGCGTCACAAAATTTATAATTGATACTATGCAGCCCGACGATAACTCCACAGCCAGCCCGACTTCCCCCAACCCCATATCCTTCGGCGCAGCCTTTTTATACTGGTTAAAGCTTGGGTTTATCAGTTTCGGCGGGCCTGCCGGGCAAATCAGTCTGATGCACCAGGAGCTGGTGGAGCGCCGCCGATGGATTTCAGAGGGGCGTTTTTTGCACGCGCTGAACTATACCATGGTGCTGCCCGGCCCCGAAGCACAGCAGTTGGCGACCTATATCGGCTGGCTGATGCATGGCACCTGGGGCGGGATCATGGCGGGTATGCTCTTTGTACTGCCCTCCCTGTTTATCCTTGTTGCCTTGAGCTGGGCATACCTGGCGTTTGGCGATACGCCACTGGTGGCGGGTCTGCTGTATGGCATCAAACCCGCTGTGACGGCAATTGTGGTGTTCGCCGCCTGGCGCATCGGCTCGCGCGCGCTGAAAAATGGGGTATTGTGGGCTATCTCCGGCACGGCATTCATCGCGATGCTTGCATTCAGCATCCCCTTCCCCTATATCGTTGCAGGCGCAGCGCTGGCGGGTTATCTGGGCGGCCACATGGCGCCGGAAAAATTCGCCACAGGTAGCGGCCACAAGGCATCCAATAAAGATTACGGCCCTGCTCTAATTGATGACGACACGCCACGCCCCATACACACTCACTTCCACTGGCCGCGCGCGCTACGTTACCTGCTCGTTTGTCTTGGGTTATGGGCGGGCGTTATGGCCCTATTGCTACTCAATTACGGTTGGCAGGGGACCCTTACGCAAATGGGCTGGTTCTTCACCAAAGCCGCGTTGCTGACATTTGGCGGAGCCTATGCGGTGCTGCCTTATGTCTACCAGGGGGCGGTGGAGCACTACCAGTGGCTGACGGCCACGCAGATGATCGACGGTTTGGCGCTGGGTGAGACCACGCCCGGCCCATTGATCATGATCGTGGCGTTTGTTGGCTTCGTTGGCGGCTGGGCACTGCAATTATTTGGCCCCGGTCACTTGGCGCTGGCGGGCATTGCCGCCGCCGTGGTGGTTACCTTCTTTACCTTCCTGCCCTCCTTCCTGTTCATTCTGGTTGGCGCCCCAGCGATCGAGACGACGCGGCACAACGTGCACTTCACCGCGCCGCTCACCGGCATCACCGCCGCGGTGGTGGGGGTAATACTCAATCTGGCGGTGTTTTTCGCCTATCACGTGCTGTGGCCGAAGGGCTTTTCCGGAGACTTTGAGTGGGTCTCCGTGTTGATTGGTGTAACGGCCTTTATCGCTTTGTTCCGCTATAAAGCCGGGGTTATCCCGGTGATCGGCGCGTGCGGTACCATCGGCATTGTGTATGCCTTGATGCTGTGAAAACTTTCCCGCCGCTACGAGGCCATCCATTAGCTCAGAATTTATAGATCATAGACAGGACGGCGTAGTTAATCCAGGCAAAGGTGTACACACTCTTGTTGTCGGCACCGCCTTCAAGAACGCGATATCCTGCTGTCGCAGTCCAATTTGGCGTCAGATCATAACCTAGCTTTGCCGCCACATCAAAGGCCCGGCCTTGTGGCCCGATCAGCCCGTCGAAGTCAAAAATGAAGCGCCAATGTTCGCCGAGGCTTCGCTCCCCGTACAAATTCACAAGGGGTACAAATCCGACATTGCTGTCGTATGCTGAAGTGCCACCTTGTTGTAGTTCAATCTTGGCGTCACGGATCTTGGCGGTAATGCCGGCCTTCCAGCGCCAATGAGGTCCATCGTGAAAGAGATAACGATACGTCAGTCGGTAAGAATCAAAGCGATAACTTCCCTGAGTCTGCAAACCCTGCGAGAAGGCACCTCCCGCAAACTCGACGTTTTTATCGAGGACACCGGTTTCATCGATAGAAAATGGCGCATAAAGAAAACGCAATTCATGCTTCGGCTTGAATGTATAGCTCAGCATCAGACGAGCCGCAGGATAGGGGCCGCTGCCAGTCAGGCTATCCAGAGCAAAGCGTGTTCCACTGGCACTGTTGGGGATCTGTACATCATTCCGGGATTGCCATGCCGCGCCCGCTTCCACCTCAAGGGAAAAATTGGGCGCCCTGTCACGCGGCTCAGCAGCAACGGTTGTCCCGCATGTCAGGATGGTTGAAATGACGGATATTTTGATAATCTTGAACATGAAAAACCACCTCCATTATATGGCCCGTATCCCACCCGCACCGGAAAAACCCCGATACGGTTGCCGTTAAACAGTCAAACAACCTTCTCCCGAATACGAATCATGTGCTCCACGGGTGTCACCCAAACCAGGCCATCCCCCACCTGCCCAGTGTATGCAGCCTCTGCGATGGTTCGCACAATCTCATCCACCAGATCGTCAGGTGCGGCTATCTCAATGCGCACCTTGGGAGTGAAATCGGTAAGGTCCGCCTTGATATTGTGGCCAAGGGCATCAGCCACAACCGGGCCGCAACCTTCCACTTTGCTGACGCTCATCCCCGGAAAATCCTTCACATTACGTAAAGCACTGCGAATTTTTGGCAGTTTAAAAGGCTGGACGATAGCTTTGATTTCTTTCATTGCGGAATACTCAATTATGCTTCAATTTTCTTTTCCTCAAACCACCGGTACAGCGTGGGCAGCAGTACCAGTGTCAAGAGGGTGGAGCTAATCAGCCCGCCAATCACTACAACCGCCAAGGGGCGTTGCACTTCGGAGCCTGGGCCGGATGCGAATAACATGGGGATCAGCGCGAGCATGGCGACGGAAGCGGTCATCAACACCGGGCGCAAACGCTGCGTGCATCCCTGAATGATGGCGGTGGCCTGATCCAGCCCTTCCTCGCGCAGGCCGCGGATATACGACACCAGCACCACACCGTTCAGAACCGCTATGCCCCACAGGTTGATGAAGCCGACTGCAGCAGGCACGGAGAGATATTCACCGCTGACGAAGAGGCCGACGATACCGCCTATCGAGGCCAGCGGCAACACCAGAATGATGAGAGCGGCGTAGCGCGCCGAGTTAAACAGCACGAAAAGCAGAAAGAAAATCGCCGCGATGGTAATGGGCACGATCACCATCAGGCGCGCCATGGCACGTTCCATGTTCTCGAACTGTCCGCCCCATACGAGGTAATATCCTTCAGGGAGCTTGACCTGTTGCGCGATCTTCGCCTGAGCCTCCGCGACAAAACCACCCAGGTCGCGGCCCTGCACGTTGGCACCGATCACGATGCGGCGTTTGGCGCCGTCACGGCTGACCTGGGCGGGACCATCGAGCAATTCGATTTCCGCCACATCGCTCAAAGGAACGACCGCCCCTTTGGGTGATCTGAGCAGTATCTGGCCGATAGCCTCCGGGTTTTCACGGTAGGCTTCCGGGAAACGCACCACTGCGGCGAAGCGGCGTTCGCCCTCGAAGACCTCGGTGCTGACCCGGCCCTTGATAGCAGTCTCGATGAGGTCGTTGACATCTTCGACATTGATGCCATAACGGGCGATGGCCGCACGGTCAATCTTGACGGTGAGATATTCCTGGCCGCTCACTTTTTCCACGCGCATATCCGATGCGCCCTGGATGCTTGACAGCACACGCGCAATTTCGTCGCCGGTGTGCTTGAGTGCCGTGAGATCGTCGCCGAACAGTTTGATCGCCACCTGTGAGCGCACTCCGGAGACCATTTCGTCGACACGTGCGGCAATCGGTTGGCTCATCACCAATTCGATTCCGGGCAACCCTTTGAGCTTTTCGCGGATTGCCATGGCAATATCTTCTTGCTTCCAGCCCTCCGGCCATTCATCACGCGGCTGGAGACTGACAACGGGATCCGACTCGTTAGGCATGCCAGGGTCAGCCGGGCTCTCGCCCCGTCCCAGCTTGGATACCACCATCTTCACGCCGGATACTTCAGAGACCGCTTTCATCGCTTCCATTTCCATACGGATCGATTCTTCCAATGAAATATTCGGCACGCGGATAATTTGCGGGGTAATCGAACCTTCCTGCATGATCGGGATGAACGATGTACCAAGGAACGGAAAGAGGCTCAGGCTTCCAACGAACAAAGCAAGTGCGGCAAAAGTGACTTTCTTCTGATTGACAACGGCCCATCCCAATAGCTTGAGATAAGGTTTCTTGATAACCGCCACCAGCCATGTGTCATGCTCCGCTCCGCCTTTGAGCCAGTACGAGCACAGCACCGGAGTAAGCATGAAGGAGAGAATGAGGGAAACAGTCAGGGCGATGGCGATTGTGAGGGCCAGCGGCGCGAACATTTTGCCCTCCATGCCCTGTAGTGACAGCAACGGCAGAAACACAAGAATGATGATGCCTATGCCGAACAGTACTGGCTTGCCCACCTCTGACGCCGCATCCAGAATGATGTGGAATTTGCTTTCGCCGCTATCCTTGCGTTCTCCCAAATGGCGGAAAGCGTTCTCCACCACCACCACGGAACCATCCACCATGAGTCCAATAGCGATGGCCAGCCCCCCGAGCGACATGAGATTGGCGGATATGCCGTAGTGGTTCATGGTCATGAATGTTATAAGTGGCGTAAGCACCAGCGTCGCTACCACGATCAAACTGGAGCGGACATCCCCCAGGAAGATGAACAGCACAATGACGACCAGGATAATCCCCTCGGCGAGCACCTTGACGACGCCCGTCAGCGCCGAATCAACCAGCTCGGTGCGGTCATAAAAAGGTACGATCTGCAAGCCACCGGGCAGGATATTTTTCTGATTGATCTCTGCCACTTTCAGTTTGATGCGGCCCACCACCTCGCGGGCATTGCCGCCACGCAGCATCATGACAATGCCTGCGACAGATTCGGTATCGCCATTCTTGATGATCGCACCCTGGCGCACTTCGTGGCCAAACGTGACCTGCGCTACGTCGCGGATATATACCGGCGTGCCTTCCACCTCCTTGAGAACGATATTGCCGATATCGTCAAGGCTGCGTATCAGGCCCACGCCACGAATCAGGTATTGCTTGCCATAATGCGGCAACACACCGCCACCGCTGTTGGCATTATTGCGTGCCAGCGCGGTGTAAAGTTCTTGCAGGCTCACCCCGTAGTGGCGTAAACGATCAGGATTGGCCAGCGCCTGATACTGCTTGACGTATCCCCCCTGGGAATTGATCTCCGCGATGCCGGAGACGCCACGCAGCATTGGCCGCACCACCCAGTCCTGAATGGTGCGACGCTCCGTCAACTCCTCGACGGTAAGGGCGCGCTTGCCGTCATCGGGCCTTTCCAACGTGTATTGATACACCTCGCCGAGGCCCGTCGAGACCGGGCCGAGCACCGGCGTCACTCCTTCCGGCATACGGCTGCCCACCTCGATCAGACGCTCCATCACCAGTTGCCGGGCAAAATACACGTCCGTCGCATCGGTAAACACCAGCGTGATGAGGGACAGGCCGTTCCGGTTCAAAGAACGCATCTCTGTCAATCCGGGCAGGCCGGTCATGGAGATTTCAATGGGCACAGTGACGAAACGCTCCACCTCTTCAGGAGAGCGGCCAGGCGCCTCGCTGGCTATCTGAACCTGGATATTGGTCACATCAGGGAAGGCATCCACCGAGAGTTTTTGCACCGACATGACACCAAACGCGAACAGGGCCAGCGCAATCACCACCATAATGACGCGCTGCTTGAGCGCGCCGCGAACCAGGGCTTCGATCATGAATTACTCCAGTTCTTTACGTTTGCGTTCGTTGTTGAGATGAAATGCACCGTCGGTCACTACGGCATCTTTCTCATTCAATCCCGATTTGACGAGTCGCACCCCGCCGCTCTCCACCCCAAGGGTGACGGGGATCAAACGGAACTGCATCGTCCCGGTCTGCACAAAAACATAATCCTTGTTATCCTCACGCACCACAGCCGCCGCAGGCACCACGAGCCGCGCCGTGGGACGCCCCTGAATCAGCATGCTGGCCAACATGGCGGGTTTGATGTCGCGGCCAGGATTGGATACATCCGTGCGTACCATTACGGTACGGGTCTCGGGGTTGACCGTGTCGCCCACGAAGATCAGGCGACCTGTGATGCGCCGATCCTGCAGCGCCGGGATTTCCACCTCGACTTCCTTGCCCTCCCTCACCAGATCCGCCTGCTGCTCGGGCACTTCGGCGACGACCCAGACATGCGAGAGATCTGCCACAGTGAACAGCGCATCGGCAGGTTGCACCACCTGCCCCTGCGTAACCTTGCGTTCGATGACCGTACCACTCAGTGTGGCGGTGACAGGCATCATTGAGTTGATGTCGCGGCGTTTGGCGAGT
This sequence comes from Gammaproteobacteria bacterium, assembly GCA_040183005.1. NCBI lineage: Bacteria > Pseudomonadati > Pseudomonadota > Gammaproteobacteria > Gammaproteobacteria bacterium. The sequence continues at coordinate 777,064 of JAMPIW010000007.1, forward strand.
GCTTTGACGGCGCTTTCCGACATGCCCAGCAATTGCAACTGATCCTGGGCGGCAAGTCGTTCCACCTGCGCGGAAAAGAGATCGTTCTCGCGTTTTTGCAGCTCCGCCGAACCAATCACATCCGCGCTCAACAACAGTTTGGCACGTTCCACGGCCCTGCTTTGAAGTTCAACCTGGGCCAATGCCTTCAGATAAGTGAGTTGAGCCTCCGCCAGCTCAGTGCTGTTCACCTTGGCCAACACCTCGCCACGGGTTACGTCTTGTCCCAGGATGCCATGTACCTGGGCAATGCGCCCGGTGACCGTCGCACCGATGCGGGCCACCCGCTGTTCATCTACTTCGACACGGCCCGGCACACGCAAGGTGTCGCGCACCTCGTCCTTGCCGATGGTGAAAATCTTGAGGCGCTTCAGGAGATCGGCTTTCACTGTCACGAGGTTAGGGTCCTGCACCGCGCTTGATGCTGGCTGGGTGGTGGCAGTCTCTTTGGCTGAGTCACATGCCGCAAGCCCAAATATGGCGAGGGAAATGGCGGTAAAATGTACGATTTTTCTGGTGCCCTTCAGGGCAGATGCAATAGTCATTATTATTCTCCGGCAAGATCAGTGGCGCGTAAGCGTTCAATTTGAATAAGGGCGGTCTGTAGTTCATAGCGCGCGGCAAGAAAATCCTGGCGGACGGCGCGGAACACCCGCAGCGCGTCGAGATAGTCAAGAATTCCCCGTTCGCCAAAGCGATACGCCGCCTCAGCCACCTTGACCGCAGATTCAGCCTCTTTCAACAATCCGCCCTCAAAGGCAGCCACCTGCTGATTGGCGATAAGATAATTGGAATAGGTCGCCTCCATCTCGCGCAGCAAGGTCAGGCGCTGCTGCCCCAGCAGCGATTGAGTCTGCCTCAATGATGCAGCCGCCTCGGCGATTTGGCCTTCGCGCCGATTCCACAACGGCAACGGCAGAGACACACCGATGCGCCAGTTGCGCAGATCAGGGTCGTCCTCGACAATCCCCTTTACGGTGATTTGAGGCATACGCAAACGCCGCTCCAATTCCAGGCGCGCCCTGGCCTGCTCCTCGCGCGCCCGGCTTTGGGCAACATCAGGACTGCGCACCATCAACTCCTGACGAAGCGTGTCCAACGATGGCACTGGCTGACCTGCCTGCAAACTACCCGTCACTTCGAAATCCTCCGGCAGCACCGGACCAATCAGGTTGCGCAGGGAATCCTTGGCCTGATCGACCCGCAACGCCGCGCTTTCAAGGTTCTTGGCGGCCCCCAGCAACTCCGCCTCGGCCTTGACTAATTCATAACGCGGCGATTCGCCGATATTCACGCGCAGCTTGACGCGGTCTCGTACTTGTCCCAGCAGATTGAAGTTTTCCTGGGCAACTTGCAGTTCGTCCTGGCGGCGCAGGATGTCATAGAAAGAGTTTTTGATCTGCGCCAGAAAATTGATTCGCGCAGATTGAAATCCGGCCTCAGTCGCGGTGATACCTGCCTCGGCGCCGCGAATCCGGGTTTCGCGCACGCTGGGATATTCAATAGGCTGAGACAATCCGATGATCTTGTTTTGCCCGGATTGCCCCTGCGACTGGCGGGTGCGGGATGGACCCATGCCAATTTCAACATCAGGGTTTGGATATGCCTGCGCCGTACGCCGCACGCCACGCGCTATGTCCAACTGATCGCGCGATGCCTGCAATCCGGGATTATTCTGCTCGGCAAGCTGCATGATTGTCTGGAGCGTGAGCGAGGGAGGTTCCGCCGCCGAAAGATTTGCGCTTGCAGCTAACGCAGCCAGAATAAGGGTGGCGCCAATCCATGTGCGCAGGCAAAGCAGCGCTTGATATGAAATTGAGGCAGCAACAGAAGCATTCATAATAACCCTGACTTTTTAAAAAAAATAAGCATATTTTCTAGGCCAAAAAACGTAGGGAGACCGCCCCTTAACGACAATAACGGGCACATATAAATAACAAAAGGTATAGCAGCTTTACGTAACTGTCACGTAAAGTTTGGAAACCTTTAAGAGGCGGTGGGAGGCTTGCTGGGTTTAAGGAGGGTCAGACTGTCGAAATCGACATGGTAAGTAAGCCAACCAGTAACTGAAGAGCTTTTTATTCCCTGGGGATAAGATGGTAACGCCGGGTCCATTTCAGAAAGTTCCGAAACATCCGCATGTGGAGCCATCGAGGGATCTGTGTGGGGGTTATATTCCTGCTGTAAAATAGCACCGGAGGAAATTTGAATATCATTCCCCGCACCCTGGTAGATCGAAAAGACCATAGTCAGGTATACGAACACCATGATAGTGCGCTTGGAAATGAGCTTTAGAAAAGACAACATAGTGTTATTGTAATTCTATTAGCTCAAAAGTCAAAAGTCGATTTTCTGATGGTAATCATCCTATCTTTCGATAAGACATATAATAAATCGTAAAGTTCACACGGAGTCCGCCAATCTACCATGCCAAACAATCAGTATGAAACCGCTGCGGTACTCTCGCATCAAAAACTCGCCAACCATTACCACATGCTCCGCCTGCACGCACCGGCATGTGCCGCGCTCGCCCGCCCAGGCCATTTCGCCAGCCTGTATTATGATACAACGCACTGCTCGTTATCGATTATGCGCACGGATCCTAATGCAGGCTGGGTGGATTTTCTCTACCGGGCCGTCGACTCGGATACCCTCCTGCTATCGCAACAAAAGCCTGCAAATCACATCAAGCTGACAGCCCCACTCGGCAATGCCTTCATTACCTGCAAAGATAAGCCACAGGCATTGCTCATAGGCGAAGGAGTGGGTATACCATCCCTGATATTCCTGGCCGACGCCTTGCGGTATGAGAGGGCGATCCAGCCATTGTTCTTGATGGGTTTCGATGGCCCGCTTCCATTCGCCCCGCACCCCTCCCGTTTCATCGTCCACGGCATACCTCCGGGCGTCATCGCGGCCATGCCGCTCATGGAGGACTGGGCCATCCCCAGTCGTCTTGCCAATACCCAAGGGCTGCCAGGCTGTTTTGATGGCAATGTTGTCGATCTGGCATGCATCTGGCTGGAATCGCTGACTGCCGGCCAGCGTGATGAGGCTGAGATATTTGCAAGCGGGCCGAGATTAATGGTGGAGGCTGCCACAAGATTGGCGCTCGATCATCAAGTAGCCTATCAGGCGTCACTTCACGAACAGTAGTTTTTCTCACCCAAGAAAGCGTGACACTTCATGCCTCCTCATCCTCGGTGCTTTCGAGAGTGAAGTTTCTTGCGGCGGGAGCCTCTCCGACACTAAGCTTGATCATCAATCGCACTTCATTCGCGGAATCGGCGTGGCTGATGGCGTCCTCATAAGTAATTTTCCCTTGGATATACAGTTCATACAAGGCTTGATCGAAGGTTCTCATGCCATGCTGACCAGACTTTCTCATTAAATCTTTCAATAAATGATTTTCCCCGCGAAGAATCAGATCAGCTACCAAGGGCGTGTTGATAAGCACCTCAACTGCCACACGGCGGCCATGTCCATCCGGCGTGGGAACCAGGCGTTGCGCCAACACTGCCTTGAGATTCAACGACAGGTCCATGAGTAGTTGGTCACGGCGATCCCTGGGAAAGAAATTGATTATGCGATCAAGCACCTGGTTGGCGTTATTTGCATGGAGCGTTGCCAGGCAAAGATGGCCTGTTTCGGCAAATGCAATAGCATGCTCCATCACCTCGCGACTACGAATCTCGCCTATCGTTATAACATCAGGGGCCTGACGCAAGGTATTTTTTAATGCCGCCTCGAAAGACTGTGTGTCAATGCCCACCTCACGCTGCGTTACGATACAACCGGCATGGGCATGAATGAACTCAATCGGATCTTCGATGGTAACGATATGCCCGTTGGTACATTTGTTGCGGTAGCCTATCATCGCCGCCAGGGATGTCGACTTTCCCGACCCTGTCGCCCCTGAGACGATAATCAGGCCACGCTTGCTTAATGCCAGATCCTTTAGTAGTGGCGGCAAACTCAGTTGTTCAAAAGTGGGAATCCTGGTCTCGATTCTACGCACCACCATGCCCACATGGCCTTGCTGCTGGAAAACATTGACGCGGAAGCGCCCGATATCCTGCCGATGGATGGCAAAATTGCATTCCTGAGTCGCCTCAAATTCCTGGCGCTGTTTGGGATTCATGATGCCGTGGACTGCATCACGCGCCTCGTCCTGGGTGAATCGGCCCTGAGCGACGGGCACGACCTTGCCGTTGATCTTGAAGCTGGGAGCAACACCTGCCGTGATAAATAGGTCAGATGCACTCCTACGTACCATTTCGGAGAGGAAAGAGGTGAGTTCCATAAACTATTCTTCAATAAAAAAAGGATGTGAATTTAACCCAGATTGTCCATCAGGCGAAATAGAGCGCACACCGCCGTTCGTGGTGAGCTTGTCGAACCATGAACGGCCCTTCGACAGACTCAGGGCGAACGGTTTTGGGGCTAATGGATAATATAGCATGTCCATTCCCGCCCTTCGTTAAACGAACATCACTCCACCTGAAATAAGATCTTTAACATTATATGAATATCAGACAGTTAAGAGCGCTACCTATTCTTTTGCTTGAACTGAATAATATGACGCCGATCCCTTTTGCTGGGGCGCCCCTGTTCGTGCGTACCGCCTGCCGCCTCCATCCGTAACTGCTGTGCAAGTTCAGCGCGCACCTGCTTGCTTTGCTCCGACTCTTCATACAGCAGCGCCGCCTCCGGGGCGGGACGGCGCTGACTGGCGGTGCCACGCACGCTGATCACATATTCATATTGTTCGCGGTGGATGCGCACTTCATCGCCCACATGAACCGGCTTGGCGGGCTTTGCCCGTGCGCCATTAACATGCACTTTGCCGCCTTCCACCGCTTTTGTTGCCAATGCACGGGTTTTAAAAAAACGCGCAGCCCATAGCCACTTATCCAGACGCACGTCTTCCTGGGTTTGTGTGTCAAGCTTGTTTATGGCTACTGCTCCTGGTGCCTGTGAAGCGGATTATTTGGTCAGCGTTACCAGTAATTCATTCAACCGCTGCACAAAAGCCGACGGGTCATCAAGCTGGCCGCCTTCGTTGAGCAAGGCCTGGTCGAACAGGATATGTGTCCAATCCGTAAAGCGTTGGACATCCGATTCGTTGTTCAATCGCATCACCAGCGGGTGCTGCGGATTGATTTCCAGGCTGGGTGCGACGTCAGGCACGGCATGCCCGGCCGACTTGAGCAGCTTCTGCATGCTAACCGCCATGTCGTGTTCTTCCACTACCAGGCACGAGGGTGAACGGGTCAACCGGTGACTGACCCTCACGACCTTGACCTTATCCCCTAATGCTTCCTTCATCTTTACGGTGAGGTCTTTTAGTTCGTCGGCGGCCTTTTCCAGCTCCTGTTTTTCTTCCTGATCTTCGAGAGCATCAAGGCCCAGATCACCCTTGGCAATGGATTGCAGGGATTTGCCCTCGAATTCGGTGAAATGTCCCATCAGCCATTCATCGACGCGATCCGAAAGCAGTAGCACCTCAATGCCTTTCTTGAGAAAAATCTCCAGATGCGGGCTGTGTTTGGCGGCGACGAAGCTATCGGCAGTGATGTAATAGATCTTGCCCTGCCCTTCCTTCATGCGTGCAATGTAATCTTCCAGCGCGACATCCTGGGCATCCGTGTCGTTATGCGTGGAAGCAAAGCGCAGAAGTTTGGCAATGCGCTCACGATTGGCATAATCTTCCGCCGGGCCTTCCTTGAGTACGCGGCCAAACTCTTTCCAGAATGTGGCGTATTTTTCCTTGTCGTTTTTCGCAAGGTCTTCCAGCAGGCCGAGCACCTTTTTTACCGAGGCGGCGCGGATGGTGTCGATCTGTTTGTTGCGTTGCAAAATTTCACGAGAGACATTGAGCGGCAGATCGTCGGAATCCGCCACGCCACGCACAAAACGCAGATAATTGGGCATCAACTGCTCGGCGTCATCCATAATGAAAACGCGGCGCACATACAGCTTGATACCGTGTCGGCCGTCACGATCCCACAGGTCGAACGGGGCGCGCTTGGGCACATAAAACAGCGTGGTATAGGACTGGTTACCCTCGACGCGGCTATGCACATGCGCGAGCGGTTCTTCGAAATCATGCGACACATGTTTGTAAAATGCCGTGTATTCCTCGTCGCTGATCTCTTTTTTTGGACGTGCCCACAGGGCCGAGGCCCGATTGACGGTCTCGCTCTCATCTTTGTCCTGCGCTTTCATCATGATGGGCAGGGAGATGTGATCAGAATATTTATGGATGATGTGGCGCAACCGGTAGCCATCCAGAAATTCGTCTTCGTCGCTACGCAAGTGGAGCACGACTTCCGTGCCGCGCGAGGGTTTGTCGACGGTTTCCAGCGTGTATGTCCCCTCTCCGCCAGACTCCCAGCGCACGCCATGCTCCGCGCCCAGCCCCGCGCGCCGCGTGGTGAGGGTTACCTTGTCTGCGACGATGAAAGCGGAATAGAAGCCGACGCCGAACTGCCCAATCATCCGCGCATCTTTAGCCTGGTCGCCAGTGAGTGACTCAAAAAACTGCCGTGTGCCGGATTTGGCGATGGTGCCGATATTCTCCATCACTTCAGTGCGGTTCATGCCAATGCCGTTATCCGTCACGGTGACGGTGCGGTTTTCCTTGTCAAAGGACACGCTAATCTTGAGATCACTATCCCCCTCGTAGAGTGCGTTATCCGTCAACGTCTCGAAACGCAACTTATCCGCCGCATCGGAGGCATTGGAAATCAGCTCACGCAGGAAGATTTCCTTGTTGCTGTACAATGAATGGATCATCAGCTTCAACAACTGCTGAATCTCGGCCTGAAAACCCAGGGTTTCCTTGTGCGTCTCTGTGGTCATGAGGTGAATCAGCTCCTTGGTTGATGTTTGTTCACAGGAAAAAATCCCACTCTATTTGTCTCCCAATAATACAGGTAAGGAGATGTCGAGAGAGAAATTATACCTTGCGGCCATCCGTCCGGAAATTAATCCCCCTCGACTACAAAGGGAGGATGTTTAACCGATTCCCTGAGAGTAGCAACAACCTCGTCATCTTCAATCTGCGGAAATACGTCGTAAAATTGCCCTACCGCCTGGAAATAAACCGGTGTTTCCAGACATATCACTTCGTCGGCATAGGTCTTCACTTTCTCTACCGTATCCGGTGGCGCAACGGGTACGGCGCAGATCAGTTTTGCGGGATGTTTGGCGCGCAACGCATGCAACGCGGAAATCATGGTGGCGCCGGTGGCAAGCCCGTCATCCACTACGATGACGATACGACCCGCCGGATCAATCGGTGGGCGAACCGGTGTGTATTGGGCGCGCCTGCTGCGCATGGTTTCCAGTTGCGCCTTTTTTTCGCGCTCTATGTAGTCCTTGGTTGCACCCGCCTCTTCGGCATAATCCGCGATATAGGCCCACCCGCTTTCGTCTATCGAACCGATGGCGAATTCAGGATTGTAAGGCGCGCCTAACTTCCTCACCAGCACCACGTCAATTTCGCCGCCCAGTTCATCAGCAATGATTTTTGACATGGGCACCGCGCCGCGGGGGATGGCGAGAATCAGCGGGTTTTTGCCCTGGTAGCCTGCAAGTCTCTTTGCAAGCCGGGCAGCTGCCTCAGCTCGGTTTGAGAAGCTCATGACGCCCTCCTTGAATTCTAATTAGACCACCATCCGACCGTACTTTTCTCATCGGGATCATCACTCAGGGTCATGGCAAACCGCTTCAATATTATGGCCATCAGGATCCAGCACAAAAGCGCCGAAATAATGTGGATGGTACATGGCTCTGATGCCTGGCGGGCCGTTATCCTTGCCCCCTGCGTTGATCGCCGCTTCATAAAACGCCGATACCGTGGCCCTATTTTTGCCTCTGAATGCGATATGAATCTGCGGAGTGGTTACCGTGCCCCCATGAATCCAAAAATCAGGTTTGCCATCAGCGCCAAAACCGGCATAACCATACACTTCCATCATCAGCCCATACCCCAGCGGCGCCAGAGCCGCCTTGTAGAATTCTTTGCTCTTTCCGTAATCACTTACATCAATCCCTATATGATCGAGCATGACGTTTTTCCTTATAGCAAGAACAGACCATTTTCCGTAATAACCTACCCTGCTTTGTAAATTCGGGGGATTCCGATATTTCCGTACATATTATCAGCAAGTCAAGCCGAAAGCTGTGCCGCTATTTGGCTATAACGGAGTCAGTCGTAAAATAGCTGAAATCGACCCACAGCCCCCCACGAGCCATTATTTGATTTTCAATGCATGCTAAATGCGTTTACCATGGCCTCGAAAACATAAAATGATTAAGCACCCGGCAAGACCATGTTAGTATCCACGGCTGTGATCCTTAATACTACCCGAGAAGACCACCGCATCGCCTGGCTCACTGCGCTGGCGATCACAATTCACATTGCGGAAAGCGCCCTCCCCAGCCCGATGCCTGGCGTTAAGCCGGGGCTTGCCAATGTGATTACTCTTCTGGCGCTGCTCCAGTTCGGATGGTCTACTGCTGCATGGATAACTGGTCTGCGGGTGCTGGTGGGCAGCCTGCTGATGGGCACGTTTCTCTCGCCCACCTTCATGCTTAGCCTGAGCGGCGCGCTGGCCAGTATCGTTACGCTCGGGCTGGCCAGCCAGCTATCAAAGTGGCTGCCGGGACGTGGCTTTGGGCCGATCGGTTACAGTGTGCTCGCTGCCATGGCGCATATAGCGGGCCAATTCTACGCTGCTTACATGTTATTCATTCCGCATCCGGGGCTGCTTCATCTCCTGCCGGTGCTGATGACCGCATCGGTGATCTTTGGCATAGTGAGCGGTATGATAGTCCATATGACGTTGAGCCGGATCCGCAATTAACCTTATGGCTGCTGTACACCCGAATTCGCCAATCACATCGACCGACCGTCTCGGTCTGACGCTTTTTTTTGCCATCGTCATACACGCCCTAATTATTCTTGGCATCTCTTTCAGCCAGGAAATGGCCAAAAATAAACCCGTGAGCACACCCACGCTGGAAATCATCCTGGCGCACACGCCCACCAAAACAAAGGTAGAAAACCCTGATTTCCTGGCGCAGGCGCACCAGGAAGGCGGTGGCACGAGCGAGACCAAGCACCGCCCGACTGCCCCTCCTCCCTCGCCGCCATCAGCACCTGTCACAGGCAATGCGCCGGTGAGCCAGGCACCTGCGACCATACTGACCACCATCGCGCCTCAAGCCCCTCAAATAACCACGCTACGCAACCCTGCGCAGCAAAACGTACCCACTGATGAGCCATCACCCGCCCCTCATGCAACCTCCAGCGCTGCGGAGCTGGTGATGCGCAGCAGGGAAATCGCCCGGCTGGAGGCCGAGCTCAGCGAGTCCGTCCAGTCCTATGCGCGCCGCCCCAAGCATCGTTTCATCTCGGCCAAGACGGCGCAATACCGCGATGCCGCTTATCTGGCGGCGTGGCAAGCAAAGATCGAGTCCATTGGCACTCTCAACTACCCTGAGGAAGCCCGGCGCCGCAACATATCCGGCGAACTGCTGCTCGATGTCGCCTTGAACCAGGATGGTACGCTCAACGCCATTACGCTACGCCGCTCCTCCGGCCACAAGGCGTTGGACGACGCCGCCAAACGTATTGTCCAGCTTGCCTCGCCCTTCGGACCCTTCCCGGAAGGAATGCGCAATGATACCGACATCCTGCATATCACACGTACCTGGCAATTCCAGGACAACCGGCTGGAAACGGGGCAGTAACCATTAGGTAATTTCCTACGCATTCACCTTGTCACCTGCCACCTTTGTAGCCGATACTAGCCACATGACCGAATCCATCTCACTGACCAACCAGTTCCTGATCGCCATGCCTGCGTTGGCGGACCCGAATTTTTTTCACAGCGTCACCTATATATGTGAGCACACCCCTGAAGGGGCGCTGGGCATTGTCATCAATCACCCGTTGGATATCAGGCTCAGTGACGTGTTTCAGCATATGGGTATCGAAGCCGCCACACCTGCCATCGCCAGTCTGCCGGTGTTCATGGGCGGGCCGATGCAACGTGAACGGGGCTTTGTTATTCACCGGCCCACTGGCGCGTGGGACAGCGCATTGAAAGTGTCGGACATTGGCGTTGCCAGTTCGCGCGACATCCTGGAGGCGATTGCGCGGGGAGAAGGGCCGGAACAATCGCTTATTGCGCTAGGCTATGCCGGATGGGGGCCGGGGCAACTGGAGCAGGAGCTGGCGGATAACGCCTGGCTGAACGGTCCCGCTGATCACACTATTCTGTTCAATATTCCCAGTGAACAACGCTGGCAGGCTGCTGCGGCGCTGTCGGGGATAGATCTGAACCGGCTCTCCGGCGATGTTGGACATGCATGAGCAGCAGGCCTCTCAACGTGCAAAATCAAAAAGTTGCATGTTTGACTTTCGTGCGGGACATCCATGCATCACGAGGCCTCTGAGTTTCTCAGAGGCCTCTGCACGTATACCCTGAAATGCCGTCCAGACAGCCCCGGGCATTTCTTGGCTTTGACTTCGGTATGAAACGCATCGGTGTGGCAACCGGGCAGGATCTTACCCTGACAACCACCTCACTGGAGATCTTGCCTGCCACCGATGGCAAGCCGGACTGGGACGTTATCTCGCGCCTGATCGACACATGGCGCCCGGATGCGTTGATTGTCGGCATCCCATTGAGCATGGATGGCAACGAAAACGATATGACGCACGCCGCGCGCCGCTTTGGCAATCGGTTGCGGGAACGTTATCGCTTGCCCGTACACCTGATCGACGAGCGCTTATCTTCAAGGGAGGCTGAACAGCTCTTGGCTACGCCGGGCAAACGGCGCTCAAAAACCGGCAAACAAAGAGTGGATGCGGTGGCCGCACAGGTCATCCTGCAAACATGGATGGCCGAACAGCAAGCAAAAACATCAGCAACAAAAGGCACAGAGCAATGACCCAGCTACCCGATATCGATCAACTGATCGCCAAAATGGCGCAGGACTTAAAATCGCGCATGGATACCCTGCATGTACACGATCCCGCCATGGTCGGCATCCATACGGGCGGGGTATGGGTCGCGCAACGGCTGCACAGCCTGCTGGGCTTGAGCCAACCTCTCGGCAGCCTGGATATCTCATTCTATCGCGATGATTTCATGCGCATCGGCATCAACCCCCAGGTTAAGCCTTCGCATCTGCCTTTTAACGTGGATGACCGCCATATCATCCTGGTCGATGACGTGCTGAATACCGGGCGCACTATCCGCGCCGCGTTCAATGAAATCTTCGACTATGGCCGCCCCACAGCCATCACCCTGGCGGTATTGATCGAACGCGGTGGACGTGAACTACCGATCCAGGCTGATGTGGTAGGCCAGCATATGGAGCTGGAGGCAAACACCCATATCAAGCTCACGGGGCCTGAGCCACTGGCATTGCGCCTGCAAACCATCCGCTAAGTTAAGGTAATCCCCATGAAAATATGGCCATCCATCGTGGCGCTGCTTGCCAGTTGCATCATCGCTTCGGCCTGGGCGGAAAGTGCCATTAAAAACACGCCTCTTTTGAAATCCACGACGACCACCATCGGAGACAAGATTCAATATCTGCAAACCAATAAGCCAGAAGTCACCTCGCTGATCATTCAACTCGAACCAGGCGCGGAAACCGGCTGGCACAAGCATCCCGTACCCACTTATGCCTATGTCCAGACAGGAAACCTTACGGTCGATATGCAAGACCGTTCACGGCATGAATTTCCGGCAGGCACGGCCTTTGTCGAAGTAATGAACACCTGGCACAACGGGAAAAATTTTGGCAAAACGCCGGTAACGATTTTGGTATTCTATTCCGGTGAAGAAGGCAGGTCGAATGTCATATGGCCGGATAAAGAGACCATCATCAACCCATCCAGCAAATAGAAAGATGCAACCCGCGACATGAGACGCCACAATATACAGCTCGACAAAAACGGCCGTCTGCGCCACTTTCTAACCATTGAGGGTTTGAACCGCAAACTGCTGGTGGAAATACTGGATACCGCCGAATCGTTTTCCGGCGTCACAGAGCAATCCATCAAGAAAGTCCCCCTGTTGCGCGGCAAGACTATCGTCAATCTGTTCTTCGAAGCCAGCACGCGCACCCGCACTACTTTTGAACTCGCCGCCAAGCGCCTCTCAGCAGACGTGCTTAACATCAATGTCGCGGCCTCGGCGACCAGCAAGGGCGAAAGCCTGCTCGACACGTTGCACAACCTTCAGGCAATGCACTGCGATATGTTCGTGGTGCGGCATGACCGCAGCGGTGCGGCGCATTTTATTGCCCAGCATGTCGCACCGCACATCAGCGTGATCAATGCCGGTGATGGCCGCCATGCGCACCCTACCCAGGCGATGCTGGACATGTTCACCATTCGCCGCCACAAAAAGGACTTTGCGCCGCTCAATATCGCCATCGTTGGCGACATTCTGCATTCGCGAGTGGCGCGCTCGCAGATCCATGCACTGACCACGCTCGGCGTCAACGAAGTGCGCGTTATCGGGCCTGAAACCCTGATGCCCGCCGATGTTGAAGCCCTCGGTGTGCATGTCCATCACGATCTGCGCGAGGGGTTGCGCGATGTTGATGTGGTGATCACGCTGCGCCTGCAACACGAACGCATGCGCGGTGCATTGCTGCCCAGTGAACATGAATATTTTCGCCTTTTCGGGCTGACGGAAGAAAAACTTGCGCTCGCCAAGCCGGATGTCATCGTCATGCACCCCGGCCCCATCAATCGCGGCGTCGAGATCGACTCGGCAGTCGCCGATGGTTCGCGTTCCGTGATCCTTGAACAGGTCACACATGGCATCGCGGTTCGCATGGCGATCATGTCAATGGCCATGTCCTCTCACGCAAATATTGAAGGAGAGATCACCTGATGCGCCTGCGCATTTCAAATGGACGTGTTATCGACCCTGCCAACACCATTGATGGCGTGCAGGATGTCTTCATCGCCGATGGCCGCATCCTAGCCATCGGCGATGCTTTTCAAGGCTTTACGGCAGACCGTGAAATCGACGCCACCGGCCTGATTGTTTGCCCCGGCCTGGTAGACCTGTGCGCCCGCCTGCGCGAACCCGGCCAGGAACATAAGGGCACTATCGCCAGCGAAACATTGGCGGCAGCCAGCGCGGGCATCACTACCTTGTGTTGCCCGCCGGATACCAACCCCGTGATTGATACGCCTGCGGTCATCGAACTCATCCGTAACCGCGCCGAGGCGGCAGGATACGCACGGATTGTACCGCTGGGCGCACTCACTGAAGGGTTGGCGGGGGAAAGTTTGAGTGAAATGGCAGCATTAAAAGAGGCGGGCTGTGCCGGGGTCAGCAATGCTCTGCGCCCCATCACCAATACCCATGTATTGCGCTGCGCCATGGAATACGCCGCCACGCATGGCCTGACGGTATTTTTAAACCCCGAAGACCCCTGGTTGCGCAACAAAGGCTGCATGCACGAAGGCGCTGTCAGCACCCGCCTTGGCTTACCCGCCATCCCCGAATCCGCCGAGACTGCGGCGGTGGCGCGCGATCTGATGCTGATTGAACAGACCGGGGTACGCGCGCACTTCTGCAGGCTGTCTACAGCACGTGCGGTACGCATGGTGGCGCGCGCACGTTACGATGGCCTGCCGGTTAGCGCGGATGTGAGCGCGCATCACTTATATCTCACGGAAATGGACGTGGCCGACTTCAACAGCCAATGCCATGTCACCCCGCCATTGCGCACCCAACGCGACCGCGATGGGTTGCGCGCAGGCTTGGCGCGTGGCGCTGTGGCGGCGATCTGCTCCGACCACCAGCCGCATGAGCCGGATGCCAAGCTGGCCCCCTTCAGCGCCACTGAGCCGGGCATATCCTCCCTTGATACCCTGTTGCCGCTCAGCCTGCGGCTGGTGGATGAAGATGTGCTCACGCTCAGCGAAGTTCTGGCGTGCCTAACCCATAAGCCCGCGCAAATCCTCGGCATCGAGGCCGGCACGCTAAGCACGGGAGCGGCTGCGGACATCTGCATTTTCGACCCGCAACGCTATTGGGAATTGACGGAAAGCACCCTGCAAAGCCGCGGCCGTAACACGCCGTTCATGGGATGGGAATTCAAAGGCCGCGTGACCCATACACTGTTGGCAGGCAAGATTGTGTATGAGTTGGCGGATTCTTGAACCTCAGACTGATCTTCACAGTGCTGGCCGCACTGGCCATTGCAGCGCCATCCAACGCGGCAGCAGTGGGCAAATCGCCCGCCTCCCGCTATGCGTCTCTTGTGGGTGTAGTCTTCACCCAGAAAGATGGCCTGCAATGCCTGGAAACCCAGCGCGCGGATTTGGTCAAAGGCATGCCGGTTATGATTGTGACGCCGGGCGGCCCGGGCGAACCGCAATCGTTGATTAAGGCCGAAGTGGCGGGGCCAGCATGTGGCGATAATGGTACGCAAACGGTCTCGATAGACGACAGTCAGCCGCAAACACGCTATGCACTTAAATTACTTCAAAATGATCAGGCTGCCGCCTTTGGATTCGGAATTATTGGAAAACATGTTGCATTGAAAGAGAAAAATGGCACGGTACAGGCCAAATTCGGCCTCGAAAAAAAACCTGCGCATTTTTCTCAATGCACCAGCAAGGAAGGTATACACCTTAACGTATGGCCAGGATCTCCCCTCAAGGAAAAAAGCCGCTGGCACGCCTACTATCACCTTGGATTTGATGTGGAGCCATCATGCACGGATAAAGAAACAGGCAATCCCTGACAGTTATTTTTCTAAAAAACTCAGTTATCCACAAAAGTCACAAAAAACACGAAAATATTCAAATACACATCACTATTTTACTTGCCACCCATCCGGTGAATTTCGCTGAAGAAATCCATGCTTTTGTTTTATGGCTCCTCAGCGGCGCCAGCCATGGAAGCGACGCGTAAGCGAGCGACGGATGAGCGAACATGCGACCGAGGTGCTGCGCTTCGTGACAAACCTTCGTGTACCCTTCACAAACAATCTGGGTGAACGCGCGATCCGAATGCCAAAAGTGAAGCAAAAAATCTCCGGCTGCTTCCGTACGGTCAAAGGGGCGGAGAACTTCTGCACCATCCGTTCCTACCTCGACACCAGGCACAAACAGGGACACAACACGTTCGAACTGCTTCGTCGCCCTTTCATGGGCAATCCCCTTCAGCTTGCCTCAGGCTGAATAGTCACCTCTCCTGTTTTTGTTCACCATGCCTCTCAAACCATGGCTTAAGTTGCCCGTTGGTACCTGCGGGTGCATGTCCTGCCTGGGATTTCAGCATCAACACCTTGCACAGCACCAACATGGCAAACAAGTGATAGTAAAGATCGAAATATCCCAAACCTAAAAAGGTTCCTGCTGCGGCGTATCCAATCAGGCTCACCTGTAGCATTGACGCCAAATCAGACAGCCATTTTGCATCAGGGATGCTCTTGGCGTTTTTTATGACCCAGCCACCCGCGCGCCATGCGAACAGCCATAGCATCAAGAACAGGATTAGGCCTACAAAGCCATGCTCACCAAGAATCTCAAAATAAATGCTGTGGGCTTCGGTCCGTCCGGCAAAGATTTCAAAACCACCTCCAGTGAGAGGGTTTTTTACTGCGGTATCAAAAGCAAATTGCCAGGCTTCAATGCGCCCTTGGGCCGATTGATCAGCCTCGTATGTCTTGATGGTATGCATACGGTCAAACCATGACTGAGGCATGAAAGACAATGCTGCGGGAATGGCAAGACTTAAAAGAATCAGCAGAATAACCTTCTGGCGGCTTTTCATGATGAGAAAAAGACCCATTACGGACATGCCCAGTAGTGCACCGCGTGATTGCGTCCCCAATATCGCGATGATGGTAAAAAACATCGCCCCTGCAAGGCCGTTACGCAGCCATATTTGCCGGGTATTTAATTGAAGATACCGCATTAAGGGGATGGTCATAATCAGCGCAAGGCCAATTTCGTTATTGCCGCCGATAAACGTGCCATTCGGCCCCATGACATGCTCACCACCACCGCTAGTGATAGTAAAAATTCCGCCCTTGATCCCATAAAACCCTAATGACAGGGCAATGATCCAGACCAGCGCATGCAAGCGTTCGCGGGTATTAATGAGTATCAGCGTCAGAAAAATCATTAGCTGAATCTTGGCAATTTTCTCCATCTGCACCCATGCCAGACTGGGATACTGCGCGAAAAAGGTGGTCACCAGCATCCATAAAATAAATATCAACAATAAGACCGTTTCCTTGGTCCATGGAATACGCTTGGACTCTTTCGAGAAAACAAAAGCAACGAGTGTGACAACTCCTACGATCATGGCAAAGGGGTAATTAACGGCAAAACCCCAGGTTAGCCGGTGTGGATTCATATACCCAAGCCACGACCAGACCAATATTCCAATGTAAGGTTGCAGAAAGATCGAAGGAATGCTGCCCAGGACAACCAGTGTAACGAAAATATCTCTCATGGTGTTTTACCGCCATGGCAGTTTGTTGACAGTATCGCCACCTTATTATTTCCTGAACCAGAAAACACGCTGTTGTAAACAGATCCCTTTCAAGAGTCCATTTCGTAATAGCTGCGCCAATTTACGCTCATGCCATAAGCCCCGATCTTTCACTTGGTAAAGGTGTCCTTTGCTGGTTTGTGCTTGACCCAACTGTTCCCCCTGTTCCAGCCGATCAAACAGTTCCGCATAAATTTCCGCACTGTCACGCACGGCTCGCCAGAAGAGCGTCAATTCATCATCCCCCTCTTCCACAGACGGGCTGATGTGAGCAATGAGTTTTCCTGAGTCTATGCCGGCATCGATAAAATGGAGGGTGCAGCCCACCTGTTCAGGCTCCTTGTTGTAAAGCGCCCAAAAAGTATTGTCGGCACCACGGTAATTTGGCGAAAGGCCGCCATGTAAATTCACGATGCCTAGCCGCCCTTTTTTTAGCAGCTCTCCGCGTATCAATGATGTGCCAAACACAGCGATGATGTCTGGATTGCATTTTTCAACCCATGCAATGACATCCGGATGATTGATGTGTGGCACTTCCACCAGCAAATCTTCTCGTTCAAGGCGAGGGTTCTGTTCGCCAAAGAAAAAAGTGGCTTCGCCACCGCCTGTGTAGCGCTTCCGGTCACGCAGCCAGCGCCATGCTTTGCGAAAGAAATTATCGGGCCTTAGCAGTTTCGCAATCTTTTTTGCACTCCAGTGACTTCCAGTCTCCTGGATGATAGCGACCGGGTTGGCGGCGCGGCATAACCTGTTGGCCACGTACAAGTGGCGTGGAGAGCGTCCGCAGAGGATCATAACTGCCAGTTTAGACATGGTGTTGAATCTCTACAGCGCGTTCCTTTACGTTGGGTACAGGTGGTATGGCGATGTCCGCCATGTCCATCATCAGCGCATCCGCGAAAAACTTCGCGGCCCAGTTGGGATATTCAAATCTTGAATACCCCCCCCAGATGGGTGCTGATCCTGCGATGCCGCCTCTTACTGCGCTGCTTGGATCATTGAGCCGATGATTTTTTTTCAGATAGCTCAGTGCGCGGCGCGCAGGTTCCTTGAACTCGATTACGCCGCAATCCTGAGCAAGACGCGTCCAGTTAAGGCCCATTTGCGCAACGCCCGTCAGGCAGCAATAGGTTGATTTTGGAACCCAACCATCGCCGTATGTTCCTGCAAGCCAGCCGTCTTCACGCTGTGCCGTTGACATGGCTTTGGCAGCCTTGACTGCTGCACCGATATAGCGGTCGTCACCCAGTAATATGCCACTTTCCAGGAATCCCCGGATGGCATAGGCAATCGTGTGGGTAAACGGCGCTCGGTCGAGCGTGAAGGCGTTGGTGGCAAACCAGCCTGAATCCGTTTGCTGGGTAAGCGCCCAATTGAGGTTGTGCATCGCCGCATTTTTTAACGTCGGCTCTTCCGCTACCATCCCTGTGCTGAGCAATGCCCAGGTTCCGCGAGTATTGTATGTGTGAGGTAGCGCGTTGTGCTCATAGCGGCGCCAGCAACCATCTTCATCTTGCTGCCTGGCTAGCCAGTGCCCGGCTTTTACTGCGGAAAGCAAACACTCTGAGCGACCCAGTTGCAGATAACCCGCTAACATGCCGTGCATAATCTGCCCAGTGTTGAAAATAACAGGCTGGCTACCTGGTTCGCCGAAGTGGCCGGGAAAAGCACCGTCGGCCTGCTGTACTGACAGCTCCCAGTCGATCATGCGGTGCGCCCGGCGCAACAATTCAGGCTGATCTAACAGCTTCGCGGCTGCTATAAAAGTTTCGATGATATAGCCCGTTGTTTCCGGGTAACTTGGCAGCCAGCCATCCTCAAAGCTCCAGCCTGCCGAGACTCCACCCGCATCGGATTTTCCGTCTCTTGCGTCTTGCGCCACACACAGCCATTCGATTGCCGCCCGCAGATGGGTAATATGATCCTGCTCGGGCTGACTCGACATCGACATCACATCCTGAGCGATGAGACGAAAATGGCGTGGTCGCCAGGGTTTATAGCCAATAAGTTTACTGAGGCTCATTGTTTTATTTCTCTACAAAGACTGTTCTTGAGTTTGCCCGATAGCGCCTACTCCGGCAGGCAGCGCCACATGGCTGACGACATAACGGTGTTTCCCGGAGGCTTCTGGAGGAATGTCGTCCACCAGACGCACTTCAACCCTGACATCCGTACTCAATCGCGCCTGAATCCCCTGTATGATTTTTTTGCTGAAATCAGGTTGCCAATGTTGATTTGGAACGATCAGGATTTCCACCCTGTCCACGGTATGCTGGATAAATTTAAATTCCCCTATCCCCTCCGTCGCCCTTAGCACATAAATTACCGCGAGCGCGTGCATCACCGTGCCGTCCGGGTGAATAACAAAATCCGTGGCGCGGCCTATCACTTCTGAAATAACGTGCAGTCCCCTGCCCTCTTTGCATGCTTCATCGGCACAACGCACCATGTCGCCGGTACGATAGCGGATAAATGGTTGGGCCTGGGAACATAGGCCCGTCATCACCGCTTCTCCAATCTGCCCGGGGGCAACGGGGTGGCCATTCGGATCGAGAACTTCAAGAATGATGCTTTCGCTCATGAGTAGCATCTGGCCTTGAGGTGTTTCGTGGGCGGTAAAACCGATGTCGCGGCTGCCGAATTCATTGGCTGCCGGTACGCCAAAGACAGACTGGATCAATGTTCTTTGATAGGGATATAGCGGCTCACCGGTGGTACACACCACCTTCAAACCGGGCAAGTTAAGCTTTATACCGCGCGCATCTACCCTCGCCGCCAGGAGCGCCACGCTACTGGCATAGCCATAGATACATTTTGGCTGAAAATTATGGATGGCGTCGATGTAGGCATCCATATTCGATATCGACATATCGAAGGCATTTAGAACCAGTTGATTGAGCATACGGTCGCGCAGGGTTTTAATGCGATCCGTTTTGTTCAATTCCACGGGTGCTCCCCATAGATATACTTCCCGGTCGCCCACATCAACGCCCCACCAGCGGCGCGCCCGGATGCGCCCAGCCGCATCGGATCCCTGGCGGCTACGGCCATAGTAGAAGATCAAGGGCTGGCCGCTGGAACCGCCTGTGTTGTATTTGAACGCCCCGCCTGGAACATCGCGCCATGCGATATCATCAATGTTTGCCATCGCGTCTGCCTTATTCATTGTCGGCAGGCGTTGCAGATCTTCCATGCTCAGCGACGCGCCACTTCCCAACGCAATACCCGCCTCGCGGATTCGATTGGCGTGCCAGGGGCTGTGCTTGAGCGCCAGGTCAAGCAGCTCGCCAAGTTTAACCATTTGAAGTCTTTCTATCTCTTCCCTGGAAAGCCACTGGCTCCGCTCCAGGGTATCCAGATAGGGGAAAGTAGGACGATGCATCAAATGTTCGTGCAATGGAAAAAGAACGCTAGACACCCAGTTAGCGTACCAGTTGCGCGAGGTACTCATCATCGGCTGCTGCCCATCTGCATTACTCCCGAGTACAGTGCGAACAGGCGCGGTCTGATTTCAGGCCAGGTATAACGCTGTATCAAATCATGGCCTGCCGCCACCATCTGCTGCGCCAGCGCGGAATCGTTCAACACTTCCAATACTGCTTCTGCCATAGCTTCGGGATTTTGCGGTGGCACCAAAATAGCGGTGCATCGGTGCTTGACAAGATGAGGGACACCGCCGACATCGGTACTTACTACTGGCACGCCGCTGGCAAGCGCCTCCAGGATGGATATAGGCATGTTATCGGCCAGGCTTGGGTTAAGCACAATATCCGCATCGCGGTATAGCGCGGCCATGTCGGCGTTTTCCAACCGGCCGGTGAACCTGACAGAATCACCCAACTGCATCTGTTCAGCCACCTTTTCCAGCGCCTCGCGCTGCGGCCCGGAACCTGCAATGCTAAGGCGTGCTGCGGGGAAACTGTGGCGGACCGCTGCAAATGCCTTTAGTGCGGTAACTACATCGTAGATGGGTTCAAGATTGCGGGCAACAACGATATGCGGGGCATTTCTTAACCGCGAATGCCCCGCCTGGGGGTCGGCATGGAAACGGCTCAGGTCAATAATATTAGGCACGATATGGGCCGCTACGCCATATTCTTTGAATACCAGTTCAAGGAAAGCAGAAGGGACCATGACCGTCGCCCGCTTCAGTGTCGGTTTTATCCACGCAAAGGAACGGGAAAAAAATGTCGCCGCCTCGCCACCCCGGTAATTCACGACTACCGGGACGCCCCGCAGATGCGCAATCCACACTGCGGGGACTGCGAAGAGATGCCAGGACCAGCCGGAATTGGCCATGATATGAAATAGCTGGCTGTGTCCCGCCGCGCGCCATAACCGCATCAGATAAGGTGCAAGACGGAACAGGGCGCGAACCCCGGCCAGCCCAGCCACCCAGCGTGGGGCATAAGGAGCATTAACTTGCACAACCTCGACCGTCACACCCTCGCTGCGCAATAACTCGCCAAGCTGGCGAGTCTGGTTGGCCATCCCGCCCGAGGGCGGAGGAAGCGGGCCAACCAGCGTCAGGCGCAGTCCACGCATCCCTGTCATCTTGCGGCTACCGCAGTACGCGCCAGGCCATATACATTCCGGTAACGCTCTACGCTCACCGGCCAATTGCGTTCCGTTTCCACAAAACGGCGCGCTTTCTCACGCAATTCAGCCCATCGTTCACTGTGCGCCAACAAACCAACTACAGTATCAGCCAGGGACTCAACATCACCAGCTCGAAACAGTATCCCGGTTTCTCCATGCCGGATTAACTCGTGGTGCCCTCCCACATCGGAGGCAATCAGCAAGCGTCCCTGCGCCATCGCTTCGAGCGGTTTGAGGGGCGTAACCAATTCCGTGAGCCGCATGGAGAGGCGTGGATACACCAGAATATCCACCATGTCATAGTAACGTTGCACCTCACCGTGAGGGACACGGCCTGTAAATATTACCTTGTCAGCAATGGCAAGCTCGTTGACGAGCTGTTTAAGATGGGTCTCTTGCGGGCCACCTCCTACCAGCAGAATGCGCACATCCGGCATCTTCGCCAATATTGCAGGCAGGGCCCGCAGCAGTAATGGCAGGCCTTCGTAGGCATAAAATGAACCGATGAAGCCCAGCACACGCTTGCCCGTCAAACCGTGCGCGTCGATCAACTGGGGATCCGGTTTGCCGCCAATAACAAAGCGTTCGAGATCCACTGCGTTGGGTATAACGGTGACTTTGTCCTTGGATATGCCACGCCCCACAATGTCATTGCGCAATCCTTCGCAAATAGTCGTAATGGCATGCGCCTGTTTCAGCACGTGGGTCTCCAGCGCATGAGTGGCGCGGTACCGTAGCCCACCTTCCCTGCTGGTGCCATGATCCACAGCGGCGTCCTCCCAGAAGGCCCGCACTTCGTAGACCACCGGGATATTCAGTTTTTTGCCGACACGCAAGGCCGCCATGCCATTCAGCGCGGGCGAATGGGCATGGAGAATGTCGGGCTTGATCTCACGCGCCACTTGCTCCAGACGCCGGGCCAAAACGTCAATGCCGGCAAGCTGATTAAGCACGGGGAGTCGTGCCATGAGACCCGCAGGTTGCGGCGTGCGGTAGAAATGCAGGCCGTCAACATCCTCCTCCAGCGATGCGGTTGCCTTCTGTTTTGAACTGGTGATGTGGCTGGTTTTCCAGCCCAGCACCCGCTGCTGCTCTAAAATGGCGCGGGTGCGGAAGGTATAACCACTATGCAGCGGGATGGAATGGTCGAGAACGTGAAGAATATGCAGGCTCATGGATAGATCGCTACTGATGGGCTGCATCGTTAAGACTGCTCTCGATGGAAGGCAACATGTCAGCGACGAGACCGCGTAAAATAGCTGCCGCAGGCTCGGTTTTGTCATCATACTCTGCCGCAATCACGATACCGGCGGCATTCCTTTGTCCGCCGAGCAATTTTGATTTCGCTTCCAGCAGCTTTGCGACATAAGCGTTCGAGGTATACGTGCCATCCAGCGAGTACCAATCCCAGATCAACAATTTGGTGCTGGGCGAATGCAGCTTTGTCTGGCGTATCTGAACGGTGTGCCCATTGATCGGAATTGTTATCGATTGTTCCCCGACATTGCTCCATACGGGATGCTTTTGCTCGATCATGACATTTTGTGAATTGACCAGTTCTGCACCCTGATGCTGATTACGATAATAGGCCAGATAAATGCTGGCGATCTGCCCACTGCGGGTGTAAGTCTGCTGAAGTTGTGCATTCATGCCCGCATAGCGCGGCTGCCAGTCCCACTTTGGTGTTGCGCTGATTTGCCAGGCGTTGGCAGGCGCTGGGGCTTTGAGTGTGATATTGACGGATTCGGTAGTACCACCCTGATAAAGATACGCCATCAATGGGCCACTGCTTAACAATGCAAGCACGACAAAGCCCATCGTCACAGCCTTTTTCCCGCTGCTCACGCTACTGTGATTACTCATGGCACTATTAGCCGCTGGTGTTTCACCTGCCGTTGCCACCTGAGAGACATGAACATCTTCACGCCAGAAACTACCTATCCAGAACAGCAACACCATCACCAAACCGAAGAACACCCAGCCATAGATATAATGGTCTATTCCTAATGCCAATTTCATACCGCTTAAATGGGCGATCATCACGATCATATAGGCGCGCAGCCCATTAGCTATAACGGGGACAATCAGGGCTAGCAAGATAAATACTAAACGCCGCCATAGTGTTTGATAGGTGAGGTAGGCATAAAGGAAACCCAGCGTCACGGAGGCGATCAAATAGCGCAGCCCGCTGCATCCCTCTACAACCGACCAGTGTCCACTGGGGATCTCAAAGAATGTCCCCTCCCGGTAGACCGGTATGCCGGTCAACTGGAGCGCCTTCACCGTAAAATCAGCGGTGAAGTTCATCATGGAGGGAATCAGCCCTTCGCCCACCGGCACGGCTAAGAGCAAAAAGCCCAGCGGAAAGGCAATCGCCCATGTGGCTTGGCTACCTATCAGGCTCCACACCGCCGCGATCAACATCCCTATCAGTGCGAACTGCTGTATCACCAGAATATCGACGGTATGCGCCACCAGCCACAGCAGGCTGAAACCTGCTAGAAACAGCAATCCCCAATGATTAGTCACTGGAGTGATCTGTGCAAGCGTTTGACGTTTGTTCCAGATCAGCCAGGCGCTGATGGGCACGATCAGGAAACCATGAGTAAAGGTTTCGGAGCGCCACCAGATATCCACCATAGACTGGGCCGTCTGCCAGAATAGTCCCAGAATGGCCAGCAGTATTCCAATGGCGAGTGGGGCCGATGTTCGCCACTCTGATGAGTTTGGCATCGTTTTTATAGCATCACGCATAATGCTGAACTCCCGAAGCCTTACGTTGAAACGCCTCGAACATAAGAAGCGACCACAAGGCGGTGCTGTGGTCGCGCGCACCGGATTGGTGTTGATCGACTAGCTGCCGCAAAAAACTTTTATCGAAGATGCCAGTATCCGCCAACGTGTCACCCAGCAGGGCATCGCGTACCCGCTCGCGCAACGGTCCACGGAACCAGCCCGCCAACGGCACTGCAAAACCCATTTTGGCGCGATATAAAATATCATCTGAAAGATAAGGTTGCAGCGACTTTTTAAGGATGTATTTACCTTCGCGGCCCTTGAGCTTGAGGTCCGGGGGCAGGCCGGAGACCCATTCCACTAGTTCATGATCCAGCAACGGTACCCGAACTTCCAGGGCATGGGCCATGCTGGCACGGTCTACCTTGGTGAGAATGTCGCCCACCAGGTAGGTTTTCATATCCAGATACTGCACCTTCGATAGGGGATGGTCGGGTGCATTGCGCGCATGGTCACGCATTACCTCAATGGCTTGGTAGCCTTGCAGCTCGCGCCGGAACGCGGGGCTGAACAACCTCCCTCGCATGGCATCTCCCAGAATCGACACACCGTGAAAATAACCCTCAACGGAATCCCGCGCCATCGCCTCGAAGGTGGTCTTGGCACGCAACACCTTGGGCGCCCAATCGGCTTTCGGATACAACCTTCCCAGCATTCCGAACAGCGGCCCGCGCACCGCCTGCGGCAACAGCGAACGCATCCGGTCCTCGTAGGTGTGCCAGCGATACCGCCGGTAACCAGCAAAATTTTCATCACCGCCGTCGCCAGACAATGCCACCGTCACCCGTTTACGCGCCAGCCCGCATACCCGGTAGGTGGGGATGGCGGAGCTGTCCGCGTAAGGTTCATCGTAGAGCGCGGCCAACTTGTCGATGAGATCGTAGTCATCGGTATCCACCCGCTCCACATAGTGTTGGGTGTGATAACGCTCGGCAACCTGGGCGGCAAAACGCGCTTCATCGTATGCCGGGTCACCAAACGAAATTGAGCAGGTGTTGACCGGCTCTTTGGATAATCCCGCCATCATCGCCACCACGGCACTGGAATCCACGCCACCGGATAGGAACGCCCCCAGCGGCACTTCGGAGATCATGTGGCTGCTCACTGCCTCACGCAGGCGATGGACAAGCTCTTCGGAAATCTCGCTTTCGCTAGGACAGTTGACGGGCTTGAATGGCACATCCCAGTATTGGCGTGGCTGCGGCAAGGCCTCACCACGACGCAACGTCAAGGTGTAACCTGGCGGCAGTTTAAAAGCGTGTCGCAGGATGGTCTTGGGCTCGGGCACGTAACCGTAGGCAAAATAATCCTCCACGGCACGCGGATCAACCTCATGTGGAAGATCAGGATGTTCCTGTAACGCCTTGAGTTCCGATCCGAATATCAAAACGCCATTAGCGAGGACAGCATAATACAGAGGTTTGATCCCCAGCCGGTCGCGCGCCAGGAACAGGGTTTGCCGGTTGCGATCCCACAGCGCAAAGGCGAACATGCCGCGAAAACGCAGCACGCACGCCTCGCCCCACTGTTCCCAGGCATGGACAATCACCTCGGTGTCACTATGGGTACGGAAGACATGGCCGAGTCCCGCCAGCTCTTTGGCGAGTTCCTGAAAATTATAAATCTCACCATTGAACACCACCACCACCGAACCGTCTTCATTGAACAGAGGCTGGTGTCCGCTGGACAAGTCTATGATTGACAGACGCCGGTGCGCCAGGCCGACACCTGGTTCGGTATGCTGGCCACCCTCATCCGGCCCCCGGTGAAACTGCACCTGATTCATGCGTGCCAGCAGCGCCTCGTTTACTTCACGAGAGCCGCGCGTGTCAAAAATACCTGCGATACCACACATAGTTAAATCACATTTCTCGAGTTATTTATACTATCCATTGTCCACGAAAAGCACGAAAGACACGAAAAGGCCTCTGTTGCTTTCAGGTGGCACCCATTTCCCAGTACCCGCCAAACAACGCGCTCCCGGCTGTTTTTTCGTGCCTTTCGTGTTTTTCGTGGATAACATTTTCTCACTTCGTTTTCTCCAACTGCAGCGCGTCATACACCGCCATATAGCGCTCGACCATGTGCGTCAGGCTGAACTCCTGCTCCACACGCCGGCGCCCTTCCTCGCCATGGCGGCGCATCATCTGCGGATTTTCAATATAGGATTGCAGGGCATCAGCCATTGCTGGTGCATCATTAGGGGGCACCAGCGTGCCGGTATGATTTTCCTTCACCAGCTCCGGGTTACCACCCACGCGGGTCGCCAGCACCGGCAGGCCACTAGCCATGGCCTCTAGGATGGTGTTGGAGATGCCTTCAGCAAGCGAGGGCAGCACAAAGATGTCCAGGCAACGCAACAGGTGCGGTGTATCATCGCGAGAGCCAGGCAACCAGCACAGATCGAGCGCATTCGCCTGGTACAGCAATTCTTGTGCCTCGGACCGTAGCGGGCCATCGCCGATCAATACCAGACGCAGCCGTTCCCGCGCATCGGGCAGACGCTCCAGCAACAGCAGGAATGCCCGCACCAGGGTTAATTGATCTTTGACCGTTTGCATACGCCCGAGGGTACCGATGACTGTGCTGTCTTTATCGGCAAATCCCTCTAGCGGCAAGAGCTCACGTTCCTGACGCGCCGGATGAAACAGCTCGCTGTCCACGCCGTTGCAGATGTGGACGATTTTTTTACCCGGCACTTCGACCTGATTGCGCAGCCACTGCTCCAGATCGCGCGACAGCGGAATATATTTGTCCACTAAGGGCCGGAAGGCACGGCGCAACAGATTGTATTTGCGGTTGGTGCCATCAATGTCTTGCATATCCCTGCCATGCTCACCATGCACCCGGCCAGGCACACCGGCCAATGCGGCGGGAAGCTGCGCTTCCAGTGCCGAAAGATTGCGGGTATGAACGATATCCGGGCGAAGTTGACGCAACAAGCGCCACAGGCGCAGATAGACACCGAAATCTTTACCCTCGCTTTTGTGTAGCGCATAACATTCCACATCGGCGCGGCGGATGCGCGCGCGGAAGGCTGGATTATAATCCGTCATGCAGATAATCACGTGGCGGTAGCGGTTTTCTGGAGTATGGTTGATGATGTTGATCAGGCCATTCTCCAATCCACCCACATCCAGGCGATGGAGAATGTGAACCACCAGCGGTGGTTGAGAATGGAGTCTATTCATGCAGCCACTACGCTGGGAAACGCATCCGGCGAACCATGAGCGCCACCACCTTCCAGCAAATAGTCGAGGCGTGCAAGGTTCGATGTCCAGTTGTAGCGTTGCAACACGCACGCGCGCCCCGCCCTGCCTATCTCTGCACCCATCTCGCCGCGTAACACTTGTGCAGCCAGCGCGGCAAATGCCGCAGGTTCATCAGTCACCAGCACGCCGGCGACACCCTCGATACCCTCCGCTGCGGCCTTCGTCGCCAACACGGGTTTGGCCATAGCCATGGCCTCAAGTACCTTGTTTTGCACACCACGTGCAATACGCAACGGCGCAACCGCCGCCACAGCATGGGCAAGATAAGGGCGCACATCCGGTACGGCGCCAGTGACATGGACACCAGGCAGGCTAGCCAATTGCTGCACCTCAACAGACGGGCGTCCGCCAACGATATAAAAGACCGCCTCCGGCATCTGCTCACGTACCAGGGGGAATACTTCGCGGGCAAACCAGCACACCGCGTCGGCATTCGCCCAGTAGTCCATCGCGCCAGTGAACACCAGGACCTTTTCACCTTCCGCATAAGGATAGTCATAATCCCGTTCCGGCGAAAAATAGTCGCTGTCCACGCCATTATTGATATGGCTGACGCGCGCCGCGGCATCAGGCGCGAGTTTTTTAAATAACTCCGCCTCCTCAAGTGACACAAATACACTGGCGTCGAAGTCGCCCGCCACCTGCCGGTCGTAATCCAGTAATCGCCTGGCTTCGCGCCGGTAAACCGCGCTCATCGGCCAGGATTTGCTTTGAGCATATTGTCGCCATTTATCGGAATCGACATCGACAAAATCAATCACACGGCGCGCACCCGGTAACGTGCGCCCCATCATGTACTGAGCCATTGCCGAGGAAAACACCAATACTCGCCGCACCGGCCGGGTCGTCAAGAGTTGATCGACCCAGGCCTGCATGCCCGTATTTCGGTAGTACGGCACAGTCAAAGGCTCGCCGCTAAAAAAGCCGCTAACGCTGCGCAGGCGCGCTAAACCGGGGTGCAGCGCCACAAAGTGCGTCTCACCGCAAACCTGGCGCAGTCGTGACACATGGCGCCAATCATCTTTGTCATCCACAAACGCGGCCAGATGAACGCGATACTTACCGGCTAAGTGTTTGAGCAAATGAAACGAGCGAATTTTGTCGCCCTTATTCGGGGGATAAGGGATGCGGTGCGCCAGAAACAGCAGTTCCTGCATGGCCGTTTATCCCAGATTTTTCGCGAGCTGCGGACCAATGATCTTGGTCAGTGCAAAAGGCATGGCCTTCCACAATCGGATAAATAACTGATATTTGGGGTTGAGCGGGTTGATATCGGGCATTTCCTTAATACCCATCAAGCAGTGTTCGTAATAGAGCGGTTGTGGCTCAAAACCCCAATGCTCCTTAAAACTGTACGACCCCGTGCCCTTCTTGCTGCGCCCAAAATCAAACACCTTGACGCCCCGTTCACCGGCGCGGCGCATCAGCTCCCAATACATAAAATCATTCGCAGCCAAGCCGCGCGCTTCACTTGTTCCACCACCGTAATAGGGCAACACCTCATCGCGGAAATAAAAGCTCATCACGCTGCTCACCGTTCGCCCATCCTTGGTGATAGTAAGCACTTCACAATCTTTATCAAATACTTGCTTGAGCATTTTATAGTATTTTCTACTATTTACCGGCGTGCCAAGATAATGCACGCTGCGCGCATAGGCATCATAGAAACGATCCACCCCCTCATCAATCTCGCCGCACAAATCATTTTTGATGCCCTTGCGCACCATGGCGCGCTGCTTGCGCGGAATCGCCAGCATGGTTTGTTCGGGGTCGGCGTCGATCTCTTTGCGAAATGTGACGTACAGATCTTTGATGGGCCAATCACTGTGTTGCGGCTTGAGGTTGCGCAACTCCAGGTAATCCACTTTCAGTTCCGCCGCTAGTCGTTGCGCCTCTTGATCCAGGGCAGTACGTGCCGCTTCATTGGCGGCGGCGATGCCACCGTAAACGCAAAATGGCAGGGAAGTCAGTGCATTTCCGAACAAACGGCTATTGACATGACCTAACGGCAACACGCCCTGTATCTCACCATTCTGTTCCGCATACAGGAAATAACCGCGATGCCCCAGCGCCCGTTCAATGACCTCTTTCCAGCCGGCACGATGAAAAAAAGTGGCCTCAGGGCAGCCGGTGACAAAGGCATCCCAGCGCGCCCTGTCATTTACATCTAGCCACCTAACCTGCATGAGACACAGCCAGCTTTTGTACCGCCCAAACGCTGGCCGTCTTGCCCCCATCTAAAAATATGCGATCCATGCGATCCCAGTGAAAATCTTTCAGCAAGGCCGCAAGACGCCCCTCCATACGTTCCAGATTCACGTAGTGCCGGAAACGCGTTTTGAGGCTGATGCCTTGCTGGCGCGGCTGGCCGGGGTCAATCTCCCATGGATGGAAATAAAATACGCATGATTGCCCATCGTTATTGTTGACGCGGCGCATCGCCCAGCGTGATAACTCATAGGGCAGAAAGCGGAAATATCCGCCGCCGCCGCATGGCAGTTTGCGGTCAAACAGACTCACCGTGGTCACGGGTATCTCCAGCAGTCCTTGTTCATCATGGGGATAAAAGGCAAAACGTGGCGCCTCAGGCATGCCGTATAGATCATGATGGATAGGATAGATGCTGGAGCTATACACATGGCCGGTCTCGGCGAGCACGTCCAGGGCCCACAGGTTGCGCGCGCCAATGGAATAACTCGCTGCACGATAACCGCGTATCTCGGCGCCGCCGATATCTTCCAGCAGTTTTTTGGTGCGCGAGACATCCGCACGAAATTCATCGGGTTGCTGCTGCGTTACCCGCACATGCGAATAACCATGGCTGGCCAGTTCATGGCCGCTATCCACAATGCGCCGCACCAGTTGGGGATAGCGTTCCGCCAGCCAGCCCAGCATAAAAAAAGTTGCTTTTACGCCGTGCTGATCAAACAAATCCATCACACGGTGGGTGTTCGCCTCGACGCGGCATGGTAAAACATCCCACTGATCACGGCGAATGTGTTTCTCAAATGCAGACACCTGGAAATAATCTTCCACGTCCACGCTCATGGCATTGCGCAAGGTTACAGAGCTCACGCCAACCGCTCGCACAAGACACTCACGATGCGCTGAGCGGCGTGCCCGTCCCACAACTCGGGCACCCTCCCCGCTTTGCCGCCATGGGTGATGACATCGTTGAAAGCGGCCAGGATCTTGGTAGAATCGGTGCCCACAACTGTATTAGTGCCCTCATCCGCAGTAATTGGGCGTTCTGTATTCTCGCGCAGAGTTATGCAAGGCACGCCCAGCGCCGTGGTTTCCTCCTGGATGCCGCCAGAATCCGTCAGCACCAGGCGAGCCTGAGACATCAGCCCCAGCATCGCCAGATAACCCTGTGGCGGCAGGCGCTGAATGCGCGGCGTATCAAGCAGCTTGCTCAACCCCATTTCCGTAATACGCGCATCAGTGCGCGGATGCACCGGAAACACCAGTGGTAGACGTTCACTGATTTCACGCAATGTCGTGAGCAATCGCTCCAGCACAACCGGATCATCGACGTTGGAAGGGCGGTGCAAGGTCAGCACGGCATAACCATCAGAGTTGTCAAGAAATAGCGCTGGATCGGCCACCGAGACCAGCGTCTGCGATGCGGGTGTCGCCTGCCGCACATGGCGCAGCAGGGTATCTATCATCACATTACCCACGAAATGGATGCGATCGCCATCAATGCCTTCGCGCAACAAATTTTCGTGCGCGCTACGTTCCGTGGTAAACAGCAGATCGGAAATCTGATCGGTAAGTACGCGGTTGATTTCTTCCGGCATGGTGCGGTCGTAACTGCGCAAACCCGCTTCGACATGAATTACCGGCACACCTTTTTTTGCGGCCACCAGCGCGCAAGCGATAGTGGAATTGACATCGCCCACCACCAACACCGCTTGTGGCTGCTCAACATCCAGCACCGGCTCAAAGCGGCGCATCACTTCCGCCGTCTGTACCGCGTGGCTACCGGAACCCACGCCCAGATCCATGTCGGGATGAGGAATGCCCAACTGGTTGAAAAACTGGTGCTTCATGGCCTCATCATAATGCTGGCCCGTATGCACCAGACGCATCTGCAGCGGCTTGGGAGCGGAAGCCAAAGCATCCATGATAGGGGCGATTTTCATGAAGTTGGGGCGAGCGCCCACCACGCAGATTATTTTCGGGACGGTCTGGTTTGCCACATTTACCCCTGGTGACGAGTCTGAATTTTTCACAAAAAACAAAAGTGCGCGGAAAGCGGTTCAGCCTAACAATGGCGGTTGGAGCCTACTGCCGTTCCAGGGTCACGCGTTTGTTACGGGATCGTTGTCATGCGAGACGGCCCGGCGTATCAACCCCAGTTCGCGATGAATGGACTCCTGTAATGTCCGCATCGACAGCTCCAGCGCCGCAAGGCGTTGCTCAACCGCCGCACCTGAAGACGCTCCACCTGGAGCCTCCACCGGCCTGTTCGAACGGGGCGATTCCTGGCGTAACTCCTCATCAACCAGCGCAACGGTTTCCCCGTCAATCTCGTGGATTTCTTCCAGAAAACCATACAGCAGCAACCGGTCGCAGAAGGTATTGATACGGCGCGGTATGCCGCCAGTAGCCAGATGGATGGCGGCATAAGCAGCGTCGGTGAACGTGGGATCCCCCGACCACCCTGCCCTGCGCAGGCGATGCTCAATATAGGATTTAGTCTCATCGGCATCAAGCGGAGCCAGGTGATAAGCGGCGATCACCCGCTGGCGTAGCTGCTCCATGCCATCCGACTGCAGGGTGTGGCGGAACTCCGCCTGGCCCAGCAAAAAACTTTGCAACAGAGCCTTGTCGCCCGTTTGAAAATTGGACAACATGCGTAATTCCTCAAGGGACCGCACCGGAATATTTTGCGCCTCGTCAACCACCAGCAATACACGTTTACCCTCTCGGGCGCGAGCGGCCAGGAAGGTTTCCAGATTCTTGAGCAGCGCTGCCTTGCTAATCCCTTCGTGAGCCAAACCAAAGGAGGCCGACACCATGCGCAGCATGTCATCCGCTTCGAGTTGCGTGGTCACCAATTGCGCGGCCACCACATTTTCTCTCACCAGATCGGCAAACAGGGTGCGCATCAGGGTGGTTTTACCAGTGCCAATGTCGCCCGTGATAACGATAAAGCCTTCACCCTGATTCAGGCCATAGCGCAGATAGGCCATAGCGCGTTTATGGCTGCGACTACCGAAAAAGAAGCGCGGATCCGGGCCAAGTTGAAACGGCTTGTCGCGCAATTTATAGAAAGTCTCGTACATTGGCGTGTCTCTTAAAAAGTCATATTCAAACTGGCGATAATCCTGTTTTCAGCATAACCGGCGCCGCCAGCACTGGAATTGCCCGTGAAATAACGATAATTAACGCTACCTGTCAGATGCGGATTAATGTTGCGGCTTAGGCCAACGCCCATATTCCAGAAGGAACTCTGCCGGTTCAGCGGGGCGCCAAAATCCGTGCGTTGCCAGCCGGCGGTGGTTATCGCCGTCGTATTTGGAGCAAGGCGCAAGCTCCATGAACCCTGCCCTCCATAAGATTCGTCGACTCTCGGATTGTTTTGAAATTCAAATCGTTGATCAAAAAAAGTCAGCGTAAAACTATTTCTGCCAGGGTTGTACCCGACGCTGCCCTGCAGGCGCTTGATTATAAATACGTCGTTGGTGAGCGTGGGGACATTACCCGCTAGCAGCATAGGAAGCCCAGTGACCGGATCGACAAAGGGGTTGCCGACAGCATCGACAACCCCAAAAAACCGTCTTTCAAACTCCAGCTGGCGCACAGTCATTACATTTTGCATATAGCTGGCTTGCCAGTTAGTGCGACGCGTAGAGTGATTCAAGTTAAAGGAATAGGTCGTTCCAAAAAACCGCTTTCCGTAGGTGGCTTGCAGCGATGTGCGAGAAGTTGGTGCCCAGTTAGCGCCAGCGCTCCAGAAACTACCACTAGGACGCTGTCCTGAAGCAGCAACGGCATAGCTATTCTGCTCATAGCCGCCCTGCGCAATCAGGCTGAATTTACGGGTCAGAATATAGCTCACATTGCCGGTAACCATTTCGAACTTCGTATCAGGAGCGCCCGAACCTGCATAATTGATTCTTTGCTGGCGATAATTCAATCCCCAGGGTATTTGATCAAAACTCGGCCCGCTTTTTAAGCTTGCGGAAACCGTATTGGAAGCACTATTAAATCCTCCGGCCTGATAATTGACAGTGTCATAGCTATAGCGCATCTCCGTGGAAGCAATTGAACCAAAGTTGTGGCGCAGATAAGGACTCACCCGAAATGTAATGACATCAGTTGTATTTCCGGTAACCGAAACATTGTCCAACGGCACAGGGCCGGTGCCTGAGATAATCCGCTGACCGATGGAGCTGCTTGCGTCAACAAAAAAAGTGTCTTCTACGAGCGTGGCTGTCCCGTTTGCAAACAGTTGATGGCGAATGTTATTGCGTGAACTGTCCTTTGCATAAAGCAGATTTTGCATGCGGTAGTTCAAGTTGAGCTTCAGTCTGGGCGCGTCGCCGGTTAATGAGACGCCCGGGTTGATCTGGGTAATGAACTCGCTCTGTTCTTTGCCACGTGGGGCAAGCGTAATGTTATCGGAGTAAGTTTCAGACAGATTCAAGGATGGTGTGACAGTCCAATCCATCGCATGCGCCGCCGGGGCAACCAGCGTGGCCATGCAAAATAGCGATAACCCGCCCTGCCGCACCGGCGAACCCTTGCGCCACAATGTCAAAGCACGCATGTGTTGGCTGATTTATTGGCCGTAGGTGCCATAATACGCCCCGTAATAATCGGCACCGAAAGGCTGGCGGCTCTTGTTTAAAACCAGATTGATGCTCTTGCTGGCGTCGAGCAGCGATAATGCCTCTTTGAGCGCGTCCTGCGTAGTTTTTTCCGACTCCACAACCACTACAATTTGCCCCATCAAGCTGGCAAGCACACTTGCTTCCGTCGTGGCAAGCAATGGCGGAGAATCAAAAATTACAATGCGATCAGAATAGCGCTGCGACAGCTCCCGCACCAGATTGCGCATATTTTCGCTGGCAAGCAGTTCCGTGGAATGATGATGCCGCCTCCCCGCCGGCAGCAGCGTCAGCTTCGGGATATCGGTCCTGATTAACAGTTGCGATAAGTCGGGGTAATCACCGGTCAGGTAATCCACCAGTCCAGGGCCGGTCTCGATGCCGAAATAGGCGGTGACGGCGGGCCGCGCCACGTCGGCATCTATCAGCAATACCGTGTTATCAAATTCCGTGGCAATGCTCATCGCCAAATTGATGGAGTTGAAGGTTTTGCCTTCGCCTGGGAAGGCGCTGGTAACCATGATCAGGTTGCCGTTTTCGACGAGGGCCGCTCCTTGCCCAAAGGCGTTTTTCAGCAAGGGACGCTTGATCATCCGGAATTCCTCGGCAATCTGGCTGCGCGCAGCATCGGGCGTTACCATGCCGGCCGCTCTGAGGCGTAGCATATCGAGCTTGATCTCGCGCCCTGAAACCGCCAATGCCGTTTCTTGCCCAGGGGCCGTCGTGCGGGGCTGCTCTACATTTGATGATGGAGATGACGTGGAATGTTTGTCATGCAGAGGCGTCGGCTCAGCCTTGCTTGCGACATGTATCGGCGACGGAGAAGAATGATCCTCAAATCTTTCGATGGCCTGCTGAATAGTGCTATGTAATTCCGCCCTATTTTCCGATAGGGTCTCGGCCTGGCTTGGTGTCGCCCCCGCTGCCGGAGTTGCATTGCCCGGTCGCTCCATTTTCTCGATAGCTTTTTCGATAGTGCTCATGCTCAGCTTCCCACTAGACCTTTAACCCGCCCCACGACATCGACATCAAGCAGTAACAATGTCTCAATGCCGCCGAAAATCACTAAAAGGCCAAGCCCAGTCAATGCAAACGCGCCCATTTCTATGCGCCGTTTGCGCGTTTGCGCCGGCGTCCACACCATCGACACGCTGCCCAATACAGGAATTCCCGTGATTTCCGCTAGACTGCGTCGGTTGTCAAATACCGGTTTAAGCTGAGAGAACAGTAGCGCGAACACTAGTCCCCCAACCAAACCACCGAGCAACACCAAGCTCATCAGCAAGGGACGGTTTGGAGCCGAGGGAGTCGATGGCACATAGGGCGGATCGATAACCCTGAACTTAACGTCGTCGGCATTTTGCCCCACTTCCTGGGACATCTTGGCGGATTCGCGTCGCGCCAACAGCGTATCGTAGTTCTGCTTGTTCACTTCATAGTCGCGGTTTAACTGTGCCAGCTCGGTTTCAACCTGGGGAATGATGTTCACCATCCCCTTTAGCTGATTAACCCGCCTAGAGTATTCTCCTACGCGCACCCGCAACGAAGCGACGTTGGCATCCGCCTCGTTCAAGGCAATTTTCATTTGAGCGTACACAGGATTTGTCGAAGACGCCCCACCACCCTTCTTGGTCGTAGAGGTGGCCTTCAACTCGTCCTGCTTTTGTTTCTGTAACTCCGCGATGATGCGCTTTGTTTCGATAATATCAGGGTGACGCTCCGTGTATTGCAGCAACATGCTATCCATTTTGGATCGCAACGCCTCAATTCTCGCATCAATGGCGGATGTTGATGCGGTTGGGGGCGGGCTAAAGGTGGCGGTATCGGACGGATCCTCATCTTCAATCTGGCGTTTAAGCTCATTCCGGCGGTTTTCGGCTTCGCGCAACTCCAGTTGTGCCTGGTTGAGAAGTCCCATTTCCGTTTGCATACTATCGTAATACCCTTCGCCGCGCGCGGGCATCATCCCTACATTTTTTCGTTTGAATTCCTTGACTTTTTCTTCAGCCTCGACGAGGCGCCGTTCGTAGTCGGCAATCTGTTTGTCAATAAAGTGCTGGGCACTGTCCGAGTCTCGCCGACTCTCGCCTAGGCTGCTTTCCACGAAAATGGTAAGCAATGACTGCACAACCTTCTTGGCCAGTTGCGGATCGCTATTGACATAGGAAATTGTGTACAGGTTCTCTCGGCCCGTGCCTTCCATGGTGATATTTTTACCCAAGGCGGCCAGTAACCCCTCCATCTGCTCCGGCTCTTTTCCTTGCAGGTCAAGATCGGTCATGCGCGCGACCTTCTCGAGGTTTGGGCGGCTAAGCAGCGTGCGCGTCATAAGGGCGATCTGCTGCTCAATGTCGGTTTGGACTGTCAAGCCACTCAGCAAAGGCTTAAGGATGGACTGGGTATCCACATACACGCGCGCCGAGGCCTTGTACTGGTCGGGCATTTTATAAACCACGACCCAACCTACGAAGCATACCAGCCATGCAACCAGCAGTACGAGCCAGCGATGGCGCAATACTCCGCGCGCATAGACAAGCACCTGGACAATAACGTCTTGCATCTGTTACCTCAAATATAGACAAACAGCGCGATCACTTACTAAGGCATACACTCGTAGCGTAACGCCGATAGTCGCTTCAAATACCTATTTTCAGGCCATTTCGGCGAAAGTGTATGTGGCTTTACCAACGTGGTTGTTAGTTTAGTATGGTAATGGAGCTTCCAGATAAGAAAAGCAAAAATGTTTACTTTTATTGCGCTTTCCAATCACTTGAGTGACCAAAGATGGTGGCATAACCCCTGTATAACACAGGCATCTCAAGTAACCAGAAATAGTCTTAACAAGAGCTTCAAAACATCACTCCCGCGCGCATTCCCGCAACGGAAAGATACATGTCAAAGGTACTGGCAAGTTATCTTTCAACAATCCTCTAGAGCCAGGATTCAGGAATGATCAGGATGTCCCCTGGTAATATATCGACATTCGCGCTGATATCTCCATCCTTGATTAGATCCTCAAGACGCACCTGAAACTGCTTCTGTTTGCCACCAACAAAACGCACGATACTGGCCTTGTTTCCATCGGCAGCGTCGGTGATTCCGCCCACGGCAATCATCAGATCAAGCATGGTCATCTTTTGGCGATAAGGAAGCGCCTGGGGTTTGGCGGCCTCGCCCATGACGCGAATCTGCTCGCTGTAAGGGCCGACAAATCCACCGACAATCACGGTAACGATGGGTTCTTTGATGTATGTTGCCAGCGCCTTTTCAAGGTCGCGCGCCAACTGGGTTGGTGTCTTGCCGCTGGCGGGGAGGTCTTCCACAAGAGGGGTGGTAATCTTGCCGTCGGGACGCACCGTCACCGTATTGGAAACTTCAGGATTGCGCCATACAAAAATGTTGACGCTGTCCCCTGGACCAATGAGGTAATTGTAGGCATCAGGATCGGATGTCGAGGGCAAGGATCCCTTGGTGGTGGGCAACGGAGGATAGGTCTTGCCCACGCAGCCCGTCAAGGCCAGGGACAACACAAGCATTGCCAGTGTACAAACTCGATAACGGGAAATATTCATTTTTTATTCGTCCCCTTCAGCAGGATTCCAAGCAGAGGCATATCGTTGGTTGTTATCATACGGCCAAGCGAAGTACAAATTAGTTACAGCTCTCCATTCTATCAAACAAAGCGTGGCTTTGGCGCAATCTCTTTGTAGGATTTCCACTCATCGCCATGTCATACACTCACTCCGGCAATAGGATATTATACACATATGAACAACCGGTTACTTGCCCAACGTGACTTGGCGGTGCTCTGGCATCCCTGCACCCAGATGAAGGATCACGAACATCTGCCTGTGATCCCGATCCGGCGTGGCACAGGTGTGTGGCTGGAGGATTTTGACGGCAACCGCTATATCGACGCCATCAGCTCGTGGTGGGTCAATCTGTTTGGTCACGCCAACCCACGTATCAATGCCGCGCTGCACGAACAGCTCGACACCCTGGAACATGTCTTATTGGCCGGTTTTTCTCACGAGACGGTGATCCGTTTATCGGAGCGCTTAGTGGCGCTAACGCCGCCGGGGCTTGACCGATGCTTTTACGCCGACAACGGATCATCCGCCGTTGAGGTGTCCCTGAAGATGAGCTATCACTACTGGCGCAACCTGGGGCAGACACAAAAGACCAAATTCATTACCCTGACCAACAGCTACCACGGCGAGACGCTGGGTGCCCTCGCAATGGGTAATGTCCCACTCTACAAGGAAATTTACGCACCGCTGCTGATGGAGACGATCAGTGTACCCTCTCCCGACTGCTTTTACCGTGAATCAGGCGAGTCCTGCGCTGATTACTCGCGACGCATGTTTGGCCACATGGAGCAGGCGCTAGAACAGCACGCCGGCCAGGCGTGTGCAGTAATCGTGGAGCCGCTGGTACAATGCGCGGGCTCCATGCGCATGTATGACCCGGTATACCTGACCCTGCTGCGCGACGCCTGCGATAAACACAACGTCCACCTCATCGCCGATGAGATCGCAGTGGGTTTTGGACGCACCGGCACAATGTTCGCGTGCGAACAGGCGGGCATTACGCCGGACTTCATGTGCCTGTCCAAGGGACTCACCGGCGGGTATATGCCTCTGTCCGTCGTATTGACCACGGAGGTGGTCTATCAGGCATTCTACGACGATTATCAGAACCTAACCGCCTTTCTGCACTCTCATAGCTATACCGGCAATCCCCTCGCTTGCCGGGCGGCGCTGGCGACTTTGGATATCTTCGAGCAAGACAATGTGCTTGAAAAAAATCGGGCGCTTGCCGAAGCCATGCGCGCCACGACAGCCCGTTTCGCGGAGCACCCGCATGTCGCCGAGGTGCGTCAGTGCGGCATGATCCTCGCTATTGAAATGGTCAAAGACAAGCGCACACGAGAGCCCTACCCCTGGCAGGAACGTCGTGGCCTGCGCGTTTACCGTCATGCCTTGGAAAAAGGCGTGCTGCTAAGGCCGCTTGGCAATGTTGTCTACCTCATGCCACCTTATGTCATCACTGAAGAGCAAATCGCTTATATTGCCGAGGTGGCTTGGGAAGGGATAACTCTTTCAACCGGCGAATCCTGATCCGAGACTCGCAGCATAAATATGCGTATTCCCCGAATTTATCTACCTATCCCCTTGGCAAGCGGCGCCAGCGCGACCTTGGATGCCAACGCAGCCAATCACATCATCCGGGTGTTACGCTTGAAACCTGGCGCGCCGCTGATCCTGTTTAATGGACTTGGGGGGGAATATGAAGCCGTTCTACGCAGCACAGACAGGAACCGCGCGGAAGTTAGCGTAGGGAGCTACATTGCACACGAAACCGAATCACCGTTGCACATCACACTTGCGCAAGGCGTATCGCGCGGTGAACGCATGGACTACACCATCCAAAAGGCGGTGGAGCTCGGTGTAACGAAGATCGTGCCGCTGATCAGCGAGCGTTGCGAAGTACGCCTGGAGGGAGAGCGTCTGACCAAGCGCGTGCAGCACTGGCAGGCCGTGGCGGCAAGCGCCTGTGAACAGTGCGGCCGCAACCGGGT
Source organism: Gammaproteobacteria bacterium (assembly GCA_040183005.1). NCBI lineage: Bacteria > Pseudomonadati > Pseudomonadota > Gammaproteobacteria > Gammaproteobacteria bacterium. The sequence continues at coordinate 816,755 of JAMPIW010000007.1, forward strand.
ACCACCGGTGTTGGCTCCCGTGCCTTTGAGTAGCTGGCTTGCGGAGTCAGCACATGGCATCAGACTGGTATTGAATCCGCTTGCCCCCGCCACGCTAACGTCGCTTTCCAAGCCTGATGATCCTCTAATTACACTGCTGATTGGCCCGGAAGGCGGCCTGAGCGATGCAGAGATCAAGGGCGCGCAGCAATCCGGATTTGAGGGCATACGCCTTGGCCCACGCATATTGCGCACCGAAACCGCAGCAGTGACGGCCTTGTCTGCACTGCAAATGTTGTGGGGGGATTTGGGGTAAAACTGGGTTACTTCGCCAGCGACAGCACAAAAGTTACCAGCTTTTCGATATCCGCATCGGAGACGCGCGGGGAATAAGGGGGCATGGGCACACCGCCGGTCACTTCTGTCCAATTGCCTTTGCCACCCGCTTTGACCTTGGCGATCAATCTGGCTTTGGCTTCGGCATCTCCCTTGTATCTCGCGGACACATCCTTCCACGCCGGACCCACAATTTTCTTCTCCACGCTATGACAGGCAAGGCAGCCGCTCTTTTGCGCCAGGGCCAGGGCGTCTGAACCGCTCTCGGATTTGACCGGGGTAGAGGTGGCCACCTGTTCGGCAGGTGCTTTTTTCTCAACGGCCGCTGGTTGAGCCGGGGCGCTTTCCTGGGGTTTGGCGACTTCGGGAGCGGTAGCCGTGGGCGAAACAGGGGTGGCCTCAGGGACGCTAGCTACAGAGGGTGAAGCAGGCTGAGCGGCGGGGGGAGATTCCGGTGTTGATTCCGGGGGGCTGACCGACGAGACTGGAGAAGAAACGGAGGGTTCTTCCTCCTGCTGCTGTTGCTTGCCACAGGCACTCAGTGCCAAGGCAATGCAGACAGATGCAATAGTAATTACAGGAAATTTCATTTTTATCTTCCTCATGGTTATGCCAAATATTGGGGTTGTTGCTATTTATCGCTCATGATCTTGAGTGTAGCAATATCGCCGAGCTGGGCGCGGATCTCATTGATGCTGGGGCGGCGCGCGCGATATGCTGTATCAAACTTGCCGCCGCAGATCATCCGGCGTACGTTCGGTTGGCGCGGCGATTCCAGCCATAGGTGCCATGCCAGCAACAAATCACGCGAGCCGGAGTTTCCTCCCCCTGAAACAGCCATTATAAATGGGCTGCGGGACGCGATAAACTCTTCTCCCATTTGCGTCTTACGCACCACAAATTCGTCCGCTTTGAGGGTTTGCCCGGCAGGAAGCACATCATTCACTTCAAATTGACAATAAGGAGAGAACGGACTGGGACCCTTCACGACCTTTCCATTCTGCAAATAGACACGCGCCCGATCCGGTGGAATCTGGAGATCCTGGTGCAGCACAATCCTGGACCCTGCGGGAACCGCGTAAAACGGCGAATTCTCATCTTTGGGAGCCAAGCTCGCGCATGCAGTCAAACTCAAGGTGGCGAGAGCCAGGCTGTATCTGAGCCATAGGTTCATGGTTATCACTCCTGATAACTTTTAAAAGCTACTTTAAGCAACTTGCTAAAGCACCACCGGCCTGTCGGGAAGTTCGTTGGGGTTGATGCCGTCGGCAGGGAAATGTTTTGTGAGATGTTCCGCAACCGCCTGAATGCCGCTGATCACACCCTCCTGGTAACGGCCTGCTTTGAAAGCAGCCTCCATCTTGCGGCAGATTGTCTCCCATTCCTGCGGTCCGACTTTCGCATGCACTCCGCGATCGGCGACGATTTCTACGTCGCGGTCGGCCAGCAACAGATAAATCAGTACGCCGTTATTATGCTCAGTATCCCACACCCGCAACTGCGAAAACACCTCCAGGGCACGTTCCCGCGCGGATTGCCCCTTGAAGAGCGGCGTGCTGTGCAGTGCCCCTTCCACGGCAAAGCGGATCTCGCCCAGATGCGTGGTTTCGGCGGCCTTGATGGCTTTTTCTATCGCCTGCAAGGTGTCGCTCGAAAAAGCGCGCTTGACCTGCCAGTGGGTCATCGTCAGATGTTTGATGATGCGTTCGATACTCATATCACCACCTTCCGGAGGCGCCGCCCCCACCAAAACCGCCACCCCCGCCGCCAAAGCCTCCACCTAAACCACCGCCACCACGCCCAAATCCACCGCCGCTGGACCAGCCGCCGCCTCGTCCCATGCCGCCGCTCAGTACGATGAAAAATGTTATCACTGCGGCGATAATGGCAATGAACAATGATCCCACAAATAGCCAGGCGGCCAGCGCTGTAACCCCGCCGGTGACAATAGCGCCGGGAAATCTTCCCAGCATGGCCCGCAACACGCTGCCTACTACCACCGCCAATATAAAAGCAATGGGGATGAATTGATCAAAATTCACTGTATTGGCAGATCTGCCAGCAGGCTCCGGCAAGGGTTCACCCTCGATCACACGTATCATTTGGTCAACACCGTTTTTGATGCCGCCATAAAAGTCACCCTCTTTGAAGCGTGGCGTGATGATCTCGCTGATGATGCGTTTGCTAGTGGCATCGTTGAGCACGCCTTCCAGTCCGTAACCTACCTCAATGCGCATCTCCCGATCATCTTTGGCGATCAGCAGCAGCGCGCCGTCATCTACGCCCTTGCGCCCGAGTTTCCATTGTTCTGCTACACGAATGCCGAATTGCTCTATGGCTTCCGGCCGGGTAGTCGGCACCACTAGCACAGCGATCTGACTGCCTTTTTGCGCCTCGAAGACGCGCAGAGTTTGCTCAAGCTGGGACTGCTGCTCTGGCGTCAGCGTACCGGTAAGGTCGGTGACGCGGGCCTGCAGCGGCGGCACGGCAATCAGGTCATCGGCGCCGTATGCTGCACTGCAGGCAAACAGCATAAGCAGACAGAATGCACGCCATAGTTTTAGCATGGGCATATTACCCGGGGCACCTATTGTTTCGCGGGGGCGCCAAAATCCACCTTTGGCGGCGTGGAAATGGCCTTTTCGTTTTCTACGTTGAAATTGGGCTTAACCTTGAAACCAAACGCCATAGCGGTCAGGTTGCTGGGAAACGAACGTACTGTTATGTTGTATTCCTGCACCGCCTTGATATAACGGTTGCGCGCCACCGTGATACGATTTTCGGTGCCTTCCAGTTGGGCCTGGAGGTCACGGAATGACGCGTCAGACTTTAACTGCGGGTAGTTTTCCGACACCACCAGCAGTCTCGACAAGGCGCTGGACAATTCGCCCTGGGCGGCCTGAAATTTGGCGAAGGCCTGCTCGTCGTTGATGAGTTCCGGCGTGGCCTGGATTGAACCTACTCTTGCGCGTGCGTTGGTCACCTGGATCAACACATCCTTTTCCTGAGCGGCAAAGCCTTTGACGGTGTTCACCAGATTCGGCACCAGATCAGCGCGGCGCTGGTACTGGTTCAATACCTCAGACCAGCTCGCCTTGATCTGTTCGTCGGTGGATTGCAGCGTGTTATAGCCGCAACCGCTCAAGAGCATGGTAAAGCCAAGCATGAGGGTAAGGGTCAAATTACGCATGGTAGTCTCCTTCCTGAAAAGTATAAGAACTGATTTTGATGCTTAGATTGGAGCGTAGTGTCGGGTTTCAACCTGCCCCCTAGATGAGAAACCTCTGAACCAATAATAAGGGAACGCTGCGCGCGATATGTTTTCAGAAGCTTGGCACAATCACCTCGCGTAAAACTACCGTCGCATAGCTGCCCGGCGGTAGGCGGAACTGGAGTTGTAAGTCGCCCTCTGGGGTAAATTCCCAGCGCAAATCTTCCACCTTCAGACGCAGTGAACGGCGCTGCTGCTCCAGTCCTGCCTCTTCAAGCCCTGCGCGCCAGGATTCGTAATCCTTCAGGGTGCTTTCCTCTATCTCCTTGGCATCCAGACGGGTGCGCAGCCCTCCCCTGCCCCACATTGACCCGGTGGGATGAATGTCCTGCTCCATCACACGCCGCTCGATCTCTTCATTCACGGCTTCGATAGCAAAAATGCTGTGCGTGCCATCGAGCATCATAACATCACCGGCTATGGCTTTGTTCCAGATGCCTGCCGCCACGCGATGCGAGAGCACACGATTGAACAGTTCGGAACGCACCGCAGACAGATAAAGGCCGCGCTGATGACGATCCTTGACGCGCACTTGTCCGGTGAACATCGCCGTGGCGCGCTCGAGATTGGCGTGCCCGAACCGTTGTTCCCCAAAATAATTCGGCACGCCTTCCGCAGCAATTCGCGTCAGGCGCTGCTCGATATAGGGTTTGATATCAGGCATATCGCCCTTCAAATTGCGCACCACCAGCTTGAAACGGTTTGCCGTCAGCGCGCCGCGCCGCAATTTGCGGTCGTGACGGGCGATAGTAAGAAACTGTATGTCATCCGAGGCGAGTTGCGTCCAGTCAGGTTCCGGTCTGCCCGCCAGATTGACGCTGAACCACTGGCTGGTCACAGCGGCGCGATCCTTGAGTCCGGCATAACCGACATCCATTGCCTTCACGCCCGCCAGCCGCGACAATTCCCGCGCCAGCCACTCGGTATTGGTGTTGCGCTTGCGGATTTGCAGCAGGATATGTTCGCCCCTGCCCGCAGGCTCGAAACCCAGGTCTTCATCCACCTGAAAATCTTCCGCCGTGCTGCGAATGACGCCGGATACACTCGGGCAGCCTCCAGCATAAGGTAATTCCTCGGACATGTTATTCGCCATTTTCTTTGAGCAGCACCACGGCGTATGCGGCTATCCCTTCGCCGCGCCCGGTGAAACCCATGCCCTCGGTAGTAGTAGCCTTGATGTTGACGCGGTCCTCAGCAATGCACAGGTCGGCGGCGAGGCATTCCCGCATGGCGGGGACATGCGGTTTCAATTTGGGCGCCTGCGCGACCACGGTAATATCGGCATTGGAAATGGCAAGCGCGCGTTCGTTGAGCAGCGCTACGACATGGCGCAGCAGAATACGGCTGTCAATATTCTTAAAGTCCGCACTGGAATCCGGAAAGTGACCGCCAATATCGCCAAGCCCCGCCGCACCTAGCAGCGCGTCACACAGGGCGTGAATCAGCACATCGCCATCCGAGTGGGCGGCCATGCCCAGATCATAGGGGATTTCCACGCCGCCCAGCACCAGCCTGCGCTCCGGCGCAAAGCGATGCGCGTCGTAACCGTGCCCGATCCTCATTGCTGATTCTCCTGTTGCTTGAGATAGAGTTCCGCCAGCGCCAGATCTTGCGGATGGGTAATCTTGATATTGTCGGCGTGGCCACTCACCATGCGCGGTGAAAACCCGGCCAGTTCCATAGCGGCAGCCTCATCGGTCACTATCAGCTTGTTATCCACCACATGCCTGAGCGCGCGCGACAGATCATCGAGCCGGAACATCTGTGGCGTGAGCGCCCGCCACAGTCCCACACGCGAGACAGTCTCCAGCACATTACCCTGGCTGTTGGCCCGTTTTACCGTGTCGGAAACCGGCACGCCAAGCAGGCCGCCAACGGGATGATCGGCCAGCGTGGCGATGAGATGGTCAATGTCGCTATGACGGACACAGGGGCGCGCAGCATCATGCACCAATACCCAGTCGCGCGGCCGGGCGATCCCTGCGAGTTTTGCCAGACCATTCAATACCGAATGATAACGCTCGACGCCGCCCTCGGCGATGAGCGGCGATGTGGCACCTTTAAATGGGATTTGGTCCCAGTGGAGATCATGGGGGGCAATGACAACCACCACACCCTTGATGCGTGGATGGCTCAAAAAACACCCTACGGTATGCTCGATTACAGTACTGCCAAGCAACGGCAGATATTGTTTGGGAATGGCCGCACCCATGCGCGAACCTGTTCCTGCTGCGGGAATAACAGCCCAGCAGTTATCAGATAGTAATGAGGTCATAGGGATGGCTCTAAGGCTTCCCCCTTTTAGACAAAGGGGGAAGGAGGATTTCCTATTCCACAATCCGGTAGAAGGTCTCGTCCTTTTTAATCATCCCCAGTTCGGCTCTGGCGCGTTCCTCAATAGCGTCAAGCCCGTGCTTGAGGTCCTTGACTTCGGCATCCAGCGCCGCATTACGCTCTTTGAGTGCGGCGTTTTCGCGGGCCTGGGCGTCGATTGCCTGGTGCAACTGCCATATTTCGTTGAGGCTTCCTTCGCCCAGCCACAGCTTATATTGCAAAAACACCAGCAGGACGACGAGGCCCGCGACCAGCGCTTTCATTACGGCTTGGGCAGATTATAAAAGGCGCTCCGTCCTGGATAGCTTGCTTGTCCCGCCAGTTGTTCCTCGATGCGCAGCAATTGGTTGTACTTCGCAACGCGGTCGGAACGTGACATGGAGCCGGTCTTGATCTGTCCTGCGTTTGTGCCAACAGCAAGATCGGCAATGAAGCTGTCTTCGGTCTCGCCGGAGCGATGCGAAACCACGGCCGTGTAACCGGCATTTTTCGCCATCTCGATTGCGGCCAGCGATTCGGTGAGTGTGCCGATCTGGTTGACCTTGATGAGAATGGAATTGGCAATGCCCTGGTCGATACCCTGACTGAGTATCGCGGTATTGGTCACGAACAGGTCATCACCCACCAATTGCACGCGCTTGCCGAGACGTTCGGTGAGCAACTTCCAGCCCGCCCAATCATCCTCGGCCATGCCGTCTTCAATGGAAATGATGGGGTATTTATCCGCCCAGGCCGCCAGGTAATCCACGAACTGCTCCGAGGTCAGATGTTTGTCTTCGGAGGCCAGATGGTATTTGCCATCCTTATAGAACTCGGAGCTGGCGGGATCCAGGGCGATGAAGATGTCCTTGCCGGCGATATACCCCGCCTTTGCGATGGCTTCCATAATCACTTCGAGCGCCGCCTCGTTGGAAGGCAGGTCGGGCGCAAAACCGCCCTCGTCACCCACGGCGGTGTTCATGCCCTTGGCGTGCAACACTTTCTTCAAGGTATGGAAAACCTCTGCGCCCATGCGCACTGCTTCAGCTAGGCTGGACGCGCCAACCGGCATGATCATGAATTCCTGCATGTCGACGCTATTGTCCGCATGGGCGCCACCATTGATGACATTCATCATCGGCACCGGCATCTGGAGCGGACCGTCACCGCCAAGGTAGCGATACAGCGGGAGCTTGGCGTTCTGAGCGGCAGCGCGGGCACAGGCCAGCGACACTGCCAGCAAGGCATTGGCGCCAAGCCGTGCCTTGGTAGGCGTGCCGTCCAGCTCGATCATCAGCCTGTCAATCGTTACCTGATTGCTTGCATCACGCCCCAGCAATAGCGTGCGGATTTCGCCATTCACATTGGCCACCGCCTTGCGCACACCCTTGCCGCCAAAACGACTGGCATCATCGTCCCGCAATTCAATAGCCTCGCGTGAACCGGTTGATGCGCCAGACGGCACGGCAGCGCGCCCTACGGCACCGCATGACAAAATCACATCGGCTTCAATGGTTGGGTTGCCACGCGAATCAATAATTTCACGCCCACGTATATCAACAATCTGCGACATCAACTACTCCACTTCTGTTTTAAGTTATTACAATAGAAAAACTTCACGCCTTGGCGTGAGATGTAGGATGCGTTCTACGCACCAAAACCTGAAGGCGCGTGAGACGCACCCTACATTTCAGCGAATTTCCGTGCCTTGACGGTCGCGTCGATCTCTTTCAGGGTCTCCAAAAGCTCTTCCATCCTGCCCAGCGGCCAGGCATTCGGGCCATCGCTCATGGCTTTGTCGGGATCCGGGTGGGTTTCCATAAACAGGCCTGCCACACCCGCGGCGACGGCGGCACGCGCCAACACAGGCACGAATTCACGCTGCCCACCAGAACTTGCGCCCTGCCCGCCCGGCAACTGCACCGAGTGGGTAGCATCGAATACCACCGGACAACCCGTATCGCGCATCACCGCCAGTGCGCGCATGTCCGACACCAGGTTATTGTAACCGAAAGACGCACCGCGCTCGCACACCATGATTAACGGATTGCCGGTTTCACGCGCCTTTTCCACTACATTTTTCATGTCCCACGGCGCGAGAAACTGGCCCTTCTTGATGTTCACCGGCTTGCCCTGGCTGGCCACGTTCTGGATAAAATTGGTCTGCCGGCACAGAAATGCAGGCGTCTGCAACACGTCCACTACATCGGCTACCTCGCCAAGCGGGGTATCCTCATGCACATCGGTGAGCACCGGCACGCCAATGGTCTGCCGCACCTCGTCGAGTATGCGCAGCCCCTCTTCCAGTCCTGGGCCGCGGAAGGTCTTGCTGGAGGTGCGGTTGGCTTTATCAAATGACGACTTATAGATAAAGGGAATGCCCAGGCGCGCCGTAATCTCCTTGAGTGCTGCCGCCGTTTCCAGTGCGAGCTGCCGGCTTTCGATGACACATGGGCCGGCAATCAAAAACAGGGGCCGGTCCAGTCCCACATCAAAACCGCATAACTTCATACGCTAAACACCTTCTTTAACTGCATCATGAGCGGCGCACGCGGCCCGGATGAAACCGCTGAACAGCGGATGTCCGGAGCGCGGCGTGGATGTGAATTCCGGATGGAACTGGCAGGCCACAAACCAGGGATGCGCGGGCAATTCGATCATCTCCATCAGGCTCCCGTCCATGGACATGCCGGAAAAGCGCATTCCGGCGCTTTCCAGAGCCCCGCGGAATTTATTGTTGAATTCATAGCGGTGGCGGTGGCGCTCCATGATGACGTCCTTCCCATACAGCTCGCGGGCGAGCGAGCCAGGCAGCAACTGGCACTTTTGCCCGCCCAGGCGCATCGTGCCGCCCAAGTCGGATTCAGGGCTGCGCCGCTCTAGCGTGCCCTGCTCCGTCATCCACTCAGTAATCAGCGCAATCACCGGGTAGGGCGTATTGGGATCAAATTCCGTGCTGTGCGCCTCGGTTAGCGCCGCGACATGGCGTGCGAATTCGATCACCGCCACCTGCATTCCCAGGCAGATGCCCAGGTAGGGAATATTGCGGCGGCGGGCAAACTCCACCGCCATGATCTTGCCTTCGATCCCACGTTCGCCAAACCCGCCCGGCACTAGAATAGCGTCCATGCCCTCCAGGCAACCAGTACCGCTCTTTTCCATTTCCTCGGAATCGATATAGACGATATTCACGCGGGTGCGGGTGTGTATCCCGGCGTGAATCAACGCCTCGGACAGCGATTTATAGGATTCGGTGAGATTGACATACTTGCCGACCATCGCCACGGTCACCTCGGCATTGGGGTGGCCCATGTTGTAGACCACATTCTGCCACGCGGAAAGGTCTGCCTTGGGCGCGTGCAGGTGCAGGCGCTCGGTCGCGATGTCATCCAGCCCCTGCTCATGGAGCAGCAATGGGATTTTGTAGATGCTGTCCACATCGACTGCGGAGATCACTGCCTTCTCGGGCACATTGGTGAACAACGCAATCTTGCGGCGCTCATCGGCAGGCAGCGGGCGGTCACCGCGGCACAACAGGACGTCCGGCTGGATACCGATGGAGCGCAGTTCCTTGACAGAATGCTGAGTGGGTTTGGTCTTGATCTCGCCGGCCGAGGGGATATAAGGCACCAGTGTCAGGTGGATGAACAGGGTATTGTCGTGGCCCAGCTCCACACCCATCTGGCGAATCGCCTCCAGAAACGGCAGCGATTCGATATCACCGACCGTACCGCCGATTTCGACCATTGCCACGTCGGCAGGCCCGACGCCTGGAATAATAGCGCCTTCCATGATGCAGCGCTTGATCTCATCGGTGATATGCGGAATCACCTGTACGGTGCCACCCAGGTAATCGCCACGGCGCTCCTTGCGGATCACGTTTTCATAGATGCGCCCGGTGGTGAAATTGTTGCGCCGGCCCATGGTGGTGTGCACAAAGCGCTCGTAATGCCCCAGATCAAGGTCCGTCTCCGCACCGTCTTCGGTAACGAACACCTCGCCATGCTGAAACGGACTCATGGTGCCGGGATCGACATTAATGTAGGGATCCAGCTTGAGCATGGTCACCTTCAGGCCGCGCGCCTCAAGAATAGCCCCCAGTGAGGCGGCAGCGATACCCTTCCCCAGGGAAGATACAACGCCGCCGGTAACGAAAATATATTTAGTCATGAACACCTGAAAATAGGAACGCGGGGAAGCCGCTGCGTGCCCTCGTGGCACAACAGGTGAGCAATACACATAAAGACGGGTAAATAAGATACCAGAATAGACAGCGCTACTCAATCAAAAAGGTGGGTTGTGAATAGCCAGCCGGAAGCTTGAGGGAAACGCCGATCAACCCCGTTCGCATTGAGCTTGTCTGGAATGCGCTTTTTGTGAATCAACGAGTTAGCAAGGGCTTCGACAGGCTCAGCCCGAACGGATTGAATAAATCGGCAAATCCTTGATTACAGACGGACCTACAGCCTTTCCGGGCTACCCCACGTGATCGCCCCGACCTGATCCCCGGCATTGTTAAAGACAAATATTGCATCTTTGTAACGCCCGGCGAATTTAAAATAAATAAAGTCCTCAGCCTTTTTGGCTCCCTCACGGGATAAGATTTTGTCCAGCTCACTGCGGATTTCAGCGTTTGATCCCGCTACCTCACTGATGTTTAAGGAATGTTTCTTTGACTCCGCAAGAGAACCCTTGAATGGCCGGAACAACCAGAACTGTTGCTCTCCACCAATATCCTTGTTCAAGGTGAGCTCTAGCATCCTTCCCACTTGTTCGGTGCTCTTGGGCGGCTCGACATGGATAACCGGGTGAGATTCCGCGCCAAACTGCTGCAAATCGCCAAGATCTTTCCCCTGCACATGTAGTGGCTCGATGGTAAGCGGCCTGAAAGTGCCCTCCCACTCGACAGCAGCTATAGGGCGCTGGTTGTACACTGTATAACCGCCCCACGCCAACGCACCAAGCTGCAACACAGCGATGATCGACAGGTCAAGCATTATTTCCTTTCTTGATTTTCGCGGGTTGAAAATAATAAAGGTGAGCATTGGCCCCAATACGATGTCGACCAACACCATGATCTGAACACCTTTCCAGCCGCCATCCGTCGAAAAATACGGTGGCGGATACAATTCAACCAATATCAGATAAAGAAAAACCAAAAAAATCGTAGCGCTAATCCCCAAATGAATCGAGGCAGCGCGCAACTTCGCGGGCAACAAGCGTGGTTGCTTGATGTCAACTGTGGCAGTCTCGGTTGTCAATGTCTCCATGGTCGCGTCTCTCCTGAAATAGAATATGCAGACAGCTCTTTAATCGGCTATTTGCTTATTTTCTTGAGGGTGACACTGTGGCCTGGAAGGAAAAATGTTACCAAAACACCCACATGCCAAAATCGGCGTTTTCAGGGTTATGGATTGATCGCCCTGACCTGGTTCCCTTCGGAAGTTGCCGCATCGAAGTGCGTTACGTATTCTGTCGCTGCCCCGTCTGTTGGAGTAACCGGCCATAGCCCGCTAGCGCCTCGTTTACACTGATGTCATCCACATGCCTGGTTTCCGGCTGTAGTAACACGTATGGCACCCCCCAGGGATGCCATTCTGCGGCGATGCTGTGGCCGAAAAAGCAGACAATCGGCTTACCAAATGCGGCGGCGACGTGCATGGCGCCGCCGTCGCTGCATATCAGTGAGTCTATGCAGGCCATGCCCGCGATGAGTTCGCTGATGGTGAGCGCCGGGCAGGCTGTAACGGGAAGGTCAGCCACCTCGCGCAGTAGCGCGTCGGCCTTTTCGTCATCCCCAGGATGCATTGGGTCGTCTGCGCGTCCTGGGGACCAGAACAGGACAAATCGCACCGTTTGCGCGGCGTGTATCCGCCGCATCAAGGCTGCGAAATTAGCGATCGGCCAACGCTGCTGGGGGCGGCGCGAACTGATATGGATACCCACCACTGGTAGGGTACCGGCATCGGCGGTGAGGCCCAGACGTGCGCGCAGCGCGCTGACCAGATTCATGTCGGGAAATAACCGTGTCGGCCCAAGCGCGTTGGTCACATCTAGCGCCTCGCCCAGTCGCGCCATTTTTTCGACCTCATGCAATTCTGTGCTGTTTGCCAGAGGCACGACAATATCCGGTTGCCGATGATCCGGGTTGTCGCGCTCGCGAAAACCAATCATGTGTCGTCCGTGGATTTTTTTACAGTACCGCCAGCCACCGTTCGCCAGCACGACATAGTCGAAACACCGCTGGCGCAATGTGCGCAGTAGCAGCCAGCGTTTCCATAATGTTGCCAGTTGGTTGTGGCCGTGACTACGCTGCTGGCGCTTCAGGAATATGAAGGTTTCGTCGATGTCCGGGTTGCCGTGCAACACCTCAACGTTGTAGCTGCTCACCAGGACGGCCACATAGGCGGAAGGATAGCGCAGGCGTATAGCATGCAGCAGGGGCGTGGTGCAAATGAGGTCACCGATGTTGTCGCGGCGTACAACCAGGATTTTTGGAGGGTCAGTGTTGGGCATGACGATCCTGAAGGATAAATAATTCATTGAAGATATTCGTCAACCAGCCCTTCCTTCATCGCTTCCTTGCGCTGCTGCGTGAACGATGGCATCCACCCCAACTCCCGCCGGATTTTAGAGCTATCAATCACCAAAGAATCCAGCAGCCGCTCCACCTGGGCCGATTTACCGGTCAAGTGACCCGTTACATGCAGCAAAGTGGTCAGCACGGGCAGCAAACGCGCTGGACGTCCAACACAGAATCAACTCCGGCGTTGACAGATCCTCGCCGTCACTCACCCAGCGGTGGCGGGATGTTCTAAACAAGTAATGATGGCGTCAGCAAAAACGTGCGCCCATTCCCTGCCACGAGAAACACGGCCTTTCTGATTTTATGCATCACACATTGCCCCGCTTAAATTCCAGCACCCTCGATACAGCGGACTGTGTCACGACGGTAAGCGACGGGGCTTCCATTTCTGGAACAAGCTTCTTCAACAGCCGCACACATTGCTCGTCATCGTATTCCTGGCATGATCGTTCCATGTCATTAATGATGGCAATCAAATAATCCCACGCAACCTCTCTGCTCTGCGCCAACAGAATCTTTTCATGGCCAGTCTCGGCAAGCCCTTCCTGCTTGTGGAACAGCTCTTCATAGAGTTTTTCACCGGGGCGCAGACCGGTATAAACAATCTGGACATCTTCGCCCGGAATCTTGCCCGACAGGCGAATCATCTGCTCTGCCAGATAACGAATCTTGACGGGTTCACCCATGTTGAGCACAAAGATCTCACCCCCCTTGCCCATGACACCGGCCTGCATAATGAGCTGGCATGCCTCGGGAATGGTCATGAAATAACGGGTAATATCGGGATGGGTGACCGTCACCGGACCACCAGCGGCAATCTGCTTCTGGAACAGCGGCACCACGCTACCCGCTGAACCCAGCACATTACCAAAACGTACGGTGATATAACGGGTAGTGGATGACCTGTCCAGCATCTGGCAGAAGATTTCGGCGACCCGTTTGCTGGTCCCCATTATATTGGCGGGGTTAACGGCTTTGTCGGTGGATATCATAACAAAGTTAGAGCAACCGTATTTGTCAGCCGCCAGCGCCAAGGTCTTGGTGCCAATCACATTGTTACGCACCGCTTCGCGCGCCTGGGTTTGCAGCATGGGCACATGCTTGTACGCCGCCGCATGAAACACCATGTCGGGCCGATGCTTGCTCAATATATGCTCCACACCCACCCAATCACACACATCACCCAGACAGGCATGTAAAACAAGGTCGGGATATTGCGCCCGCAGCTCCAGCTCTATGCTGTAAAGATTAAATTCGCAACGCTCAAATAATACAAGAGAGGCTGGTTTCAGACGCGCAATTTGACGGCACAATTCAGAACCAATTGACCCCCCTGCGCCGCTGATCAATATCGTTTTATCCGCCAAACCAGCAGTGATGGCAGACCAATCCAACAACACCGGCTCGCGGCCCAGGAGGTCGTCAATGGCCACTTCACGCACATCTTTCAGAGTGACGCGCCCAGACATCAGGTCTTCCATACGCGGCACAATTCTGAACTCGACCTTGGCCTGCTCGCACATCTCCACCACACGACGCACCTGGGCGCTGCTTGCCGAAGGTATGGCGATAATAACCACATCCACCGCCGTGGAGTTGAGAACACAGGTTAGACGTTCCATGGATCCCAACACCGGCATGCCATGAATCCTGGCGCCCTTGAGCTGCGGATTATCGTCCAGAAAACCAACCAGCAGATATTCGCTATCGCGCCGCATATCGCGCGCCAACATTTCCCCGGCCCGGCCAGCACCCAGAATCAGAACCCGTTTGTTTATGGAAGCCGCGTGCGCCGTTAGGTCGCGATCGCGCCACATGCGGTAAGCCAACCGAGGCAGCCCCAACAGCAATACCAAAAATACCGGATAAAGCACCAGCGTGGCACGTGGCACACCCTCCAGCCGATCAAACAGGAATAATACTATGCTTACGGCAAGCGCCCCCAATGCAACAGAGCGAATAATGTTCCCCAGGTCTGGGATGCTGGCAAAACGCCATAAACCGCGATGCAGGCCGGTAGCCCAGAACATTATCCCCTGGACAAGCGCCACCACGGGCAGCATCTGTAATATGAGCGACCAATCTACTGCTTGCAATGAGAAGTTGAATCGAAGTAGGTAAGCGCCCCCCCAAGCCAGGAACACTACACACAAGTCATGCATTACAATCGCAATGCGGCGATTGAATATTCCCATCGATCTTCCCCTTGTTATTTCTGCATTACTTACGCTGCATCTTTGGCAGGCTGCGTATAGCACACGTGAAGAATACCTATTATTGCGAACTGATAATAAATTCTAGATAAACAATGATTCAATTACATCAATAATGCGATCCTGCTGCTCAGCCGACATATTGGACCCCGAAGGCAAGCAGACGCCTTGCGAAAACAACTGATCAGAAGTGCTCTCTTTCTCCCCATGCGTATAATAAGCGCAACCTGAAAACAAGGGTTGCAGGTGCATGGGTTTCCATACATGACGCGCCTCGATACGCTCACGGGCCAATCTGGCCATCAGTTCTGCTGGAGTTACATCGGATTGAGTGCTGTCAAGTGTACAAGCGGTCAGCCAATGCGTACCGCGCCCAAAGGACGGCTCAGGCATCCATTTAATCGCTGAAACATGCGCAAGCCCATCCTGATAACGCCGAAAAACCGCTCTTCTGGCCTCTACGCGACTGTCCAATACCTTGAGCTGCCCGCGGCCTACCCCCGCCAGAATATTACTCATTCGGTAGTTGTATCCCACCTCGCTGTGCTGATAATAGGGCGCAGAGTCTCTGGCTTGGGTCGACAAAAAGCGCGCTTTGTCGATCAGGGCACTGTCATTGGAAACCAGCATCCCTCCACCGGAGGTTGTAATGATTTTGTTACCATTAAACGAATAAATACCCAGCTTGCCGATAGTGCCGCTGGCCCGCCCTTTATAGGTCGCACCTAGAGACTCCGCCGCATCCTCAATCACCGGCACGTTATGAGCGTCGCAAATCGCCATGATCGAATCCATGTCGGCGCTTTGTCCATATAAATTCACCACAATCACGGCTTTGGGTAACTTACTCTCGCGTTTGGCCCAGTCAAATGCTTTTTCCAGTGCCACCGGCGACATATTCCAGCTTTCCGGCTCCGAGTCGATAAACACCGGCTGCGCCCATTGGTACACTATAGGATTTGCACTTGCTACAAACGTCAACGACGAACAAAAAACCACATCGCCAGGCCCTACATTCAACATACGCAACGCCAAATGGATTGCAGCCGTTCCCGAGCTTAGCGCAGCCGCGTACGAGATACCGACATGCGCGGCCAGCTCACGCTCAAAGGCATCCACATTGGGACCCAGCGGCGCAATCCAGTTAGTGCGAAACGCTTCGTCAACAAACTCCCGCTCCCAGGAGCCCAGATGCGGAGTTGACAACAAAATCTGCTCATCCAGCTCACGCCGCTCCAGCACTTTGATGACAAAACCCGCCTCATCCACCACAGGCAAATGATTAATCTGGTGCGAGACCATCAAGTCCAAGGCTGCTTCGCGTGTCACTCCATCCTGCACCACAATGGACTCCATCGCAGGCAATGCCACTAAAGAATCGCCAAGGGCTTTGCCTTCAAGCAGCAAACGCCGAATATCACCATCCGTAATCGTGCGCTCAAAAGTGCCGTCAGCCCGCAATAACAACAAAATGCCAGACCCCTCCTTGTCCAGAATGGCCAGCGCATCAAAAAGACTTGTCGCTCGATTAAGGCTAATTGCAGCTATGTTCATTCGTTTACCCCTGAATACACCGAGCGGGAACACCAACATAAGTGCCCCCTGCCAGTAAATCGTGCAGAACCACTGCCCCCGCCCCTACAACACACCCTTCTCCAATCGAAACACCAGGAAGCACATTCGCCCCTGCTCCAATCAGAACGCCATCCCCTACAGTCACACCGCCGCCTAGTGTGGCATTCGGCGCCACATGGCAAAACGTGCCCAAATGACAATCGTGGTCAATCACGGCACCATGGTTCACAATGCAGCCCGCGCCCAGAGAAGACTCCGGCGCCAGAATAGCGCCTGCAGCAACGAAGCAGCCGGCCCCCATCTCAGCAGAGGCCGCCACGATAGCCCGCGAATGCAGAATAGAGTGGTACTTCATACCTGCTTGCAGACAAAGTCCGGCAACACGAGAGCGAAACCTGTTGTTACCAATGGCCACATGAAAATACCCGCCGGGTTGCAATGCTTTAGCAATGGGTACAGTAATAGGCAACCCCATAGAAAACAAACCGGTAAACTTCACATCATCATCTGCCAACTGCAACAAGCAATCGATGCCATGCAGGCTCCGCAGGGCATCGATTACTACCTTGGCATGCCCACCAGCCCCCACAATCAAAAAAGATTCAGTACGCATTGGATTTCAACAATACCGAGGCCGAAAAATCCAGCAAACCCAGCAGCTGAACGATTTTCTGGGCCGCACAACCCCGGCCGTAAACATTGCCTGGCATGAGCCGCCCGCGGGTTAGAATCTGACCAAGTGCCACATCCACATCCCTACCCACCACCATGACATCCGTGATATTGGCATTGCGCTCGCGCAGGTTCTGGCGCACCCCCACATTCAGCACGGGCGTACCGAAGCTGGCTGCCTCGATGATACCGCTGCTTGAGTTACCCACCATCACATCGCACGCCGCCATCCATGACACGAATTCGGGCCTTGGCAAGTGCGTCAGCACCCGTACCCGCGGGTGCGGGGCGTAGCTCTCCAATACCGTGCGAACGCCTTCACTGCCCGCATCTGAATTGGGCATCAAGGCAATCACCTGTAAACCTTGCCTCAAACAAGCCTCCAGCAATGCACACGCTTCACTTGCCGCGTTATCGGCCTCTTGCAGCACTGGGTGATACACAAACAAGGCAAGCCCTTTGGTAGGGTCAAACCCCACGCCATTGCACAGTGCCACACGGTCAAGGGTAGCCAGCTCACTCAAACCATCCAACCCCGGCGCGCCGGTTACAAAAATATGATCGGCACGCTCACCCATGCGAATCAATCGCTCGCGCGCATCCTGCGTGGCCACAAAGTGAAAGTGTGAGAGCTTGGTGATTGCGTGCCGTACAGGCTCATCAACCGTACCTGATCTTTCCCCGCCGTGAATATGCACTACCGGAATGTTCAAATGAATCGCCGCCAGTGCCCCAGCCAACATCTCACCCCGGTCGCCCAACAACAGCACAACATCCGGCCGCAAGTGTTCAAAAGCTGCTACGCACCCTTCAAGTGTCTTTGCCAAATTACGTGCCATAGCGGCGCCCGTGGACGTATCCATCTCAACCGGAATACGTGCACCCACATTCAAGCCCGCCGCCTCAATCTCACGCACGGTCAAACCAAAACGCTCTGACAAATGCATGCCCGTTGCCACCACATCCAGCGACAAAACCGGGCTGGCATGTATCGCCTGCAAGGTGGATTGCATCAGACCAAAGTCGGCGCGCGTGCCGGAGACATAGCAGACCCGTCGCACACCGCGCGTCATACCAGATCGCTCCACTGCAAGGTCATACCGGGCTCAATATTCCGCACAGCTTTTTTACCAACCACTGCCGCCAGATCTTTAGGCGCGATGCCATTGCCGGGCCGCATCAGCGCCACATCCTCTGGCACAATAACCTGACCAGCGGTAACGCCACACACCAGTGTCACGCTACGCCGCACCAGTTCGCGCACCGGAAGCTCGCTTGTATTCAGTTGCTTGATGGGTGAACCGAGCGCACGTTCCACATCGCGGATACGAGCAATCATCTCAGCCAGCTCATCCGGTTCCAGCGAAGCCTTGTGATCGGGTCCCGGCAAATTACGGTCCAGCGTAAAGTGTTTTTCGATCACTGTTGCCCCCATGGCAACAGCAGCAACAGAAACGGTTGTTCCTGCCGTATGATCAGAGTAGCCAACGGGCAAACCAGTGGCTTGTGCAATGGTAGTCATGGCACGCAAATTCACATCTTCAAGGGCTGCGGGATAATTGGAAGTACAGTGCAGCACCGTCAACATGCTTTCCAGTGGCGCAGTAAAATCTAGCTGCTGCCGTACCGACCTAACCACCTCAATCGCATCATGAATTTCGTCCAGCGTAGCCATACCCGTGGACATAATCATCGGTACGTTTTTGCTTGCCAGGTACGCCAGAAACGGGTGATTGGTGATTTCTCCCGAGGGTATCTTGATATGCCGCATGCCCAAGGCGATCAGAAAGTCGGCGGCCTCTTCATCAAATGGGGTGGACATGAATTCGATGCACAACTCATTGCAGCGCATAAACAGTTTGCGATGCAAAGCCTCAGACATTTCCAGCTGCTTGAGCATCGAATATTGGTCGCCCTCACCAGTTTCACGTTTCTGATATTCAGCCTTTTCAGCGCCTTTTCGCACCAGCTTGTCCGCTGAAAAAGTCTGAAATTTGACCGCATCCGCCCCGCAGCGCGCGGCCGTCTCGACCAACTGCAACGCTAGTTCATCGCTGCCATTGTGATTGACGCCGGCTTCGGCGATAACAAAAGTTTTCATTGTTCGGCCATCCAATCTGCAATCAGCATCTCTGCAACACGCCAGTCAAAGGGGGTGTCGACATCGATGTTTTCTACTCTCTCAGAACATAACACTAAGCGGCATTTCTTGGGGAAAAACGTTCTTTGTTCAACCAATGACCCCACTCTTATGAGATACAACGCGCCATTGACCGCATAGGCGGGTGGGTAATCTTGTGAGCGGGTCACACCAGAAGGATTAGTCAGCCATGGCTCAAGAAAGCCATCGGCAGAGTTCTTGAACGTAAGGTAAGGGTGCGTATCAGCAAGAGAAACGCCAATCACCCCCTCGCAATCGTCGCTGTTCAATAGATCAAAAGCCGCGACCCAACGTTGCGCGAAACGAATCGGCGTAGTAGGCTGCAACAAGGCGACTGCATCAAACTCTTGGCCATTTGCACGTTTCCAACTCAGAACATCTAATACCACCTCAATCGAGGTGGCTTCATCCGTTGCCAATTCAACAGGGCGAAGGCGCGGCACCTCAATGCCATGGCTGCTGCAGACAGCCGCTATTTCTGCACTATCTGTTGAGACCTGAATGTCAGTGAACGAAGGGATTGACTTCGCAAACTCAATCGACCAGGCAATCAGAGGTTTATCAAATAGCTGCCTGGTATTTTTACCAGGTAAACGTTTGGAGCCCCCGCGCGCTGGAATAACCGCCAAAACGCGCATCAAAGCCTCATAAACCCGCGCAGAATGTCTAACCCAATCTCACCGCTACGCTCCGGATGAAATTGGGTAGCCATAATGTTATCCCGTTGCACCGCCGCACAAACACGATGTCCACCATAAACAGTGTCAGCCAGACGCACCGAAGGATCGGTTGGCACTGCCGCAAACGAATGCACGAAGTAGACAGCAGGGTGCCTGCCCTCAAATGCCTCCAGCAAACTCCCGTGCCAGCTTCGCCCTGTTTCAGGCGCCACCAGGTGATTCCAGCCGATGTGCGGTATCCGCTGTTCAGCGCCATCCACTGTCAACTTGGGCACTGCCTTCACACTGCCGGACAGTACACCCAAACCTGGATGGTCACCAAATTCCTCGCTCGTCTCAAACAGCATTTGCATACCTACACATATACCCAGAAACGGCCGGCCCGTATCCACAAAGCGCTTGATAGCATCACCAAAGCCACGGGCTTCGACCTCAAGAATACTATCGCGGAAAGCCCCTACACCAGGCACAACCAACTTTTCTGCTTTCAATGCGCTAGGCGCATCTTCAGTAATCGTGACCTCTGCCCCACAATGCTCAAAAGCCCTCGCAACATTGAGCAGGTTGCACATGCCATAATCCAGCAGGGTTATTTTGTTACTCATCATCAAGTTTCCGTACTGAAAGCCCGGCCGCAAGTGCAGCCCGACGAATTTCCTTCAAGTCAAGACGCTTGTAGTGGAGTACGTCAGCCATCGCAATCGCATCAGCCAAGCCCTCACGTGCAGCAGCTAAAAAATCATCTATCGACCCCATGCCACCGCTCGCGATAACAGGCACGGATACCGCCTGACTCACTTGACGAACCAAATCCAGCTCAAAACCCTTACGGGTGCCTTCGCGGTCCACAGATGTCACCAACACCTCACCCGCACCCAACTCAACTCCACGCCGTACCCACTCAATCACATCCAGGCCGGTACGCTCTCGGCCGTTGTCAGTGTAGACCTCCCACTTACCAGAACCGATCTGTTTGGCTTCGATAGACAGCACCATGGCCTGAGAGCCAAAACGATAAGCTACCTCAGATATCAACTCAGGCCGGGCAATTGCTGCCGTATTAATGGCCACCTTGTCAGCACCGGAGCGAAGAATGTGCCGAGCATCATCAACAGAACGAATACCACCACCCACGGTAATGGGAATAAATACATTTTCGGCGGCGCGGCGGATGATGTCACTCAGGTTATTACGACCATACAGACTGGCCACAATATCCATGTATATCAATTCGTCCGCGCCAGCTTCGTAGTAGCGAACCGCATGTTCTTGAGGATCTCCAATTACACGCAAGCCCTCTAATCGAATCCCCTTTATTAAATTCGGCCCCTTAATATCGAGCCTTGGAATTATTCGCAGATTACTCATTGATAATTCACAGGCTTACTTAGACACATAACTTTCATGCCACACAGCATGGCGCAACTTCCACTGTTCATCTTCCCACTTCCACAGATGAGGCGAACGGAAACTATCGGTCAGGTTCATGAAGTAAGCTCTATCCATAATGGGATTCTCAAACATCTTGCTAGCTTCAGGAAACTCATTGGCCGGGATGCTCAAATATTTGAAAATTTCATCCGCAAAACGCTCAGGAAACTCATGATCAAAACGCCTAACTAGCGCCACGCCCTCCTCACGGTTAATGTCACGCGAGCGAATCTCTTGCGCAGCATCATAGCTTGCGCGACCAATTCCAAACTTGATGCCAGTTGTGTAGTAGTGGAAGTCATCAATTCGATCATCAATGCTATTGTACTTGCTGTATGTCCCAGGGGTTCTTTCTGGCGATGCTTCGAATCCACCATGCTCAACCGCGTAGTAATAACATGACTGAGGATGCCATTTCATGTAGTAGCCCAAATAATGAACCTCTACATTCTTCTCATCGATTTCGTTTGGATTGGCAGGCAAGTAGGGAGCCAAATCACACTGCTCTACGCCGAAATTTCGCTTTAAATCAGCTACCGAGACACCACCCAGGTGAACTTTCGACTGATCTTCGGCCGTAAAATATGACCAATCACGTTTTGCCGATTCGGTATCGCCGATGGGGTTACCATATTCGGCCTCATTTTCCCCGTAAATGACCAACGGGATATTGAATAATAGTGCCATTTTTGGCGCCAATGACTTTTGCCCAAACATAAAAGCCTGAAAAGGATGGAACAAATTATCTACTGCAAGGCGGGTTAAAAGACGATGCACTCTTCCATTTGGCGTCATCAAATAGTTGTCGTGACCAGCATGAATCCATTTCTGAAAATTTCTCCAACCCCACTCCGTATATACGTGCGGCGCCCAGGTAACGGTCAACGGGTGCATACCATACTTGGTACGCAAAATATGCGAGGCATAAAAACTGTCTTTGCCACCTGAACCAGGAACAATACAATCGTAGCTGCCGTCCTTACTGCGATGTTTGTCTAGCAATTCGTGCAACTGACGTTCTCGCTCATCCCAATCAATCACGCTATGCTTATTTTCTGCAAAATTACAAGCATCGCACACGCCGTTTTCATCAAAGTTAATGGTTTTTTTCTTCGATTCTTTGGTGTGGTTGTATTCCACGGCCGAGTTAGGGCGTTGATTTGAAATCACGCAGCTCTTGCAAAACACCACCTCTTCGGGAAGACCATACTTAGCCTCCAAATTTCGAGCATCTGCCGCGAATTTTAATTTATCTACTTCCTGCGGAACCTGGATGCGATCCATAACTAACAATCCTCATAATGTTTCAAAAGCGATTCAATCACGTTTACAACTTTCTGCGTGGCAGAGGTGTTCACCACAACATTCAATGCCTTCCCATCTGTATCATCGCTCGGGAATTTAGCGAATTGGCCTTGCTTGTGTAGCCTGAGAATGGCCCCGGGTAACTCATCAAGTGTCGGCACGCCATGCGAGATGCCCATTTTTGAATAAGGTGCATCGGCAGTAAAGATAGAGCAATCAACGGACACCACTGGCTTACCAATGATCGACGCCTCTAGGCCTACAGTAGATGCCGTCACAACTACTCCATCCACCGCGTGCAATAGAGCATGCAGACTCTCTGCAGTTGGGCTGAAGGTCACGCCATACTGCTCAACAAACTCAATTTTCTCACTTGGATGATACCTCACCACCAAACGAAATCCTTGAATCCCCTGCACAAAGTGCCGCAGCACGGCCTCAATCTTGCGTGGCAACGTAGGATCTCCACGAAGCGGCGCAAAAGGGTGTCGCTCCGGCTCAACCTGGGAAGCCCAAAGCAGTGTTACCAAACCATCATTCCATCCGCGCTCATGACTGAGCCTCACACCCGCAGCCCTGATTTCATCCTGCTGCAACCGATCAAAGGCTGGATTGCCGGTTACTATAATTTCGCCTTCCTTTCGCCCATACGCCAGAAGCATGTGTCTAACGGCCTCATTGAGAACACATACCTTGGAAGCATAACCCGGCTTGCCTATCCACTGCACCTCTTGTAACGCAAACAGATCAACTGCACATACTGACGGAATTCCGTATTTTCCTGCGACAAGAATGGCAGCTTGTTCGGCACGCGGGGAATTAGTCGCAAACACTACATCCGGTTTAAAACGACCCATTACCAGCTCCATTACACCTATCGGCAGAAACGCTTGACGCCCTTTTTGGGCGTACTTGGATGCCGCCACCTTTTCACCCATGCGGACTACCAAGTCCTGGTAACAAAGACCAAGATAGGCAATCGTCTCCTCCTTGCTGACAGGCCCACCGTTATCCAAGTCTTGAGCCAAGCGGCAACCAATTTCATAGGCCTCTCGATTTGACGGCTCAAGCAAATCCTTAAATCCAATACTGCTGATACCCTGCCCTTTGAGATAGCTACCCGCCGTCGTCAGGCCAAGCACCGTAACATCATGTCCTCTGCGCATCAGTTCTTTTGCAACTGGTGCAATAAGCGCGACATGCCCACCGCCGTAAGTGACTGCAAGAATCTTCATGCGTTATCTTTTTGGGAAAACTACAAAATCTAATGGTTCTCGCAACCCGCTAATTTCGGCATAAATTTTTTCAGTCGATGGGTCAAGCAATAACACTCGATCATTACCTGTATCAGCGATCAGCCACGCTCCCTTATATGGCCCAGTAGTTATCTCCTCGACATGACCAGGGAAACGGAGTAGCCTGTAACCAATAGAACGAACTTCTTGACCCGTTTGCGGATCTAACTCTCTAATAACCCCCGCATGCTCATCGGCAACAAGCAAAGTATCTCTATCGGTTAAGCTGATCCCATTTGGATATGTAAAGCCAAGCCAGTAATAGCGGACTCGATATGTACGTGTATCCAGAACCACGATTCTATTATGCCCCCCATCTGAAACATACAATTCTCCATTACCAAATTCTAATCCTCGCACGTCAGAAAATATGGGGGCTGTAAGCCTTCGTATCCTTTTTGTTGAGAATGTATATTCATACAATGCAGCCTTATTCCAATCCTTGAAGTCTTTATACCCAACAAAAAAAAGCTTGCCATTCGACTGTTTTATCTTTGTAGCAGCGTATCCGTCAATTAAAACAGACAATCTTCCAGTCAACTTATCGTAAACATAAATTTTCCTGTGCCCTGGGGCGGATACTAGCAGAGGATCATTTTCACCACCGGCCACCGAATAGAATGCCGTGTTGTAATCACCGCCTTCAGAAACAACAGTACCATTCCTTTCTATGTAATAGGCTCTTAATCCCAAATTGGTTGCAACAAAGAGATCAAAACCAATAGGCAAGATAGGATAGTTAACCCGCGGTTTCCCGGTGCTATAGTTTGCTGTAGTGTGTTCGCCAATCTGACCATCCTCGTACATTATATAATCAACAGGCGAGCGCGTTTCTCTTGACAACGGAGCGCTCGACTCTATAGTCAAATTAATCTCACGCAAGGCATTCGCCAAGTCTTCAGATTTAACGCTTTTAGGTCTCAAGATGATTACATGATCCTTTTTCTCCATATACTTAATACCATTCGCAGACAATGCGTCACGTATTACAGTCAATTCAAAACAATGTTTATCCTTGCTCAGTAACGATGCACGGTAGTTTTCACCCCCCGCACCTTTGGCTAATACAACGTCAGCGCCTTTGGGTGAAATGGATTTCACCCCCACCGGCAGCCATACGCTTTCGCATTGGCTGCGGTACGCCGAGTCATATATTCGTACCCCATCTATGCTATAGCGCCCAGATAAGCCATTCTTCGGCGACACAGGGGCTGCCGCCTGTACGGCCCAAGTTGAGATCATTAGACAAATAAGCAATATCCCCCGAAGGGATGGTCTATATAAAAGCATTCTTTTTGCCCTTGCCTTCAATTTTACCCCTCAACATAAGGTTGCACCCACTTGCAATGTCCGACCCAAGACAGGTCACTTCGCGGCACGCACTGGCTACCACAAGGAACTCTACGCCACTCCAGGGCTATTGGCGGCTTCTCGCCCCCGCTTCGTTTTCCATGGCTCGGCGATTGACTGACGAGGAAACTTCAAATGCTCAAAGCTCACCATACCAAGCATCATCACTGGAGGAATGGCCATAACTAACGTTGAATAGCCAAACATTCCACCCACTAAAGAGATAACAGTAGCATATGCTGGTAGCCTCACTATTGGAAAGAATGCCCCTAACACAACAGCAAACATTATAAATAGAGCCAACACTACCAAACTCAACACCACTACCACCCAATCAGCTATATGGAAAATTATTCCGGCACCATGGGTCAACATATCCCAAAGACCATCAAATCCATCACCATAAAAATCAAGGTTTTTCATCATCAGCTTATCCAGCAATGGCAGCATCATCAGCATCGCCATTCCAAACAATAAAAATACTCTCCAATCTCTCACTGATAATCTACCTTGGCCAAGACTCCCCAGAATACGACAGCACCACCAACCATAGAATGTTATAATTACCACTATAAAAGTACCACTACTAACGCTGGCCAAAAAGAAAGCTAACAGCACCCGTGCTGTTAGCTCACTCGACCCTAGGAGTCTATGATCCCAAGCCACCATGGTATGTAGTAACAAAGCCATCCCCATGAGGGCAAAGGCAATCCGACCGTGCATAAATCCAGAAAGCACCATGAAAAAAGCTGATGCAGTGATCAACAGACCCCAGCTTTTACGACTATGCAACAACATCCGGGCCGTATCGGTTACATTGACTGCTATAAAAATAATCAGCAATGCCACCAATTGAGAAAAAAGCCAATTGGTAGAGAAGCCTGTTAGATCACTTAACAGAAAAATCGGCAACACCAGCGCATAACGCAAGCCATGCGGGTGCAAGATTAAATCAGTGATATCTGTTTCACGCCCCCATAATTCTAGAACCTGGGGCCAGATCTCAAACTCAACAAACCCCATCCATACCCAACTAATATAGAGTGCGACCATGAACCACCAAAGCGCACGCATTTTTCCTTGGCCAGACTTGGCTTTCGAGCTTCTTCCATTAAGCCAAGCGCGAGCAGGTATTGGCGTGACGCTCATATTAAATCGCTTAAAACCGGGTACCCCTGCCGGTTTTTATCCATGAAAATCCGATGCCAAATTTCCACCGCCAGCAATGCACGAATCTCTCGCGTAAAATTGGCGCTGCCATTCTGATGAGAAACGAGCATAGAATGGACACACTCAGCATCAAATATCTTTCTGTCAACACTTCTCTGAGACAGCAGGAGATCGTGACAATATTCCGCCAGTTCATTCTTAAACCATTCTCCCACCGGCACAGTAAACATTTGTTTTTTTCGGTACGCTAAAGTGTCACCAATAAGTGGGGTTACAGCTTTTTTGTAGACGTACTTTGTTTCACCATCGCGCAGCTTGAAATGCCCTGGCATGCGGAACGCGAATTCCATCATGCGATAGTCAAGAAAGGGGGTGCGGGCCTCTAGCGATACCGCCATACCCATGCGGTCAGGCTTGACTAGATTATTGCCTGGCAACAGTAACATCATGTCAATATATAGCGCCTGATTTAGGCGATCCATATGCGCCGCCTTATTGTATAGCGGACGCACCACTTCGTAGGAGTCAATCCCGGCGACTTTGGTGGCAAACTCAGGCGTATACAGCACCATCTTTTTGTCATTGGTGAAGAGGCTGATATTTTGGTAATAGGCGTGCTGAAACGCCTCGTTACTCAGCGCTTGCACTGAGTCGTCACCGAAAAAGTCCCGATATTTATCATATCCGGCAAATAACTCATCTGCGCCATCCCCTGTCAGCACCACCTTGACGTGCTTGGCCGCGAGACTGGAAACCCGGTACGTCGGAAGGAACGAGATATCGCCGTGTGGCTGATCACAGAAATAGGTTGTCAGAGGCCATAAATCAAGCATGTTGGCATCTACCCGCTCCATCACATGATGGGCGCCAAAACGATCAGCTGCGGCCTGAGCGAATGGCGCCTCATCGAAGCGAGGGTCATGAAAACCGATACAGAAGGTATCAACCGGCTTGTCCATATGACGCGCCATGAGGCCAACAACCGTGCTGGAGTCAACACCGCCGGACAGGAATGCACCAAATGGCACATCTGAACGCAAGCGCAAACGCACGGCATCGTCCAGGATGGCATTGAATTCGTCGATCCACGCACTCTCATCCTTCTCCTCGGCGCGCATCTTCGCCAGATCCCACCAGCATACCGTCTCCTGATTATTGCGCTGAATACGCATGAGATGCCCTGGCATTAGATGTTGAACGCCCTTAAACATCGTGTGCGGTGGTGGGACGTAGTTGTATGTGAGGTAATGGTGCAAGGCCTCTGGATTCATTTCCCTTGGAATGTCTGCCCGCAGGAGGGCCTTGATCTCAGAGGCAAAAAGCAGGCGGCGACCATCGTCGTAGAGAAACAGCGGCTTCACACCGACTCTATCACGGATCAAATAGAGCGCATCCTGGCGACCATCGTAGATAGCGATGCTGAACATGCCATTAAGCCGCGACACGAAATCGATACCATCGCGTTCGTACAGCCGCAGCAACACCTCGGTGTCGGAGTGGGTTTGACAAGGATAGCCATCTTTCGCCAGCTCACTGGCAAGCTCAACATGGTTAAAGATTTCGCCATTCTGCACCACTGAGATCATGCCATCAGCGGACACAAACGGCTGATGACCACCAGCAATATCAATGATGGAAAGTCGCTGATTACCTATCGCCACGCCATCGGCGGAAAAGATCCCGCAGTCATCTGGGCCACGATGGGCAATCGACTCTCCCATCGCTTTCAGAACCTCGGCATCGAGTTGCTTGCGGGCTCGATCAAAATAACCGAAGATGCCACACACTCTAATTTCCCCCTTTCAACAAGACCTGTCGCACCGTCAACAGCAGTATCCACACATCAAACCAGAGTGATGCTCGACGCACATATTCGAGATCCAGTGCCTTGCGCTGTTCTTCCGTACCTGCGGAACGTATAGTGGCCTGAGCTAAGCCCGTAATTCCCGGCCGGACCGAATGCCGCTCTTGCCACTCGGCGTCAGTATACAAGATTCGCTGCGCGGGCACATCGGGGCGCGGCCCTACCAGGCTCATATCTCCCTTCAACACATTGATAAGCTGCGGCAATTCATCCAAACTGGTGCGACGGATAAATCGACCAATGTAAGTGATGCGAGGATCATGGTCTGTGGTGTAATAAGGTCCAATTTTGCTGGCCTCCTTGACCATGCTGCGAAACTTGAGAATATTGAAGATTTTTCCTTGATGCCCGATGCGTTCCTGGCGAAACAACACCCCACCAGGCGACCCAAGCGCGATGGCAACAGACACCACCAACAGAATGGGGGACGCCAAGATCAGCAAAACCGAAGAAACCATGACATCGAATAGCCGCTTCATTTAACCCTGCGTCGCTTGATATTCTGCGCGATTGCCGCAACGATATCGACAACGGCACGCTGATCGCGCTGTGCTGCCTCTTCCGTACGCTGCTTAAATGATTCCTCGGCCTCACGCAACTTACAAATCTCTTCCTTAAAATCCATATGCGCCTGTAGCTCACTGACCTCTTGACTCTGGCGGTGAAAAGTGCGCGAGAGAATAACCGATGACGAGCCTAGACGCATATGTTCAGCCAAGATCATTTCCGCGGACAACAAGCCTTCGCCCACCCGAGCAATGCCTCCAAAACCAAAAGGTAAGTTGGCTGCTTTGATGATTTTGGCCATACTCTCAACCATCCCATTGGCCAATAGTTCAAACATGAAATCAAGCCCTAGGCAAAGGTGTAAATCATTGAGTCCAATGTATACTTCTGCGACACCACTGACATCTACCAACTCAGGGAGGGTAGCCATGGCCTCCAGAGTTTCCACCAGAGGTATTACCCCCGCCCGCCCATTGACCCGCTCGCAAAAATCGCGAACCTCTTGTACGCGAGTAAACATGGGCAGCATCAACAAATCCGCTCCTGCCGAGATTGCCGCCTCGATTTCTTGGTCAGTCCCAGCGTTATAGGGGTTAAGGCGCACCAGTAGTTCAGAGCCCGGTATGGCCAACCGCACACGCTGCACATCCTGGATAGAGTGCCGACTAATCAGGGTGTCCAAATGTCCTTGACGCTCCTGCTTCCCCAGCACTTCCAGATCGACAAATATCCGGTTTACGCCACTCTCAACAGCGAATTGCGCCATTTCGGGATTATTCGTTATTAACATCAGCTTAATCATGTGATCGCTTCTTAATAATATCAAAAATAAATGCTCGATAAGTTGTTGTTGCCATTATCCCGGAGATCATTAACAAAACAACGCCGACACCGGCCCATATTACATTGCCCAACCGCCCTTGATCCGACATGGCTGAGAGCGCCGCAATAGGAGAAAACACAATGAGCGATGCCAAAATGATCTTCACCACCCCTAAATTCAGCAAGGCACTTCCTATCGAAATATTGTGTCTCGCTCTCAAAACCACAATATGCAAGACCATGATAATCCAATAGCTTGCAGTCATCGCTGCCATCAACCCCGGCAAACCATAAGCATGACCTGCCAGCCAACTCGCAGGCAGAAAGCACATTATCGCACCAATATTAATGTAAAAAGGTGTCGCCGTATCCCGCTTAGCATTGAAAGCGGCAACCACCAAACTAGAAACGCCCTGAGCAGGCAACGAAAGAAATCCAATGGCAGCCAGAACACCGATACTATTCACCGCCTCTTTCGACATTTTTCCCCAACCAAAGGCCAGTCTTGACAAGTCAGCGCTGAACCAGGCCATAGATATCATCATTGAAAATGAGAGAATAAGTACAATCGTTACGCCTTCATGCAGGATTTTTTTGCTTTCGATGGATGATGAATCCTTCGCAAAGCCCTCAGCCAATCGCGGAAATAAGAGCACGGCTAGTAGGGTAATACTGACGCCAAGAGGAAACTCCACCAATTTGGTCGCATAGTTGAATGTCGCCAATGCTCCCTCATCGTTAAATGATGCCATCGCTCTTGCAACAACGGGAAAGAGAAGAAGCAAACTGCCAGCACCCAGCGCCTGGCAATAATGGATAAGCAACGGATGAGAAATCAAGCTAGGGCGAAAACTCCCTGATCTCAAATATGATCTGGGCAAACATACAAGCTGAGAAAACCAGCGGAGTAATCCCCCAAGAATCACAAACCCACATAGTAGCCGTAAGGAATCCTCATCGCTCACGAAGAAAAATAACCCAACAATCACTACGATGTTGAAGATTAGCGTTCCGAAAGCGGGCGCGGTAAAACGCTCGTGCGCCTGCAGATAGGCGGTGCTCACCCCCGCAAGGGCCGTCAGCGGAATCACCCACAACACGTATTTAATAACATCAGCCGCGCGTGATGCTGTATCCGGAGAAAACCCTGGGGCAACCAAATGGATCAGCTGCTGGGAAAATATCATCAGGAACGCGGCCAGGAGCAGAAAAACCCCGCCAATCATGATACTTGATTGCAGAAATAAACTAACGCCCTCGCTCGGGCTCAGCCGCTTGAATTCAGGTATCAATGCAACGGAGAGCGCACCGCCTACCAATATATTGACTAGCAAGTCTGGAACAGTGAGTATTAACACCGCTAAATCGGCGCTCTGACCGACCCCATAGGTTGCAGCAACGAAAGATTCCCGTACGAATCCAGATGCCCTACCCACCAAGACGGCAAACGACATCCATAGGCCTGCCTTGAGGAGCCCTCTATACAAACGCCACACTCTCATTAATTGAAGAAATGGAATATGAAATTTCTGTTCTGCATATGCGGATCTTGATACAAGCGATCAATCCGACCGGTGTTGAACAGCGATACACGGCGCTTAATGCCATGCACTTCATAATCCTGGTAGAGCCAGAAACGCGGCGAGGTAAGCCCCGTCTTGCCCGGTGACACCGGTAATTAATGCGCATCCTGCCATCTTTATCTATTTCACTCTATTTCTAATGGTTGGCGGTGTCCACCCTGTGCGAATTCATACGCCATTCCAAACCTCTTCTTCGACACGGGTCAGAACATCTTTTGCAAAACCCGCTGATTCTTGCAGCTTGGTGAGCATGAATTGGTTGGCTGCTGATGCTTCATTTATGTCCAACACTATTCCTTCGGTCAGCGCATCTACAGTATTGGGAACAAAAATAGGGTCAAACTCGATTTCCATATGCTTAGCCTCGCCCCCCAGTCTCGCCAGCCAATTCGAGTACGGATTGTATCAAGTTCTCGCTCATAAAGACTGAACTGGCGGCAATTTGTTCGACCAAGGGAGCAACGCGAGGAATCAAACCGATTCGTTTGGCTTGAAGTAATACGCCCAGAGAGCCCACCGTTTTGATCTGGTTGATTTTCGCAACCTTACGACCGCGCCTGTCATTAATGAGTAGGTAGTCGGCAGCTACTTCCCTTGTAAAGCAGCATGGCTTGGGTTTCGCCAGCATCGGCAAAAGCATCCAGGTAAACATAACGCTGCATATCCACCGCACGAACCTTGCCGTGCAGATAGCTTCTCAGGCGAGCAGATTGGGGCCTATCAACTGTAGTTACTTCAGAAAAAACGGCCTCGGGCACCAGCACGTTACCGAAGATTACTTCAAGCAAGGCGAGGCTGTCGCAGGTCGCGAGGGCGATCAGCGCAGAGGCATCTGCGACCAGAATCATGTTGGGTCAAATCCAGCCAGTTCTTCAAGCAACTCATCGCGCGTGATGTCGATAATGGGTATCCGGTTTGTCTTGCAGATGCTCATGAAGTCATAAAGGTTGACCCCTGCCAGTTCTGCAGCTTTAGCAAGCGTTACCCTCTCTCGCTGGTAGAGCCAAAGGGCATAAGAAGTGCGAATTTCTTGCCGGATGTCGGGTACTGTCTGAAATGCGACAAAGTCATTGGGTAAGTCGATTGCTATTTGCATGATGGGCCTCCAAATTGATGCGGATTGAGGAATGCTGCCGAATATTCCATTCGATTTCAATTTTCATAATCAGTGCGCTAGCCCCCTACTGCAATTCTTGATGGGCGGTTGCCAGTCATTCATCTCACCAGGATGCAAAAAGAAACGAACCCCTTCTTCGTGAGAACCACGATACAGGCGCTCAATCCGGTTCGGATTAAACAACAATCCACGGCGCTTGATACCGTGCACTTCATAGCCCTTGTGGAGCAGAAACTCCGAGAGGTACGCCCTGCCTTGCCCGCTGACACCCATAATTAATACACACTCAGCCATGCTGTAAGCCGAACAGCCAATACTCACGCCACTTCAAACTGCATCTGTTTCAGATTGGCTTGGGGGACACGATCTTTTGCCCTTAGAATTTCAATCCCCACGACTTGATTATGCTCATTGAAGTCAAGGACAATTCCAGGTTGGACTTCCTGAGATTCTACGATTTTAGATTCATCAAGACGCATATATATCGCATCTGCCTTTTCATCAAAATGTACTCTCATAACTTATCCTTTTGTGTCCGGTCAAAATAAACGGTCACAATCCGCCACGGTTTAACCGTTTTATTATAAATCACGCGCAATACCCTATCGCTATGTTCTGGAATACGGCCCAAAGCATGACCCAATGCCGGGTCTTCCGGATCCGTTTCCATTCTTTGTGGGTTCGTCAATATGCGAGCCACCCATTCCAGCAGGATTTCACGCTCAGCAATAACCACTTTGGCATGAATTGTCTTATGTAAACGGGAAGCTTTCAGGTGACATAGTTATTACTAAACCGGGTGATTTGAACGCCGGCACCAAAAATGCCCTCTGCGGTTTGCCGAATGAGCTGAACCTGTTCAAGTGTAAGATGCATTACAGTGGCATCACGTGACATAAACGAAAAAATGGGATCAAACTCGAATTCATTCGGTATGTCATTATCATTCAGGCTTGATTCCATTTCCAGACCCGATCACCATACAATCATGGCAGCGGATTTGCCAATTGTGGCTCTTCTATGCCAATTACTGGTGCCGCTGTGTTATTCGGTCGCCCAGAACCAACTTCACGCCGTAAGCTCTCGATCTCTCCCCGCAGCGTTTCGTATTCCACCATTTTACGCTTGAGAAAACGGACAGCGACACTGGCCTTTTCATCCATGCCCATTGGGGTAAGAAAATAAGCGTAGGCGGCCTTGTTGTTGCTGTTGCGGAAGTTTTTGGCTTTGATGAGGCCCTTGCCAATCAGCGCCTTGAGGCAATAGTTGGTTTTGCCCAGACTGACGCCGAGCACCTCGGCCAGCGCGCGCTGACTAATGTGCGGATCTTCCTGCAGCAGTTTCAGAATCTTGTAGTGGGTTTCGTCGTCGAGCATGGGGCGCATATGTTCACCGGATGAACAATTACAGCAAATTAATCGGGACTGGTCAATTGAAATTTTATCCGCCATTTATTTATATCGCCCCAGAAGTGTCCGGCAATTTCGCAAAGACGGCTATATAACATGATGATGTTGAATAGGAAAGTGTGTGTTTAGGGGTGTCACCGACTTGAACGTGAATTTTTTGGGAAACTGGGGCTTTCCCCCCAGGAGTTTCCGTCATGTATTCAGGCCAGTTGGTGTTCGCACAACTCATGGAGCATTTGCCCCTTCACACATTCCGTCGCTGCGTGCAGCGCTACCCTTCCAAATATCCCACCAAGACTTTTTCGCATCTCGATCAATTTCTCTGCATGGCGTTCGCGCAGCTGACTTACCGCGAAAGCCTGCGCGACATCGAAACCTGTCTGCGCGCCCACCAAGCCAAGCTCTATCACTTGGGCATACGAGGCAACATCGCCAAGAGCACGCTGGCCGATGCCAACGAGCAACGCGACCGTCGCATCTACGCGGATTTCGCGATGAGCTTAATCCAGACCGCCAGAAAGCTTTACGCCAGCGACAGCTTTGCGGTCGAACTGGAACAGACGGTCTACGCACTCGATACCACGACCATCGACCTGTGCTTGAGCGTCTTTCCGTGGGCACGCTTCCGCTCCACCAAAGCTGCCGTCAAGATGCATACGCTGCTCGACCTGCGCGGCAACATTCCAACCTTCATCCACATCAGCGATGGCAAGATGCACGAGGTCAATGTGCTCGATATCCTGATACCCGAAGCCGGCAGCTTTTACATCATGGATCGTGGCTTCACCGACTTCGCTCGCTGGTTCACCCTGCATCAAGCACAGGCGTTCTTTGTCATCCGTGGCAAATCCAATCTGCTCTTTCGTCGCGTCTACTCTCGCACCGTGGACAAGTCCACTGGACTGCGCTGCGACTTGATAGTCATGTCGTATTGGTCGCGCCATTCATCTCGCACCGTGGACAAGTCCACTGGACTGCGCTGCGACCAGACCATTGCATTGACTGCTCGCAAGGCCAGCAAGGATTACCCGCAGCACCTGCGACGCATCAAGTTCTACGATGCCGAACACGACAGGTTTCTGGTCTTTCTGACCAACAACTTCGACCTGCCTGCGCTGACCATCGCTCAGCTTTATCGTTGCCGCTGGCAGGTCGAGCTATTCTTCAAGTGGATCAAACAGCATCTTCGAATCAAGCGGTTCTATGGCACCACCGAGAATGCAGTCAAGACGCAAATATGGATCGCCATCGCGGTTTACGTCTTGGTCGCCATCGTGAAAAAGCGGCTCAATACCGAGGCTTCGCTTTACACAATCCTACAGATTTTGAGCCTGACTCTTTTCGAGAAAACGCCACTCGGTCAATTACTTAAAAATGCGGAGACGCAAATGAGCATGCAGAAAGACAATAACCAATTGAATCTATTCAATTAAATTACCGGACACTTCTGATATCGCCCAAAAAAACCGGAATCTGCTATATGAGCTCACTACTGTCCGGAGATTTCTTCGAATAGATTCAATTGGTTAAGCATTTGCGCATCCTCCTGACTGGGATTGATATTTGTAACAACTTGATTGAGTTGCGTTTTTTCGAACAGGGTTAGGCTCAGAATCTGTAGAATTGTGTAGAGTGAAGCTTCGGATTTCAGCCGTTTCTTGAGAATAGCGACGAGCACATAAACAGCGATAGCAATCCAGACCTGTGTCTTGACCGCATTCTCGGAAGTGCCGAAAAACGCCTTGATCCGCAGATGCTGTTTGATCCATTTGAAGAACAGTTCCACCTGCCAACGACAGCGATAAAGCTCGGCGATCGTCAGGGCAGGAAGATCGTTGTGTTGGTGAGAAAGACGAGTAACTTGTCGTTTTTGGCATCGAAGAACTTTACCCGGCGCAACTGGATCGGGTAATCCTGGCTGGGCTGAGGCCCGGTCAGCATGATGGTTTGGTCGCACCGCAGCCCGGTCGATTTGTCGACCGGATGGGAATAGAGCCGCCGGTACCGCAGGTTGGATTTGGCGCGAGTGACAAAGAAGGCCTGGGTCAGATGCAGGGCATGGAGCCGGGCGAAGTCGATATAACCCCGATCCATGACGTAGAAGCTGCCGGCCTCGAAGGCGATCTGGTCGAGTATATTTACATCGTGGAGTTTGCCGTCCGAGACATGAATGAAGGTCGGAATGTTGCCCCGCAGATCGAGGAGCGTATGGAGCTTGACCGCGCCTTTGCGTTTGCGAAAGCGCGCCCAGGGGAAGAGTGCCAGGCACAGATCGATGGTGGTCGAGTCGAGCGCATAGACCGTATGCGTCAATTCCAGGCCGAAGCTGTCCTCGGCATAGAGCTTGCGCGCCGACTGGATCAGGCTGAGTGCGAAATCCTGATAGATGCGCCAATCTCGGTTTTCGTTGGCATCCGCCAGAGTGCTGCGGGCAATGCCACCGCGAATTCCCAGATGGTAGAGCTTGGCGGAGTGCGCGCGCAGGCAGGTCTCGGTGTCGCGCAGGCATTGCCACCTTCACGGTGGCTTTCCCGGTAGATCAGTTGCGCGAAGGCCATGCACAGGAGCTGATCGAGGTGCGCGAAGGTGAGTGTCGGATAGCGTCCAGGGTACTTGGCCACGCAGCGTCGGAAGGTGTGCAGCGGCAGATGATCCATCAGTTGTGCGAACACCAGCTTCCCCGTATGCATTGAACCACCCCCGGAAAAATCCAGTAGTTTCCAACACATTGAAATCGGTGACACCCATGAATATCATTTATTCGCTTTTTATCAGTCGGTTAAATCATGTTAGTCCGGAAATCTCCGGACAGTAGTGAGATCATGGATGAAAATCCCGCCGCTGAAACCATCCGAAAACTTCACGCCCAAGACCTGACACACGCCAAAGAAAAACTCTTCATGTTCCTCTCCGGCTGGCTCGGCGGCCCGCAACTATACGCCGAGAAGTTCGGCCATCCCCGCTTGCGCCAGCGGCACCTGCCCATCCCCATCGGAGAGACGGAACGCGATCAGTGGATGATGTGCATGACCCAGGCCATGCGCGACGTGTACATCGAAGAAAAGTTGCGCGAGCAATTGACAGCTGCGTTCTATAAAACTGCGGATTTTTTGCGTAACGTCGAATAGCGCGTCGCAAGATCGCAGCTTGGGTAAAAACACAGCATTGCCCAACAGGAGCGCGTTCGATCGGCCTGCTTTTCCTCCAATTTGTGTAACTAACCTTACAAACCGTACAACAGCGATGCACGCCTGGCCTCCTGATTACTTAATAACAAGCTGAATAATATTGACATTTTTATTTTGGCGCGTAGCTTGCTTTCGAGCAGGGAATCAAGATGCTCGAAACCTACCGCCTCATCCAACGGGAGCATGAGAAATTCCTTGCCGCCGCCAGCGTGGGCATCGAAAACTTTGCGCACTTTTATCAATTGATGAGGAGATTGACCATGAAAACCAGCGCACGTAACCAGTTTTTTGGGAAAGTGGACTCTATACGGAACGGCCCGGTCAATGCCGAAGTGGCGATTGCTCTGAGCAGTGGCGACATGATTTATGCCGTCATCACCCACGAGAGCGTGGAAACCCTGGATTTGAAGGCCGGTGATGAGGTCTGGGCCCTCGTTAAAGCACCCTGGGTAATGATTACCGAGGATGATCCAGGTCTCAAGCTGAGTGCACGAAACCGGCTCTGTGGAATGGTGACCCGCTTGATCCCCGGCGCCGTCAACACGGATGTCGTCATTACGCTGAATGGGAACAACACCGTCAGCGCCCTGATTACCAATGAGAGCGCCGAAAACCTGAATCTCAAGGAAGGGGGACGGGCCTGCGCAGTTTTCAAGGCAAGTAGTGTCATTCTCGGCATAAGCGCATAGGACAATTTATTTTTGTGAAATCCGATTTGATCTCGGGCAGATAAGGCTGAAAGGGGAAATAACAATGTATTCAAAGCAAACTCACGTAAATCACAGGCTCATGGCGACGGCCTGTCGGGGTCTACCGTTACTACTTGCCGCCGTGTTTTCTCTTCGCCCAGCCCTTGCCGCTGACCCGCCGCCTGATCCGGAATCACGCGTCCGGGAGATGGAACGGCAGATGCAGGCACTGTCCAAAGAATTACGGGACTTTGTGGCCTTAAACAAAAGCAAAGGTGAACCGCTCTTGGGCGGATTCAAGGACGGCATCTACATCGAGGATGCCAGCGGCAACTGGAAGTTGCAGCTCAATGGCCGGGTACAGGCGGACTACCGGAACTATGCCCCGGATGCCTTCGCCGCAGACACCTTCAGCGTGCGCCGGGCGCGCCTGGGAGTGAAGCCTCGCCTTCCTCAAGCACTATGCCCTGCGGGTGGAGGGCGAATACGCCGGTAGTAGCACGGCACTCACATACGGATATCTCGACTTCAACTGGTGGAAAGCGGCCCAAATCCGGATAGGGCAATTCAAGCCTAACTATGGACTGGAACGTTCCATGAACTCCAACTTTATTGACTTCCAGGAGCGGTCGCTGGCGGACAGCCTTTTGGGCGCCACCTTTGACCGCGGCCTCATGGTCTACGGTACACCTCTCAAGGGTACGCACTATAGCATTGCAGTCGTCAGCGGCGGCGGCCCGAATGCTGACGATTCCAACAGTGCCAAGGACACCATGCTGCGCGCCACAGGCAACGCCGCCGAGTGGGCAAAATGGAACAACACCGTGCTCCATGTGGGTGGCTTCTACGGCAGAGGAAAACAGGCAAACGGGCTGGCGACGCTTTCCGCCAAGACCGAAGCGTTGGGAACTGCTTTCTTCGCCACCGCCAACGCCTTCAGCAACGATATAGACCGCACTCGCGACGGGGCAGAGCTTGCCCTTGCCTATGGCCCGATGAAACTTCAAGGATGAATACATCCGTGCGGACTACCAGGGAACAAACTTCGAGCGCAGCCTTTCCGCGTGGTATACGAGCCTCACCTGGCTGATGAGTGGAGAACGCTATGCTGATTCCTACAAAAACGGAGGGTTCGGCCGCATCAAACCAAAGCAAAACTTCGTCTTGCTTACGGAAGGAACTGGCGCCTTTGAGCTTGGGGTGCGCTACAGCCAGTTCGACGCCTCCGGCTTCACCATCGCCAATACTGCGGGGACGGGCCAGCTAAAGGCCGGGCTGACCAACGAGGCGAACGCCTGGACGCTGGGGGGCAAATGGATTTTGAACCCGAATGCACGGCTTATGCTCAACTACGTGCGCACCAGTTTCCATACCCCAGTCACCCTCAACGGCAAGACAGACGGCCACGAAGATGCTCTCACCATGCGTGCGCAGTTGGATTTCTAAGGTGCTGGCAATTCAAATTTTCCGGTTTTTATCGCATTATCCACTCTACCAGGAGCCAAAAATGAAACAAACCTTGTTCACGTTGCTTTTCTCGATGTCATTTGTTTTCAGTGCGCCCGGCATCGCCGAAACATTAACAGTGGCGGTTGCCCCCAATGTAAAGTACGCTTTCGATGATCTGCAAGCCGAATTCAAGAAGGAAACGGGCATTGACATCACTCCGGTATTCTCCTCCTCCGGCAAGATTACCGCGCAGGTCAGGCACGGCGCGCCATTCGATGTATTCATGTCGGCTGACATGGGGTTTCCGGAAACCCTCTACAAGGACAGATACACTGCCGGGCCTCCAAGAATCTACGCTTACGGCGCGCTTGTATTGTGGACCATGAAAGACCTCGACATGGGAAAGGGCGTTGAGCTCCTTAAGGACAGCATGGTTGAAAAGGTAGCAATTGCCAATCCCAAGATCGCGCCTTATGGCAAGGAAGCAATCAAGGTGCTTAAATATTACAAGCTCCATGACGCGGTCGAATCCAAACTGGTTTACGGCGAAGACGTTTCCCAGACCAGTCTATACATTGCCTCCCGCGCCGCGGATATTGGCCTCACTGCAAAATCCGTGGTCGTGTCGCCGGAGATGAAAGGCAAGGGTAAGTGGATCGAGATCAAGAAGGAGAGCTACGATCCCATCGCACAGGGCGCCGTGATCCTGAAACACGGCCGGCAAACCAACGCCATTGCTGCGCAGCGATTCCATGACTTTCTGTTTTCGCCCAAGGCCAGGGCGATTTTCGAACGCTACGGCTACGGCCTGCCATGAACCGGTTACGCGGCAGGATTGCGGCGATTGAATCCTCGGGGCAGTTATCGCTGGTGGATGTCGACGTGGATGGCGATACCTTCACCGCCATTATCGTCGAAACACCGGACAGCGCTGGTTACCTGAAACTGGGGGGCGAAATCCTCCTCCTGTTCAAGGAAACGGAGGTGTCGCTCGCCAAAAACCTGTCTGGCTTGATCAGCCTGCGCAATCGCATTCCGGCGTCGGTACAGGATATCGTGGAGGGCGACCTGCTGAGCCAGGTGACACTGGATTACAAGGGAAATCGGATTGTTTCCATCATCACCAGCCGTTCCGTGCGACGATTGGAGCTGAAAACCGGCGACCAGGTAGAGGGGCTGGTGAAGGCCAATGAGATGACGCTGATGGAGTGCGATTGTGAACTATGAATGGCAACCGCTGTTTCTGACCTTCAAGCTGGCCGCAGTGACCACGCTGATCCTGTTTGTCATCGGGGTGCCGTTCGCCTGGTGGCTTGCCGTCACCCGCTCCCGCTTCAGGCCAGTCGTGGAAACGCTGGTTAGTATGCCGCTGGTGCTGCCGCCCTCGGTGCTCGGCTTCTACCTGCTGCTCGCGTTCAGTCCGGAGCATGCGTTCGGCCGCATTGCTGAATCGGTATTCAATCTGCCGCTGGCGTTCACCTTTGAAGGCCTGGTGCTGGCCTCCATCATCTTCAGCTTTCCGTTCATGGTTCATCCGGTGCACTCCGGGTTCCGGAACCTGCCCGCCTCCCTCACCGAAGCGGCGTACACGCTCGGAAAATCGCGCTGGCAAACCTTCGTGCAGGTGCTGCTTCCAAACATCAAGCCGTCGCTGCTGGCCGGCGTGGTGCTGAGTTTCGCCCACACCATCGGGGAATTCGGTGTGGTGCTCATGATCGGGGGGAACATTCCAGGCCAGACTCGGGTCGCATCGCTCGCCATCTACGACGAGGTGGAGAGCCTCAACTATGCGGCCGCCAATTTCTACGCGCTGGTGTTGTTTATCGTCAGTTTCGTGATCCTACTGGTCGTCTACATGCTCAACAAACGCGGCTTAAGGACGCTCTGAGCGTGATCGAGCTGGAACTCAAGAAACACCTGCTAACGTCGGACGGAGGGATCACCCTCGATGTCGGCTTTGCGGTGGCGCCGGGCGAATTCGTGGCTCTTTTCGGCAAGTCGGGGGTGGGCAAGACCACCCTGCTCAGGATCATCGCCGGACTCGACACGCCAGACGAAGGCAGGCTGGTCGTGAAAGGCGAAACGTGGCTCGACACCGCCCGGCGCATCAATCTCGCGCCGCAGAAGCGCGGTGTGGGGCTGGTGTTCCAGGACTATGCCCTGTTCCCCAATCTGACGGTGCGCGGCAACCTGGAGTTCGCGCTTGCCAACCGGAAGGAACGCGGCCATGTCGAAGAGTTGCTCGACCTGATGGATCTGCGCGAACTCCAGCACCGCAAGCCCTCGACCCTGTCCGGCGGCCAACAGCAGCGCGTGGCGCTGGCGCGCGCCCTGGTGCGAAGGCCGCGCTTGCTGCTGTTGGATGAGCCGCTATCCGCCCTGGATGCCGAAACCCGGCTGCGGCTGCAGGACGAAATACTGAAGATCCACACGGTTTTCAACATCACCACCCTAATCGTAAGCCATGACCTCGGCGAAGTTTTCAAGCTGGCCAAACGGGTGCTGGTGATCGAGCAGGGCCGCATTGTCCGCACCGGCAGGCCAGCGGAGGTATTTTCGAATCGCAACTTGAGCGGAAAACTGCAATTCACCGGCGAGGTGCTGGAGATCGAGCCCAGCGACGTGGTCTACACTGTGTCCGTGCTGGTGAGCAACCAGATCGTAAAGGTCATCGCCACGTCAGAAGAAGTCCACAACCTCCACATTGGCGACAAGGTCATGCTGCTATCGAAGGCATTCAACCCGATGCTGCTAAAAGTGGGTTGAACATGGATATAGCAAAAGTCGTAGGGTGCGTCCCACGCACCACAATCATTGGTGCGTGGGACGCACCCTACACAATTATCCTGCTAATTCCTTCGGCAAGGAAAACACCACATTTTCAGGACGCCCGGGATTTTCGCGCACATCATGCGCGCCCAGCGTCTTGAGACGATCGATTACCTGTTGCACCAAAACCTCCGGCGCGGAAGCGCCCGCCGTGACGCCAATGCTGTTTTTGCCCTCCAGCCATTCAGGCCGGATCTCATCGGCGGTGTCTATAAGATACGCGGGCACACCCATTCTGTCGGCAATCTCACGCAGACGGTTGGAGTTTGAACTGGTGGGCGAACCTACCACCAGCACGATATCGCTTTTCTGAACAAGATCTTTCACGGCATCCTGACGATTCTGTGTTGCATAGCAAATATCGTCCTTGCGTGGGCCGATGATATTGGGGAAAGACTCACGCAGGGCAGCGATGATCTGGGCGGCATCATCCACAGACAATGTGGTCTGGGTGACAAAGGCCAATGCGTCGGGATTATCAACAACAAGTTTAGAGACATCCTCCGGGGTTTCCACCAAATACATACGGCCCTGGCCCTGCCATTGCCCGAGCGTGCCCTCGACTTCAGGGTGGCCTGCATGGCCGATCATGATGATCTCACGGCCCGCATCCAGATGACGCACCACCTCAATATGCACCTTGGTCACCAACGGACAGGTGGCGTCGAACACCTTCAATCCGCGCCCCTCAGCTTCCGCGCGCACCGCCTTCGATACACCATGGGCGCTAAAAATTACGGTAGCATCATCCGGCACCTGATCCAGCTCATCGACAAATACCGCACCCTTGTTGCGAAGGTCCTCCACGACAAATTTGTTATGCACCACTTCGTGACGCACATAGATGGGGGCTCCGAACACCTCGAGCGCGCGCTCGACGATATCAATGGCGCGGTCGACACCAGCGCAAAAACCGCGGGGATTGGCGAGTATGATTTCCATAGTTTTGAAATCCGGTTGGGAAAGGCTAGATTCTACCGGACCGGGCATGAAATCCCAAACCTATCGGGCATGAAAACCAGGTTAAAAGTGCAAGGGTGCGTCCCACGCACGATCATCGTTGGTGCGTGGAACGCACCCTACATTACGTTGTAACCGCCGCTTTTTCCTGCAAGACGCCCCTGACGCGCGCATATTCCGCTGCGATATCCTCAACGTGTTGCGCCACCCCATCGAGTGTTCCATCGCGGCTGCAATGTTCCAGCTCCTTACATAAACTCGACAATACCATTGCACCCAGATTACTGCTGCTCCCCTTCAGGCCATGCGCTTCACGTATCAGTGCCGCCGCATTCCCCTCCACTGCGGCAGCTCGCATCGCCTCAAGCCGGGGAGGCACACTATCCAGAAAGGTAGCGATTAACTCGGGAAATGCGGTGCCCATCAGCGCGCGCAGGTTAGCCATCACCTTGCCGTCCACAGCAGGTAACCGTTGTGAATCCACCTCGCGCGGCGCATCTTCGGCTTCCACATAAGTACTAGCTTCAGTGTGTATATTTTGCCTCAGGCGTGCGGGCAACCAGCGCTCCAGGGTTTTGCGCAATATATCAATCTTGACGGGCTTCGCCAGATAGTCATCCATGCCCGCATCAAGACATTTTATACTATCTCCACTCATGGCATTAGCCGTCATGGCGACAATGGGAATATGCCGCTCATTACTCTGTTGCGCACGGATCATGGCCGTGGCCTGGAATCCATCCAGCTCAGGCATCTGGATATCCATAAAAACAAGATCGTAATTCAGCCGGGATACTGCGTCCACAGCCTCTTTACCGTTGCCTGCCACATCCGCTTCATAGCCCAGCTTGCGCAGCATCCCCAGTGCCACTTTCTGGTTCACCGCATTGTCTTCGGCCACGAGGATGCGGGCACGCGCAACAGGATTCGGCATGAACGAACGGCCGCCACTCTCTGCTTTTCCAGCGTTCTGACCAATAGCCTGCGCCGCAGTAAGGCAATCATAAAAATAGGAAGATCTGACGGGTTTGGACAACATGCCTGCAATACCAGCTTGGCGCACCGCTTCAATATCCGCGCGCCTGTTATAAGGCATCAACATTATCATTCGAACCGATGCAATGGCAGGATCCGCTTTAATCGCATGAGGCAATACCCAGCCGGACATTTCCGGCATGAGCATATCCAGGATCACACCATCGTAAGGCTCACCCCGTGCCGCTGCGGCGCGCAACAGAGACAACACCTCGCTGGCGCCCGAGGCAGGGGCGGCGTGCCCTCCCCACGCATCAATTTCGTGACATAAAACTGAACAGTATGCCTGACTTTCGTCTGCCACAAGCACCCGCATACCTTTTAAGTCATAGAGAGAACGCGCTGCCGGCTGGGCACTCTCCTGCTGTTTTTCCAATTGTGCAGTAAACCAAAAGGTGCTTCCCGCTCCTGGCTCGCTCTCAACACCGATTTCGCCACCCATCAATTCCGACAACTGCTTCGATATGGCAAGCCCCAAACCGGTGCCCCCATATTTGCGCGTGATGGAACCATCCGCCTGCGTAAAAGGCTGAAACAGGCGGTGGCATGCCTCGGATGTTATGCCGACCCCCGTATCGGAAATCTCAAAGCGCAATTGCACCGTATCATCCTGAGAACCGGCAAGACTGACCCGCACCATGATTTCTCCCCATTCTGTAAATTTGATGGCGTTTCCGATCAAATTTGAGAGGATTTGGCGCAGGCGAGTTGGGTCACCGTGCAATGCGACAGGCACATCCGCCGGAACAAGGGAAATCAGCTGCAATCCTTTGCCATAGGCGCGCGCGGCGAACAGTTGCACAACCTCTTCGACTACCTGATCCAGATTGAAATCGACACTCTCCAGGCGCATTTTTCCTGCCTCGATCTTTGAAAAATCGAGAATATCGTTAATGATGGCAAGCAGCGACTCGGCGGAACTGTTTACAATCTCGGCAAAGTCACGTTGATCTGCCGTCAACTCGGTATCCAGCAACATTTGCGTCATGCCCAGCACGCCGTTCATGGGCGTGCGAATCTCATGGCTCATGTTGGCGAGAAATTCCGACTTGAGGCGAGTGGCCTCCAGGGC
Source organism: Gammaproteobacteria bacterium (assembly GCA_040183005.1). Classification (NCBI taxonomy): domain Bacteria; kingdom Pseudomonadati; phylum Pseudomonadota; class Gammaproteobacteria; species Gammaproteobacteria bacterium. Next base: position 861,616 of record JAMPIW010000007.1, read on the forward strand.
CATATCACGCGCCTTTTTCAACTCCTGTTCTGTCTGCTTGCGTTCCGTAATGTCGCGCACGATGCCAACGAAAAACCGCTTATTACCCAATCGCATCTCGCTGACACCAATCTCCATGGGAAAAGCAGTGCCGTCCTTGCGCTGACCGCCAACCTCACGCCCGACACCGATGATCTTGGCAACCCCTGTCGTCAAATAAGTTTTAATATATCCCTGATGGCCGACGCGGTAGGGTGTCGGCACCAATCGAGCGATATCTTCGCCAATGAGTTCATGGCGCGCATAGCCAAATATTTTTTCTATGGAAGGATTCACCAACTCAATCAGACCTGCTTCATTGATGATGATAATGCCGTCAATCACATTATTGATGATGGATCGCAAACGTTCTTCACTCTCAGTCAGCGTCTGCTGCATCCGCTCACGTTCTTCCACTTCTTCTTCCAGCTTTCTTTTCTGTTGGCGAAGGGTTAGATCGTTCTCTGTCAGCGCAGCCATCATGGTGTTGAATGCATGGGACATTTGAGTGATCTCACTCGGCCCCGCCACTTCTGACCGCACCGCCGGCCCACCCTCCTCAGCGTGCCGCATCAGATCAGCCAGATCCTTGAGTGGCTTGGTCATGCGTGTGATAATAAATTGCAACAACAAAAGCAGGATGCCCGCCATCGTCAGCGCAGTGACTCCGTTTCTCACCAAAATATTGGTTTGCAGCGTGCTCAAGCTGTCCTTGCTCATTACTACATGGACATGGCCCAGCAATTCGCGCGTTTGTATTTTTCTGGTAAAGGGTGAGTCACTCTCAGAGGATGAGGAATCCGCGTATACCGGCGCCAGGAAGTGCCATTGCTCACCGGTCTCATGTGCCAGCACAGCGGCGTCATCTTTGCTCGCCCACTGGGATGGCGCTACCCAATCCGCAACTTTTCCCTTGGTGAGAAGTGAAACACCGTTCTGTTCATAAACCGACACATGAGCGATATTGGGGAATGCCAGCGTTGCAGCAGCGGGAATTTGGGCATTTTCTTCCGCGCCATACAACAGTGCGAGCTCGCTCTGCCTGGCGAAATTGCCGGTGATCTGCATGCCCTGCTGGATCAAATTGTCGCGGATATCCCGGCTTGCCTGCCAGGAAGTTACCAATGAGGATACCAAGGCAAGAACGGCGACGCCCACGGTAAACGCAATCGACAATTGGCGGCGGAAACCCATCGTGCGGGGAAACAGCCGTGCGATTAATTGATCAAACCATTTTACAAACAGTGTCATAAACCTTAAAACCGCTTTTTATCCACGAAAAACACGAAATTCACGAAATAAAACAAAAACATGGATTGCTTCAGCAATTCACCGGATGGGTAGCAAGTAAAATCGCGATATGTATTTGAATATTTTCGTGTTTTTTCGTGACTTTCGTGGATAACTGACTTTTTTAGGATAAACCATGTATCAATATTAAGACTTGATGTTACGCAGCGTCCACGAAAAACACGAAAGGCACGAAAAACCTTCATAGCACAATCCGTTCGACCGTTGCTTTCGGATAGCAACCGAAGTTGACCAGCAAACCCAAGTGCATTCCCGTTGCTTTCAGGTAGTTCAACACCTGTGCCTTATGTGCTCCAGTTGTGACAGAAAGCGCTTTAAGTTCAACAATAATGGATTCATGGCAAATAAAGTCAGGAATATAGGTTTGCTGCAACGTTTCCCCCTTGTAGAAAAGCTTCAGCTCTTGGTGTACGACAAAAGGAACACCGCGTTTTGACAACTCCTTTTCCAGGCATTCTTGATAGACAGCCTCAAGAAAACCACAGCCCATTTCCCGATACACATCAAACACAGCACCTTGTATCTGATAACACTCTTCTCTGTGCCAAACTTCCCCACCCATTTTTTTCGTGTCTTTCGTGTTTTTCGTGGACGGTGCGTAACGTCAGCTAAGACTATGGAAACGTCAGATCAAAGCCGCGCTGTTGCTGAATGCGGGCGTCGAGATTTAAATGCTCGGCAGTGCGCAGGTTCACCGCAATCAAAAAATCCTGCAATGGACTCAGCGTTGCGCTACGGCCTTTGGCCAGATTCATGGCCATGGATGCCAGGCTGCGTCCCATCGTGTAATTATCGGGATACAAGGCAAACAGCGCGCCCCGTTTGACATGTGAGGCATTACTGGAAAACACAATCACATTGCGCTCCCATGCCTCTTGCAGCACCATGGGTAAAACTGTCCTTTCATCCAGGCCATCACTATCCGGTGGCAGCCATAGCGCGTCCGCAACACCGCGTGCCATGCCAAACACGTCGCGGTAAAGTCGCGCCGCGGCCCGTATATCGCGCGCTTCATAAACCATCAACTCCAACCCCTGGCTTCGCGCCGCCTCCCGAGCAAGGCCAATCAACCAGGCATTGGTATCCGGGTTCAATATCAGATGAACATGTTTAACCTGCGGCGCCAGTTGCCGCAACCGCCCAAACAGGATAGCAGGATCGGGAGCAAGGCTAATTCCGGAAAATCCACTGGGAGTGGATTCCGGCGTTATCATCATTGCACCGATAACAACGGGTTTGTCCACCCTCAATGCCTTCACCATCTCCATGCCACGCCTACCCAACCCGACAATCACCCCGCCATCCTGCTTCACCAAACGCTGCCGCACATCACCTACATCAAATCCATCAGATATCGGATAACTATTGACACGGTTTTTGGTTTCATCGGTTATACCCGCAACTATCTGCTCCAGCACACCACGGTAAGGAGGCTGGACATCGGGATAAAGAACAGTTACCGGCAGCATCTGTTCCGCCATGGCGGCAGTCAACAAACAGAAATTGAAAAACACCACCCCCAGCCAGAACAGGCCGCGGGCAAGAGGACGTATTTTTATTATATTTTTCGAGGCAACCATCATAATGGAAAGGACTCACATTCTTACGATTCAAAGGCAATGACCGTACCAACAAAAGTGCGCCCTATTCACATGCTATAACGTACCTCGAGATAGACAGTCCGCCCCGGCAGGGGCAGATCGTAGCGTATGAACCCCGGCGCAGAGCTGGGCTCGCGCGCATCGGCGTTCAGCAAATTGTACGCGAGCAGCGCCACATCCCAGTTTCGTATGACCTGCTTGCGCCGCAGCGTCATGTTTACCAAGGTGTAATCGGGCACGGAGGCACGGCTATCGCCTGCCGCGCGCGCACGATCCATGATGCGTTTGACCTGCGTGTTTATGTGCCAGTCCGGCAGAAATCGCCAGTCCGCTTGGGCATAGATCTGCTGGCCCGGCGCGCCGGGAACAACCCGATCCGTGAGGTTGTCCGTGGAACGCTGCCAGGCATAATTGGCCTTCACGTCCACGCTGCGGCCTGCGGCCCAGCGCAACTCCCACTCCAGCCCGTGGCCGTCTTGCCCACCGCTGTTTTGCGCAGTCTTGCTTCCACTGGGTGGCGGATTGCCGACGAAGCGGATAATGTCCTTCATCTCGTAACGAAACATATTGAAGCGCGTGGTGACATCGCTCGTGGGCTGATAATCGAAGGCCAGCTCCACCGTGTCGATGGTCTCCGGCTTGAGGCTGGAATTACCCAGCGCCACGGGATTGTTGATGTTATAGAGTTCGGCAAAGGCCGGGGCGCGGAACGCGCGGCCATAAAGCAGTTTCGTGGTCAGGTTGTAACGGGTCTGCCACACCAGCGCCAGGCGCGGGTTGGTGGTGGAGCCGAAATCGGAGTAATGGTCGTAGCGCAGCCCGGCGGTGAGGCTCCAGTCCGGCGTGAAAGACCACTCGTCCTGCGCCAGGGCATACACCACTTGCCGGTTGTGCGGGCGGATGAACACCAGGCTGGGATCGTTGCTGACATCGATGACCGGCCCAATCGGATTGAAACCGGCGTCGTAATTCTTCGATTCGCCCACCTTGTACAACTCGCCGTTATTGAAGCCCGTCCCAAGGCGGATGCGGTGGCGGGCGATGCCGGTGTAAACACCCGCGGCGGACAACCGGGCGTGGCGCTCGTAGACATCGGGGTTGCCGGCCATGCCGTCGGGAAAGCGATTAATGCCTCCGTAATTGAAGGCGCCAGGCGGGAACAGCGTCAGATCATATCTGGTACTGACATCGAAATAGCTCAGTTGCGCGGTGACATCCCAGTTGTCGCTGAAGCCCTGTTTGTCATACGTCACATCGGCATTGATGCGGTCGCTGGCACCCCGTCCCACTGGGTCTAGCGCTTGTCCATAACCTCCCCCGGTACCGATGTCACGCCGTCCCTGATAACCCAGGCGCAGCCGCCAGTCGTTGCGCGCAAGGTCCAGCCGCGCCTCCACGGCATCGCGCCGGGTATTCACCGGGCCGGGCGCGAGCGAGGCGCGCGTGCCGAACTGTGTGTCGTAAAAACTCTGCGCGTCGGCATCGATGGTGCGCTTCTGGCCGTCAGTGGCGCGCCATTCCAGCGACACCGCCGCATCGAACCCGCCCCAGCGCCCACCGTGCTGCAGCCATGCCTCACGGGTGTTGAAGGAACCGGCGCGTGCGCCGGCCTCGGTGCCGCGGATATCCTCCGCCGTCTTGGTAACGATGTTGATGGTGCCGGCAAAGGCATCCGCGCCGTACAGTGCCGAACCCGGCCCGCGGATCACCTCGATGCGCGCGATGCCGTTTATCGCCATGCCGCCCCAACCCTGTCCACGGTCACCGGCGAACAGGTTCGTCACTGGGATGCCATTGATCAGCACCAATACTTGTGGGTTGGTATCCGAGACGATGCCGCGCATCACATAAATCGAGTTATATCCTAGCGGGGAATAGGATACATGCAGCCCGGGCACCGCCGCCAACACCTGATCCAGATCGACTGCGCCCATCGACCGGATGTCGGCAGCGGTAATCACCGTGGCGATGGAAGGCGCCCGGCTCAGCGACTGGCGGGTGCCCGTAGCCAGCGCAATCATTTCCTCGCCGCCATAGACACGCGCCAGATCCTCTTCGTCCGTCGGCGCCGCGGAGACACCACTACTGGCCACCGCCAGTACCGCGCACAGCCCACCCACTGCAATCGTTACCCGCCAATTCATTCTGATCACCCCCATTCCCGCCGCGCCACACCCTCGTATATGACACGTCCACACCGCAACGGGAAAAACGCGCCTTCCGCCTGCTCGCTAGCATCCTTAAAACAAGGTGGCATTCCAGCAAAAAAGTACAAAGCCAAAAAAAGATAATAGTCCCTGGATGTGAAACCCATATCGGCGGCCAGCGCTGCCCCTAGCGCAGCGATATTCATTTGCAACCGTGGTCCTCTTTCGAGCAGCAGCTGTTCCACATCGAAAGCCAATCGCACACAAAAACCTTTATCAAAACCAAGTTCCTTAGCCAGCCGCAGCATGTGTGGGATGCGTTCGTCTGTTCTAGCGATGGGCCTACCATAACCATAAATTCGGCCGAATTTTTCTACTTCCTGCTTCACAAAATCGCTCAGAATCTTTCCCTCATCCAGGGCTTTTTTCGTCCTGCAGAAAAAATCAATGGCTTGAATAGCAGGGCGATGACCATAAATACTCGCCTCGGACACAGCAACTGCCGCACCCAAGGCCAGTGTCGCCGTACTGCGTGCCGTGCCGGCCAGCGCCACAACCCGGTTATTCCAAATACGTGGATCGGGATAACTGGTATTGGTCCAGATCGCGTTGAGCATCTTCAGTTGTTTCTCGTCGAAACGCCGCCCGGTGATGCCGAAGAGATATAACGCCATCCAGTCCATATCCGCCAGGTCCACATGCAGATCCTGGCCACGGTAAACCACCCGCTCACCGGAAAACCACTTACCCATCCGCGTCACCCAGCGGTCTTCACATTCCAGCAGTTTTTCAGGCCCGCGCATTGTGTGTGCTCCAGTCATCATTACCCCCGCCATCTTACCTTTGCTTGCCTTGGTGCGTGAGACGCACCCTACGCCCACTTGTTGTGGTGCGCATGACCCGCACGTAGGGTGCGCTGTGCGCACCATCACCCGGTCACATGCGGCACAACCCCGTCATGCTTGTTGTGGTGCGTATGACGCACCCTACACCCGCTTGTTGTGGCTCGCATGACGACCCACACCGTAGGGTGCGCCGCGCGCACCACTGTTTTTGTCACGCCGGCGCAACCCTCGTCCCCGGATCATCGAGCAATTCAATACCGTCGTGAAAAAACGGAAAATTGCGCCAGCCGTATTTCTCCTGTTCCAGGGCATGCACCGCCGCCCCCGGCAGGCGCAGCAGCAGATAAAGCATTTCACCCTCGCGGGGAGCAAATCCAAGATCGGTGAGCGCAGCTGCGGCTACGCCCGTCATTGCCAGCGGACATTCCACTGCCTGTTCCAGCTCTGTGCGATTTTGCGCCAGCCATGCGAGTGCGCCATTAGGACAGCACTGCTCCAGATACTCCAGCGTCTGGCGCACCGGCGTGGCACAACTCGCCCCATGCGGGTCGAACCCCGGTGGGTGTTCCATCGGCAGCCAGATGTCGGCGCGCTCTTCCTGGGGGGGATTGCTCAACCGTTCACGCCACGCGCCCAAGTCCTGCCCGCACGTCATCCAGCAGTCCATGGCGATCGCCACTTCATGCGCCCCGCCCAATTGCCCTGCACCCACCCCCAGCGCCGCCATCAGGCAGGCGGCATAGGTAGAGCCCCCCACCCCGCCGCACATCGCGGCATGGATGCTATGATCGCGCGGGCCGGGATTGGCCAGTGCGATGGCAAGCTTTTCCAATAATTTTGCTTGTGCGGGAGCAGGACGCTCCCGCTTGAACAACAGATAAAGATATTCACTCCAACTTGCCTTGGGCAGGATGTCGCCATAGACATCGTAACCGCTGCAATAGCAGGCCTTGGCGGCGAAGGGGTTATCTTCTTCGGGGATTTCTTCCCAGATTTTGCTGCGAATGGTTTCGGTTTTTTTGTCGGCCATCGTTTCCCCCATCTTTCCCTTGTCTGTATTGATGCGCGGCATACACCCTGCGTAATGTAGGGTGCGCCGCGCGCACCAGTGCCCGGTAGACGCCAATCGTACATCTTGGTGCGTGGGACGCCCCCTACGACCGTATCGAACAACGCATCACCATAGGGTGCGCCGCGCGCACCATTGCTCGGTGCGTAAGACGCACCCTACACTTTCATTCGCCAAATGAACCGTTCATGTGCAACTGGGCCTCGCTACCGCCCCAGTCGAGCGGATGATGACCCTCCTTCACAAAGCGGTGAAAGGTCGAATATGGCCAATCTTTCACATGCTGCACATGACCGTGCTTGACCGGGTTCCAATGGATATAATCAACATGCCGCTGGTAATCCTCTTCATCCCGGATCTGGTGTTCCCAAAAACGCCGCTGCCAGAGGCCCGCTTCCTTGCGCTTGGATCGCGAGGCGCTTAATCTTTGAGGGTGACAGTATCGCGCCGCACATTGCTGGCTCACATAACGTTTAATCACTCCCCAGCGCGCGGAAAAATCGGCATCCCCTTCCGGCAGCGTCCATATACAATGCAAATGGTCTGGCAACAGCACCCAGGCATCAATCTTGAACGGGAACCGCTCTTTCGTCTTGCGGATACCTTCCCGCAATGCATGCCGCACATCGTCCTGCGTCAATAGCGGCTGCCGCCGGTGGGTAGTGACAGTGAAAAAATAGGTACCGCCTGTCACATTAGCTCTGCGATAGTCCGGCATTCGATCCCGTGTGTTTTATGGTGCGTATGACGCACCCTACAAAAATCATCGGCATACCGTAGGGTGCGTCATACGTACCACACAAGTTACCCACGCCACGCAATACCGGTGCGTATGACACATCCTACGCCATCCCCAGCGACTTCATCCGCATCCCCATCGGCGGGACTTCTTTCGGGTCGATATACACGTCCAACAGGGTTGGCCTGTGGCGTTCGCACATGGCGGCGATGTCCAGCGCCTCCATGTCGCGGGGCGAATGAATCGAATAGGCGTCGGCGCCCATCGCGCGCGCCATGGCGGCGAAATCGACCCTGGGCAATTCAATGCCCACCTGCTCCGCGCCCGCCAAACGTTGACCATGCTTGGCAGTACCCAACGCCGCGTCGTTGAGAACCACAAAAATCACCGGCAATTTTTCGGCAACGGCCACGGTGATTTCCTGGCCGCTCATCAAAAAGCTGCCATCACCGGTGATGCACACCACGGTGCGGCGTTTGTCTCCCAGCGCCGTGCCGACCGCGGCGCCAATGGCCCAGCCCATCGAAGAAAAACCCATATTGACCCTAAACGCCCCCCCACCGGACGGGCGCTGTCCGGTGATGCGGCGATCGAAGGGATGCAAATAATGAATGGCCCAAATATAGCTGTTTCCGGTATCTACGACGAAACGGGTGTCGGGCGGAAATAGGCGGGCGAGATCATACATCAACCGCTGGGGCTTGATGGGCGTGGCATCGTCCAGGTATTTTTTCTCGTCTTGCAGCGCGAAATGACGCGCGGGCAGGCGTGCTCCGTCCACCTGCAGACTGTCCGGCCCGCGCTCTGCCACTAGACACAGCATTGGCGGCGCCGCAAGATTACCCATTCTTTCCATGCCGCGCCTTTCCATCGGCACGGCATCCTGTGCAGGCGTATCCAGCCTCCCTCTCTCCTCGCCTGGCGGGGAGAGGGTTGGCGTAAGGGACGCCATCGGCGGCGCGCTGCGGTAACGCTCGAGCAATGCCTCGAACACCGTGCGTATCCTACCAGCCACATGTGTACGCGCCATTGGTGAACGGGTAAAGTTTCGTTCCAAGGAATCGATATGAATCAGCCTATCATTCAGTAACGTATTCCCATCCCAGCCATTGGTGGAAAATTCATCCAGATTCGTGCCTATCGCCAGCACCAGGTCCACGCGCGGGTCTTGCAATGCCTCTACGGCGCTGGCATGGCCGGCAAAACCGAACACACCCCTGAAGTTGGGATGATAAGGATTGACGAGCCCCTTTCCTTGGGGCATGGCGACTATGCAGGCGTCCTTCAGCAGGGCAAATTCAAGAATATCGCCGACCGCCTCGCGGCACCCCTCTCCCACCACCAGCACGATACGCCTGGCCTCATCGATGGCGACACACAGCTTTTCGAAGGCGGTGCGATCCATCATGTTCGCCGGGTGCAACAGTTCTTGCAGCGAATAAGCGGGCGCAGCGCTCGGCAGCGGGGTACGCAATATATCAAGGGGAATGCTCAGGTGGGCTGGGCCATGCGAGGTGCGGCAAGCCGTAACGATGGCATCGACGAGCTTGACCTCCAGTTGCGCGACGTGGGACACCAGGGATGAATAGCGCGTGCAATGCTGGAACATCGCCACGGTATTGACGCCACTGCACGATGAATCCTGGATAGGCCCCCTGCCGAAGGTGGTGATAGGTGCTTGCGCGGTGATCACCAGCAGGGGAATGTTTTCCTGATAGGCGGAGGCGACGCCGGTGATCAGGTTGGTGGCGCCTGGCCCTGTAGTGGCGCAGCACACGCCCAGCCTGCCCGTTTCACGTGCATAACCTTCCGCCATGAAGGCAGCGCCGGTTTCATGACGCGCCACAATAGGGTGCGGCCCGCCACGCCGTGCGCTGCGCGCCAAGGCATTATATAAAGGCTCGATGGCCCCGCCCGGCACGCCGAAGACATATTCAACGCCAATTTGCGCCAGATAATTGACTAGCAAATCGCCCGCTTCTGCTACGGGCGCGGGTACTATGGCTGCATTCTCGATATCGGCGGGCAAAACAGAAGACATGACTTTCTCCTTGTGTGCATTGGCATGCGGTTTTTTTTGACGCCATGACCAACAACGTCAAAATAGCGTCACCCCGCAGCTTGATGCAATATATATGCCTCGCCTCAATACCTCCAGAAATAGACCGCCTCGGCAATATTGCCACTCCCGGAAAATTGAATGCTGTCACACAGATCCCGCACCAATCCAATACCACGCCCACTGGCAATGGTGCCTTCATTCAGAACAAATGACTTCTTCTGGTGGTCGAAACCAGGGCCGCTGTCTTCAACCCTTATGACCAACTTGCCGCCCGTATCGTATGGGGCATGGGCAAGATCAATCCTGATCCGGCCCTGTTGCAACGCCGCAAGCCCTCTCGCCCGTAATTGATAATATTCCGCAAAGCCATGCGGGGTTGCCTTAAGAGCAGAATCCAGGCCCAGCAGTCCGTGATCCAGCGAGTTTGAAAAAAGTTCCGCGATTATTGTGTACAAATGTTCGCGGTGTCCACGCAGCCCCTGGATCTCCATTAACATATGAATCAACAATGGCAGCGGGTCGAAATTGCGCAGGATATCCGGCCCGAATTCCAGCGTTATTTGCCATTCCATGGCGGAAACAGATGACTGCATCACCCTCCCCTGTTCAGCAACATCAAAATGATGCGCAGCCAGTCCGTCACAGGTAAGCTCAATCAAGGTGATATCATCGGAATGACTCTGATCTCCGATAAAGTTCAGCAACCCGTTGCGAATTCCATTAAACCGGTTTTCGGCGCCCTCGTTACTCAGCAGGAATTGCTCAAGACGGGCTTGCCCGAACATCTCTCCACGTGGATTCCATGCCTCAATCACCCCGTCCGTATACAAATAAATGGAGTCTCCATTGCTAAACTCGCTGTATTCCAGGGCAGTGTCAAACTTGTCGTCCCCCACCACGCCCAAAGGCAGGTGTCTTGATATAAAGCGCTGATGAATGCCCCTGCCGTCGCCAAGCACCAAAACGTCAGGAACGCCACCATTCCAGGCAGAGATTTGATGTTCACCAGGGTCCAGATCAAGAAGGCATGCCGCGCAAAACAGGCCCGGAGGAAGGATCATCCTCAACTTACGGTTGATCTCGGTGACAATCTCCCCGATGGAGAAACCCTTGGCAGTCATACGATAAAAAATATCGGCGACAGGTATGGCGCCTATTGCAGCGGACAATCCATGACCAGTAAAATCCCCCAGCATCACCCGCATCCCGCCCGAGGGCTTGCGCGCGGCAAGCAACAAATCGCCATTGAACAACGCCATCGGTGACAGCAGATATTTTATGCAAGGCTCACTGAGGCTGCTGGAGTGCATAATATTGGAAAATACCTTCTGAGCGACCTCCTGTTCCTTCAGTATCCTGTCTTGGTGGTAAACCAACTCATCCCGTTGCAGCTTCACAGTGGAATGCAGTTTACTGGCGCGGGCCAAAGCATCAATTTTTGCCTGAAGGATTACGCGGCTATAGGGTTTCGTGAGGAAGTCGTCCCCCCCGCACTCCACACACTTGGCAAGCGCCCGCTCATCGTCCAGGGCCGTCAGAAATATCACGGGAACAAAACGTTCTCCAGCACGCTTCTTGATCTGCCGCGTCGCCTCATACCCATCCATGCCTGGCATCATGACATCCATCAATACCATGTCAGGCTGCTCCCGCTCAAAAGCAGCTACCGCCTCACCACCATCCCTGGCCATAATGGCGTGATGACCAGCACTTGATAAAATCGCTTTAAGCAATAAAAGATTGCTGAGCTCATCATCAACAATCAAAATATTCAGCGAAAAGCCAGCCACAACATCCTTACCATTGTTGAAAGACAGCATAAATTAAAGGCCTCGGCCCATGCACTTCCGTGCTAAATCAATCAATATTAAACAGTTTATTGAAATTGGCTATTTCAAGGATTTTTTTGATTTCCTTGCTGCTGTTAATTATCCTTATATCGGATGCCTCCCCACCCGCATGATCACGCAACAACAATAGCATCCCAAGAGCCGAACTATCCATATACTCAGTTCCCTTCATATCGATTACATATTTTTTTATACCATCTCCCGCTTTCTCATAGGCCTGACGAAAATCGCTGTGAATATTAAAGTCAAACCGTCCGACAACACTCATCGTAACAGTATCGCCATCCGCTGATTTTTGCGCTGTCAATGCCATGTCACATCTCCATTATCATAAAATAAATACTGCTTCATTACTTAAATCTAGAAAAGCTCAATGTCACCAGAATTCATGGAACTCTGGGCTACGGGATTATGTATTTGTTTATCCCACTCCTTTCGCATATTAGAGATTTCAGATCTCATTCCTCTCATAAAGAGAATATACTCCATTGCCGTCTCTGCTTTTGTTGCTAAAGTTCTTTTTTCAGCGTCACTTATGAAGCTTTCAACATTATCAAGCCGAGCCATGATATAACCCATCAATTGTCCGGCGATGTCCTCAAACTGCAATGCCCTTACCGCCATATTGACATCCTCATTGATTTTCTTGGCAACGCCTCCAATATCACCCAGCTTTTGCGACACGATCAAATCCATTTCACCAATTTCACAAAGCATGTCATTGACCCGCCCTTTGGCCGAAATGGCAATGTTCATATCTCTTTTAGCCACTTCAGCAACAATATCACGCGCATCGCCAATGGTTGACTTCATTTTTTGCGCTTGAAACCGTATCTGGTCGTTAAATCGGGTGGAATGCTGAGAAAGCTTGCGTACTTCCGACGCCACGACGGCAAATCCGCGGCCTGCCTCACCTGCCCTGGCCGCTTCAATCGCTGCATTAAGAGCCAGCAAATTGGTTTGGTCGGCGATCATTTTAACATCCGACAACAACGAAAATATCCCATCCATCTCCTGTACTATATCGTCAATTTTATAGACAGTCTTTACGCTTTGCTTGCCTGTATCCACAAGAATGTCGATAAGATACTGCAAAACAGAACCCGCTTCGCCAATAAAGTCCTTGATGTTTACGTTCTTATTTTCCCCATCACCTGACATTCCAGAGGCATTGTCAATCAAAACGCGCACCATGCCCTCCTGCGCCTGCGTTTCGTTATTCAATCCATTAAAGCTATCGCTCAACTGAACAACCGCATCGCGCACCAGCTCCCGTGATTTATCAAGGTCGCTTCGTATACTCGCAACTTCATCATGAATTAGTAGATTCATCTCTCCCAACAAGTGACGCATCTCTTGATCGATGGAATAAATGTCATTTTCATTGCCATTTCCATTAATGTTACTCTTGCTGGAAAATATGGCAAAAGAAGTCCAAGCCCAGGTCAAAGAAGTTGCTAGTATCAAAAATAACGACAGCCAGACATTAGAGGACAGAAACTGCCCCCCCAGGGATACTACGCTGACAAGAATGGCCGGCCAGTACATTTTTATGAAATTAATCGCCATCCCCTACGGCCCCTATTAAACTTACTTAACTAATGAGAAAATCTTTGCGGCAATTTTCTCAAGGGGCAATATACTATCCACCCCTCCCATTTTTACAGCCTCCCCGGGCATACCCCACACCACGCTGGTCTTTTCATCCTGAGCTATAGTAGGAGATCCGGCATCGTGCATCTCCTTGAGCCCGCACGCTCCGTCATCGCCCATACCTGTAAGTATCACTCCCACAGCATTGGGGCCGACATTCTGCGCCACGGAACGGAACATCACATCGACAGAGGGCCGATGGCGATTAACGGGAGGACCATCGTTTAGTCGGCACACGTAACGGGCGCCATCACGCATCACAAGCAGGTGGCGATTACCGGGGGCAATATAGGCGTGGCCTGGGAGAACAATCTGTCCATCCTGCGCCTCGCACACCGTCATTGCCGAAACACTGTCCATGCGTTTGGCAAAGGGCGCACTGAATGCCTCGGGGATATGCTGGGTAATGACTGTGCCGGGCGAATCGGCGGGCATACGAATCAATACCTCTTTAATCGCCTCCGTTCCACCCGTGGAGGCGCCAATCGCGATGATGCACTCGGTGGTTTTAAAGTGTTTATTAGGATGCTGCCCGGACAATATCGCATCTGCACTGTATTTTGGCTGTACAGGGGCAGGTTTGGCAGAACTTTTCTCCAGCGTCCTTACCTTCACGGCCGCGGCCATTTTAACTTTAGCGATTATCTCTTCCGTATAATCGGCAAGGGAATAGGCAAGATCCGTCTTTGGCTTGGACACAAAGTCGACGGCACCCAGCTCAAGCGCCTGCAGAGTTATATCCGCCCCTTTTTCCGTCAGGGACGACACCATAACGACAGGCATGGGATGCAGCCGCATCAGATTACCAAGAAATGTAAGTCCATCCATGCGCGGCATTTCAACGTCTAGCGTTATAACATCAGGATTAAGCTGTTTTATCTTCTCCCTGGCGATAAATGGATCTGATGCCGTAGCCACCACTTCTATGGCACGGTCAGAGTTAAGTATTTCCGTCAACATCTTCCGCACCAGAGCCGAATCATCGACAACCAATACGCGTATTTTACTCATTGCATTCATTGCCCTATTCCAGAAAATGATTCAGAAAAGATCGACCTCTCCCGACACGGGCTCCATCTTCAATTTATCAACATAGGCATTTTCACGCTCGGCTATTGTATTATTATGTATCGCATGCAGCTTCTTGATCATAACCTTTCCTGTCATCGGAAAATAAAGCACCTTTCGTGGAAAAATGTCGCCAGTATCTTCCCCCGCAAGCCTCAACTCTTCGAGACGAATGTAATTCTTCACAAACTCTATATTGCGCCGGCCCACATCCGTCGCATGTGCCAGAATCCTCCCCCCGCCAAATATTTTTACCTCCAGATTATTACGGCTTCCCCCATGCTTAAGGATGGCATTTACAAGATGCTCCATGGCGTAGTTTCCATACCGCGCAGACTCACTTACCACGCTATTCCCCCAACTATTTGCATCGCCACTTACATTGCCAGGCAACATAAAATGATTCATTCCACCTATACCAAAGACCGTGTCCCTGATGCAGGCTGAGATGCATGACCCAAGCACCGTGGCGATCATTTCGTTACGCGCCGTTACATAATATTCACCAGGTAGAATCTTGGCCCCGTAGGCATTCCGGGTTGGGTCCCAGTAGTGATTGATGTGCTCAAAACCGGGCAATACCTCCGGGAACTCATACGCAACACTCTCAGCTTTCCGGACTCTCATACCGCCCCTATTTAACTCTTTTGTATATTGTTTTTCCAAGCAAATCGAAGCGATCCGACACTCTATGCAACGATTCGGAATGCCCTATAAAGAGATGCCCTGTTATATCAATCAAGTCGGCAAAGCGGTTAAATATCTTCTTTTGCGTCTCCTTATCAAAATAGATAACGACATTCCTGCAAAAAATGATGTCCAGAGGCCCATGAACTGGCCATTTTTCCATGAGATTTAACTGCTGAAATGTGATCATATCTCGCAACTCAGACGAAACGCGAACCACTCCATCATTACTCCCCTTTCCTTTCATAAACCATCGTTTTAAGTAGTGCTGTTGCATTCCCTTGACCCTATCTTCGTTATACAGGCCTTCCTGAGCCGTAGCGAGCACGTTGGAATCAATGTCGGTAGCCAGTATCTTGACATCCCAGTCCCGCGGCACACTTTCCTTGACGACCATCGCTATCGAATAAGGTTCCTCTCCCGTTGAACACCCGGCGGACCATATACGCAGCCGCCGGGTATGGCCTTTTTTTTTAACAGCTCAGGAAGCACAATAGTTTTCATATGATCAAAATGATGCATCTCCCTGAAAAAAGCCGTAAGATTAGTAGTAATGGCGTTAGTGAAATTTATCATTTCCCCTTCATCGCCATCTTGCAGCAATACGCAATAATCTTTAAAACTATCCAGGCCGATTTTCCTTAACCTCCTCGACAAGCGGCTGTATACCAGTTCCCTCTTGGATTCCGACAAGGTGATACCCATCCGCTGGTAGGCCAGCTCACGGAGCCAATTGAAATCCTTGTCGGTGAATATAAATTCCCGCTCTTGTTCCATTATCCTTATCTCCTTGCTTAAAACTCTTCCCACTCACCATCGTCCTTGCTGGACTTTGGTGATGGGCTGGCCTTCTCGCTGCTGCGTGAGGTTCCGGAAAACCTCTCCCGCGACGATGGCGCCATTCCCTGTCTTCCAGGACTGCCTTTATTGCTGCTGCCATTCCCGCGTACAGCCGATGCGGTCTTGCCGTTTATGCTTCTTCCCACACTTGCCGAACTTTGGCGAGAGGAATTGGCGATACGTCTGTCGATCTGCGAGGGTTCCCGTCCCTCTTCACTAATTTTGAAAAACTCCATTAATTGCCCCAGACCCTTCGCCTGCTCATCCATCGCCTCACTGGCCGCCGCTGCTTCCTCTACCAGGGCGGCATTCTGCTGGGTGACCTCATCCATTTGCATGACGGCCTTGTTAACCTGATCAATGCCAGCCGACTGCTCCTGACTGGCCGCTGCAATTTCCGCGATGATATCACTGACCTTTTTCACGGAGCCGACTATTTCGCTGAGTGTCTTGCCTGACGCATCAACCAGACGAGTCCCTTCATCGACTTTCTCCACACTGTCCTTGATCAGGCTCTTAATCTCCTTGGCAGCCGTGGCACTGCGCTGCGCCAGATTGCGGACTTCGGCAGCCACCACCGCGAACCCTCTGCCTTGCTCACCGGCACGCGCCGCTTCGACTGCGGCATTCAACGCCAGAAGATTGGTCTGGAAGGCAATCTCGTCGATGACACCGATGATGTCGGAAATTTTCTTACTGCTGCTATTGATGGCCCCCATGGCGGAAATCGCGCTACCGACCACTTCGCCGCCCTTTTCGGCCTGCTCTCGCGCATTAGACGCCAACTGATTGGCCTGGCGGGCATTATCGGCATTTTGTTTTACGGTACTGGTCAGCTCCTCCATGCTGGAGGCGGTCTCTTCCAGCGAAGAGGCCTGCTCCTCGGTACGCTGACTGAGATCCGTGTTGCCTTGTGCAATTTCCGTGGCCGCCGAGGAAATATTGACAGTCGCCTCACGGATATCACCAACCATCTTGAAGAGATTATCAATCGAGGTATTGATGCTGTCGCTCAGCTCGGCAAACTCACCCTTGAAATCACCCTCCATCTTCTGGGTCAGATCACCCTCGGCCAACAAGCCTATTACCCGTGAGCTCTCGCGGACAGGCGATACAATGGTCTCCATAAGCTGATTGATGCTGTCAGCCATCTTCCGTATGGATCCATCATAGCGGGATACATCAATACGATTGTCAAGCTTACCTAACAGAGCCGTGTCTATAAGTGTTTGAATCTGGCGCTCGGCATCCTTCTGTTGACTGATATCCGTGGCATATTTGACCACTTTGAACGGCTTGCCAGTGAGATCATAGATCGGGTTATAACTGGCCTGAATCCAGACCTCCTTGCCACCCTTGCCAATCCGCATGTACTGCCCGGCATCGTATTCACCACGGTTGAGCCTCTCCCAGAAGGCGCGGTATTCAGGACTCTGACGATACCCGGCCTCCACAAACATGCTGTGGTGCTGCCCCTGTATTTCCTTCAAGGTATACCCCAGCGCATTAAGGAAATTCTCATTCGCCGAGATGATCGTCCCGTCCATATTGAATTCGATTATCGCCTGTGCCTTGCTAATTGCCGCGATCTGGCCATCATAGTCGGCATTTTTCTCTTCCTTTTGGCGAAGATCGGTTACATCATGCCATTCAAGACAATTCCCGATGTAGCCTCCTTGCACATCACAGAGGGCCGTGACATTGATCCTGAACACTAAAGGCCCTACTTTAATATCGGTCGAGTACGGAAGATTTGCTGGATCACCTAATACTTTTCTCTGATGAGCGGGATTTTTATGGAAAATGTCGATACACGTTCCGGCCAACTTACTTACGTTGAATCCAGGATAAAGCGATCTTAATGTCTGCTCGTGTTTCGATAACAGGGCTACTGTCGATTCATTCGCATAGGTTATCACCAGATCTCTGTCAATCATCATGATCGGCGTCATGGCACGTTCAACCGCCGACTGGAGCTTGACAACCTCACCTTCCTTTTTCCTCAGATCGGTTACATCAGACCACTCCAGACAATTCCCGGTGTACTCTCCGGCGCTATTAATCAAGGCTGTGACATTGATCCGGAATGTCAACGGACCGACCTTGATATCGGTGAAGTAGGGAAGGTTCCCCGGGTCGCCCAACATCCTCCTCTGGTGAGTGGGATTCTTATGGAAAATGTCGATACACGTTCCGATCAGATTATTTACGCTGAATCCAGGATAAAGCGATCTTAGCGTCTGTTCGTGTTTCGACAATAGATCCACCGTCGATTCATTCGCATAGGTAATCACCAGATCTCTGTCAATCATCATGATTGGCGTCATGGCGCCACCTACCGACGACTGGAGCCTGGCAACCTCGTTTTCATTCTTTCTCAGGTCAGTCACGTCTGACCATTCCAGGCAGTTTCCGATATACTCCCTGGAATTATCCAGCAATGCCGTCACGTTAATACGGAATGTCAAGGGGCCGACCTTTATATCCGTTGAGTAGGGAAGATTGTTCGGATCACTTAACATCTTCCTCTGATGAGAGGGGTTCTTATGAAATATGTCTATACATGTTCCGACGACATTGTCGACCTTGAATCCAGGATACAATTTACGCAATGTTTCTTCATTTTTTCTTAAAATATTAATAGTGGCTTCATTTGCGTAGGTAATGACCAAATCCCTGTCGATCATCATAATCGGCGTCATGGCGCCAGAAACAGCGGACTTCATTTTCATCATCTCATGATCAACGCCAGCATCATGGATATCCTTGGTGGATTGACGACCTCTTGTGGACATGCCTTTGTTCTCCTGTGAATATGCCTTCAACATAATGGATGTAACTGTATTTAACGCCCCGGACCAGGCTGCATGAACCTTATCCGTCCATGCGTCCCCCGCCACCTCTGCCATGACATCAAGCAAGGTTTCGACTACGGCCTGATAATGCTCTTTCTTTGCCCCATACTTCTGGTGCTTCTTCCCCAGACCGGACAGAATTTCTCCGAGAGACTCTGGATTTCTTATGTTTTTTACGACAAGGGAAAGTGCCGCTAGCAATTTCCTCTGCTGTTCATGTATCGAGATTTTTCCGAACAGAGGTTTTACCTGAGGATATCTTTCAAAGAGTTCTTCGTAGAACCTCTTGACCAGATAATCTCCCTTTGGCGATAGCCTATTAAACGTCTTTTCAATGATAGAAACATCAAAACCGGCTTTTTCTGGCTCTTCTGAAGTCAGCTTCTTTCTCATATTAATTATCCTGAATTTAATAAATTCACATATATGGTTTAAAACATGGCTACAAAAGGGGTTTCATTACCCATTCCAAGCCATGCTAGAAAATATTTCTTCAATAAAGCTCTCTTCCGTCAATTTCTCATGGAATACTAATGATCCTATTTCAGGGTCATCTCCATCCTTTCCGGAAACACTATTTTCGAAAGATTTTTCGAAATTATCGATTGAGTTCATAATTAATCCTTAAGATCAATTAACTGGTATATCGAGAGGGAGCGCGACAGATGAGTTAAGAAGGTGATCTATATCAAGAATAATCACCATTTTCTCTGATACCGCCGCCAATCCTTTTATAAAGTCGACGCTCATCGCCCTGCCAAAATCAGGTGGCTGTTTTATTTCATCCGCCGACACGTTATAAACATCTGAAACGGCATCCACAACAATCCCAACCGTCCTGTTACCATCACCACCGACAACCTTAAGAACAATCACCACAGTCGTTGGCCCATACTCGGCGTCTTCCAGACCAAATCGGCTTCTCAAATCAACTATGGGAACGATAGTTCCTCTAAGATTGATCACACCCTTAATGTATTCAGGAGTGTTTGGAATGACCGTAGCCTTATTCCACCCTTTTATCTCCTGCACCCTGAGAATATCTACCCCATACTCTTCTCCGGCCAGCATGAATGTCAGATATTGGTTTGAGTAAACTAGGGACTCATTGGTATATATATGTTGTTCAAGTTGATTGTTATTCATGGCGCGTTCTCCTTATGCTGCCTTGCCATTGGCAATAAATGTAGGTGTCTTTGAGATAGGCAAGCCTGTCTGATGAGACAGTCGAATTAGACTGGATACATCCATAATCAGGGCCACAGTGCCATCTCCAAGTATGGTAGCCCCCGAAACACCTTCCACACGCTTAAAGTTCGTCTCCAGACTCTTGATAACGACTTGCTGCTGATCCAGCAAGTCATCAACTAAAATCCCTGCTTTCTTTCCATCTCCTTCGACAACCACCAAGAGACCGCCATTCAGATTCGTGTTTTTTGAGGGGATATTGAATACGTCATAAAGCCTGATGATAGGTATATATTCGTCCCTGATTTTGTACACTTCCGCCTTTCCTGCAATTAAACTCATATTTTTTTCACTTATCTGTAACGATTCAATGATCGAAACAAGGGGTACGATGTATATCTGATCCCCGGCACTGACCAATTGTCCATCAAGAATCGCCAGGGTCAGGGGTAGCCTGATAACGAATGAAGTTCCCTTACCCTCTTTCGACACAACCTCTATCTTCCCACCCAGGTCGTGAATATTCCTCTTCACAACATCCATTCCGACGCCGCGCCCTGACACATCACTGACTATTTCTGCGGTTGAGAACCCTGGCAAGAATATTAAGTCGTTTATTTGTTCTTCAGACAGTAATTCATCTTCCTTGATAAGGCCTCTATCTTTTGCCTTTTTCGTAATTTTCTCCCTATTGAGGCCGCTCCCATCGTCGCTTATTTCTATCATAATGTTTCCACCCTTATGATAGGCGTTAAGATGGAGCAATCCAGCCGATGGCTTGCCGGCCGCCTTTCTATCGTTAGGCATTTCAATACCATGATCAATGGAGTTGCGCACCAAATGTACAAGGGGGTCGCCTATCTTCTCCATAACCGTCTTGTCCATCTCTGTGCTTTCCCCAGACATCTTTAACTCAATTTCTTTTCCAAGCTTCTGGCTAAGATCATGCACCATACGCGGGAATCGATTGAAGGCGAAGCTAATAGGCAGCATCCGAATGCGCATGACGCTTTCCTGAAGCTCCCTAGTATTGCGCTCCAACTGTGAAAGCCCATCACGCAACATGGCGATCTGACTGTTATCAAAATCCTTTCCTAACTGGGCCAGCATGGATTGAATGATGACTAACTCTCCGACCATATTTATCAGATCGTCAACCTTATCTATACTTACTCTAATAGAGCTATTTTCCACCGAACCTGAAGATACCCTCCTTTCGGGAGAAAGTCTCTTTTCTTCAATTAATGGAAGATCATGAGGGTTATCGTCTTTTGTTTTTTCATCATTAACATGACCAATATTATTATCATTTCTTGCTATTGATTCTTTTTCATACTCGTGCAGTATTTTTTCTATTTTTAAATCGCACTCGCCATCAACCCAATCGAACACTTCAGATATTTTTTCACTTGAAACATCCGAGTTTATCGATATTCTCCATGATAAATAGCATTCTTCAGGATTCATATCGCTGAATCCCGGCATCTTTGACGAATCTACTTTTACTGAAATCTCACCTAAAGAACTTAACTCTCCGAACATCCTTACAGGATCGTTCCCTGTTATTAGCATATTCACATACGGAATGAATTCTATATCCCAGCCTTTCCCGCGAGTTTTTTCTACTTTTATATCTTTATAATCACATGAACCCCCTTCTTTTTTATCGGAAAGAAGATTTTCTAGTTTTTGTTGTATATCAACCACTCTGGGAGCATCCACAGCAGATCCGTCACGTGCCGATACAAGCAGATCACGCAGGCAATCTACGGATAGCAACAACAGGTTAACGGCATCTTCCGTTACATTCCTTCGTTGATCCCGCATTTCATCAAGCAACGTTTCCATCACGTGAGTAAAACCAGCCACACTGGAAAATCCAAAGGTTGCCGCCCCTCCTTTTATTGAGTGCGCCGCGCGGAATATGGCATTTACCACATCGACATCCGCCATACCAACATCAAGATTAAGGAGCCCCGACTCCATAACCCCAAGCCCTTCGAAGCTTTCTTCAAAGAACGTCTGGTGAAATTGAGACATATCTATTGACATTGTTTTATCCCAAAACTTTCTTGATAGTGGCAATAAGCTGCTCTGGATTAAATGGCTTTACCAACCAGCCGGTGGCCCCTGCCGCTTTGCCTTCATTCTTTTTATTATCAGCCGACTCCGTAGTCAGCATCAGCATGGGAGTGAACTTGTAGTTTGGAAGGGCTCTTAGTTGTCGAATCAAGGTTATTCCGTCCATGTTTGGCATATTCACATCCGTCAAAACAAGATTAACCTTTTCTGTTTGTGCTTTTTTTAAGGCATCTTGCCCATCAACCGCTTCAACAACTTCAAAACCTGCGCCTTTAAGTGTAAATGACACCATTTGACGCATGGATGCGGAATCATCAACAGCCAGTATCTTTGTCATTTCTATTTTTCCTGATTAAAAGAAGCTTCTTATAATCTATAATCATTTAAGCCTAAGAGCCTCATCAACTCCAATTATCCGCGCTGAAACACGCAATCTTTCGGATGGATTATTCCATGAAACATCTATTCCTCTGGATGAAGCCTCTTGAAAAAATGAATACAAAACCTGCAATATTGCAGTATCTGCTCTCTCAACATTTTCCGCATCAATTGTGATAGGAACATTCATTTCCATTGATTTTTTTAATTTTTTGTAGAAATCACCGGCAACTGATATATCCATAATTTCTTCGCAGGATATTTTTTCAATCATTATTGATTGGCTGTTATTCATTATTCCCCCTCTGAATTACCTTTCTAAAACACAGTTTCTTTACATGTTGTTAATATTTGTTAATTAATCATATGCTGTTAATATCGGTATTTATAACGGTAACTTTAGCTATCTCGATCATTTTCTTTGATCAGGGAATATCTCTCGTCCTCCGCGCTTTGCTCGCGCCGTGTTTCGGCTCTCGTCTCTTCTTTATGGTGCTTTGCAACAACGCTGTTCAGCGCCTTGGACCTACTGCGCGCCTGATACCATATACGTAGTTTTCCTTCAAATTCACGCTGACTATTTTCGATGAGCTTTTCCTGGTGGACGATTGCGGCATTCAGGTTAGCAAGGAACACTCTATATTCATGCAGTTGGATTGCGGGGATTCCGTTCTTTCCCCATGCACTGAAGCGCGCGGTGTATTCTTCACGATAGGTATTAAGATCGGCAAGCCTGGCCTGCCGCTCGGTAAGGATGCGCTTGCTTTCCGCCAGGGCTCTGGCAGTATCGCGCTCTTTGGTATCTGAGGCCTTAATAACTGGCTTCAGGCGTTGTGATTTGGTCATAGGAAATCCACCAGATACTTTTATGTAGGGTGGGTTAGCATTTTTTGCGTAACCCACCAAGCGTTGCGAAGCAACACAACGTATTATTTGATGAGCGCCTGTCGGCATATCCCGTGCGCACGGCGCACCCTACATTTAACTTTAGTTACTGCACCTTTATTAGCATATTCAGCTCATTGATACTCCCTGCCAATGGCACAGGCTGGTGCATACCCTGATGGAGAAAGTCCAGGAGGCGCGGATGGTAGTCGATAGCCTGATCAATATTGGCGTCATTGCCACGACTGTATGCACCTATGGATATCAGGTCGCGGTTTTGCTGGTATGCGGAGTAAAGTTGTTTGAAACGACGTGCCGAGCTCTGGTGGGCCGAATCTGTAACTTCTGTCATGACACGGCTGATGGAGGCTTCGATATCAATTGCCGGATAGTGGCCCGCTTCCGCCAACTGGCGGCTTAATACAACATGGCCGTCGAGTATGGCGCGCGCGGCGTCGGCGATGGGATCTTGCTGGTCATCGCCTTCGGCAAGCACGGTGTAAAATGCCGTGATGGAACCCCCGGTTTCGTCGCTGTTCCCGGCACGCTCCACCAGTTGCGGCAGTTTGGCAAATACCGATGGCGGATAACCCTTGGTGGCAGGGGGTTCGCCTATGGCAAGCGCAATCTCGCGCTGGGCCTGTGCAAAGCGTGTCAGGGAATCCATCAACAGCAGCACTTGCTTGCCCTGATCGCGGAAATATTCGGCAATACTGGTCGCCAGCATCGCACCGTGCAGACGCATCATCGGCGCATGATCCGCCGGAGAGGCAACTACCACCGACCGTGCCATGCCCTCGGCACCGAGGATGTTTTCAATAAACTCTTTCACTTCACGGCCACGCTCGCCGATCAGTCCGACGACGATGACATCGGCATTGGTGAAGCGCGTCATCATACCCAGCAATACGCTTTTTCCCACACCACTGCCGGCGAACAGGCCCATGCGCTGGCCGCGCCCCACCGTCAGCAAGGCATTAATGGCGCGTACACCGACATCCAGGGGCTCTCGTATCGGACGGCGTGCCAGCGGGTTGAGAGGGCGCCCAGATAGTGGGATGGTTGTTTCGGTGCGTAACGGACCGCCACCATCCAGTGGCCGGCCGCCACCGTCCAGCACACGGCCCAGCAAAGCGTCACCCACCGCCACATCATAGGCGCGCCGCACCGGGATCACCCGCGAGTTGGGCATCAAGCCACGGATTTCGCCGGTGGGCATAAGAAAGGTTTTGTTTCCGGAAAAGCCTACCACCTCGGTTTCCACCCGTTCGCCGCCTGGGCCTATCACCACGCAACGCTCGCCTATTGCCGCCTGACACCCCACCGCCTCTAGTGTCAACCCGACCATGCGGGTCAGTTTTCCTTCTACGATGAGTGGCGGCGGTGAGTCAAGGCGTGCGCGATGCCATGCTAAACGTTCGCGCCACGCTGCTCCACGCTGAGTATCAATGGCCGGGGTTTTCGTGTCCACGCGCGCCTCCCAGTATGGATGCGGCAATTGCCGCGATGCGGCTGTCGAGACTAGCATCAATCTGGGAAGTGTCGGTCACGACACGGCAGCCGCCACGCGTCAATACCGGGTCTTCGACAATCCGCCAGATTTTATCGCCTTCCGTCAGTGACAGCGCGGCGCGCACCAGAGCTGCATCTTCGGGATGAAGGTGCAGGTGAATATTGCGTGAAGCCAGCGGCAAACTTGCAACGCCCTCGCGCACCACCGCGACTATCTGGCCCGGGTCTGTTTTGATCTCGCGCCGCACAATCTGACGCGCGATGGCGATGGACAGGGACACCAGCTCCTTTTCAACATCCTCGTCAAGCTGCGCCAATGGCACGCCAAGCGTGTTCAGCAACTGCTCCAGACGTTGCGCCTGTGCCTGCATTTCCGCCAGTCCTGCTATATGCCCTTTTTCGCGTCCTTGCTGCAATCCTTGGGCATACCCCTCTTCATAGGCTTGTTTCTGGATCTGCTCGATTTGGTCGGCCGTAGGGAGTGGCTGCACAGGGGCTGTGGGCAAATCCGCTTGCATAAGCGGTGCTTCCCAGCGCTGATAGGCGCTCAAATCATCGCCCGTGATGATTCTATTGGGAATGATTTTAGACAAAATCCTCTCCTTTTCCGCCGAGCGATATTTCGCCTGCCTCGGACATGCGCCGTGCTATAGCGAGAATCTCTTTCTGTGCGGCCTCTACTTCGCTGAGGCGTGCCGGGCCTTTGGCCTCCAGATCGTCACGCAGCATTTCTGCGGCGCGCTTGGACATATTCTTGAATATCTTTTCCTTGAGATCTTCATCGGCGCCTTTCAATGCCATAATCAATACCTCACCCGATATCTCGCGCAATATCGCCTGCATGCCACGATCATCCACTGAAGCCAGATCATCGAACACAAACATCAAGTCTTCAATTTTCTGACCAATATCGGCATCGACATCCTTGATGGTTTCCATAATCTTTACTTCACGTGCGCTGTCTATGAAGTTGAGGATATTCGCTGCTGTTTTGATGCCTCCAACACTGGCTGATTTAACATTGGCGGTATTTCCTGCGAACTGTCTTTCCATGATGTCATCCAGTTCACGCAAGGCAGAGGGCTGAATCCCATCCAGCGTGGCGATACGCATCAACAAATCCGACTGCATGCGCTCCGGCATCTGCTTCAGTACCTCGGCGGACTGATCGCTATCAAGATAGGACAATACGATAGCAATAATTTGTGGATGCTCCAGGCGAATGATTTCCGCGACTGCGCGCGGATCCATCCATTTCAGGGCTTCCAGCCCTTTGGTGTTACGGCCGATCAGGATACGGTCAATCAAGCCGCTCGCTTTATCTGCGCCGAGCGCCTGGTTGAGTACTTTACGAATATAATCTTCCGCGCCAACCCCTAGAGATGTCTGGCCATCCACCGAGGAAATCAACTCATCCAGAACCTCCGACACTTGAACTTTGCTCACATTGCTTAGTCCCGCCATGGCTTGCCCCAGCTTCTGCACTTCCTTGGGTCCCATATGCTTCAATATTTCGGCGGCGTCCTTCTCGCCCAGGCTCATTAGAAGAATGGCCGCGCGCTCCGTACCGGATAACTGTGCATTGTTCTCAGGCATCGCTAGCCACCCAACCTTTCACCACTTGTGCAACACGCTTGGGATCTTGCCCTACCAGCGTTCTGGCAGCATCAAGTTGCGACTCATAATTTTGCGAGGGCGCGGCAAGTTGCGCGGTGCCTTGTGCTGTTGAGTTCATACCAGGCAGGCTAATGCGATCCTCCATCAAGCCTGGTAGTTCATCCATGTGAGCCGTAGCGTGTTGCGTCGCAACAAGTGAGGATTCCTTGCCCTTCTCCGCAAGACTACGCAGCACTGGGCGCAGCACGCCGAATATCAGGAACAATACCGCCAAACCACCCAGTGCCTGTTTCGCCACATCCCAAATCCAGGGCTGCTCCAGCAATTTAGGCTCCGGCATGGGCGTTTCCGCCGCCACTGTAAACGGTGCATTAATCACGTTCAGAGTGTCACCGCGTTGTGTGCTGAAACCCACCGCCTCCTTGACCAGCGAGGTAATGCGCGCAATTTCTTCAGGCTTCAGCGCGGTGCGCACCACTTCGCCTTTTTTATTCGCTTTCTGGTGGTCATCGACAACCACGGCCACTGATAATTTGCGTACCGAGCCACTTGGCATTTGGGTATGACTGATGACTTTATCCAGCTCAAAATTGCGCGTCGCACGTTTGGTGCTGTTGAGCGGCATCTGCGCGGTACCCGTCGTGTTTGCGGCAGGCAAGGCGCCCTTGGCATTCGGCGCGGCGGGGCTGGGGGTAGACACTGTGCCTCCTGACGGTGGTTGATTGGTCAATGCACCTGGAACGCCTGCCACCGCGGTGGCTCCCGCCGACTGCTCATCCAGTGTTTGCTCGCTACGTATCGCCGGTTGATCTGGATTGTATGTTTCCTGGGTCTGTTCTGTGACGCTGAAATCCAGATCCGCTACTACCTGCGCCCGTACCCCGCCAACGCCGGCGATGGGCGAGATGATATCTTCGATGCGCTTGATGTAGTTTTCCTCAAGTCGGCGCCGGTAATCGAACTGACTGGCGGTGAGCTGCATGCTTTGAGAGGTTTCCGGCGAAGTCAGCAGACGGCCCTTCTGGTCAATCACCGTCACATGGTCTGCATTCAGGTTGGGAACACTGGAGGCAAGCAAATGCACTATCGACGCGACCTGTCCTTCTTCCAGGCTGCGTCCTGGATAGAGGTTGATCAACACCGAGGCGCTGGGCGGTTCGCGGTTGCGAATAAACACCGACTGCTTGGGGATGGCCAAATGCACGCGCGCTCCCTGCACATTGCCCAATTCGGAAATCGTGCGCCCCAGCTCACCTTCCAAGGCATGCTGGTAACGCGCGTTTTCCATGAACTGGCTGGTTCCGAAGGTGGGCTGCTCGTTGAGCAGAGCAAAGCCTTCCACCGTCCCTTTGGGCAGCCCCTGTGAAGCCATCTTGAGGCGCGCAGTATGCACCTGATCGGCGGACACCATCACAGCGCCGCTGTTTTCATCGACCTTGTAGGCAATACCATCCTTCTGTAAAGCATCGGCGATCTGGGTTGCGTCCTGCGCGGCAAGGCCACTGTACAAAACGCGATAATTCGGCGCCTGAGACCACAAAACAACGGCCACACCCAGCGCCACACTGGCCGCCAAGCCAATCATCAATCCCATTTGGCGCAGCGCTGGCAGACCGCTAAAGCCGCGCATCTGGGCTGTCATATTTTCTGCTTTTATTAGCGCCATTTTTGAGTATCTAGTTCTGAATTTCTATAATTGATGTCACACACCGTCCACATCAATACGTCACACGCCGCATTAAATCGGCATACTCATGACTTCCTGATAGGCCGACACCAGCTTGTTGCGCACCTGCGTCATGGCCTGAAAGGAAAGGCTCGCCTTCTGTAATCCCACCATCACTTCAGTAAGCTCGACCTTGGAATCGCCCGCTTCAAAGGCCTGCGCCAAATTTCCGGCTTGCTGCTGTACGTCGTTGACTTTCTCAATGGCGCTTTTAAACAAGCTGGAAAAATCCGGATTGGCCGCAGAATTTGCTTCCGCAACAGATGGCTTTGACTGAGCCTGTGCAGCCATGGCGCGCATTTGCGCCAGCAATTGGGTTGTGTCTATGGTGTTATTCATATGCTCTCCTTATTGTTGGGTCCGGAGCAACGCTACTTGAACCAACCCGCATGTATTTTCATGCACATTCCGCACCAGCCCCGTCAGAACCCGTTCTTAATCAGGTATCGCCACGCCTGCCTCGCGCAATCGCGCCAATTTGTAACGCAATGTGCGCGGGCTAATGCCAAGCCGTTCGGCAACCTCTTTGCGATTGCCCTTTGCCGTGCGCAATGCCTCAATAATCAACAGTTGTTCATGGGATTTAAGATCGTCATCGAGACATATCTCTTCGTTTGGGGTTTCCTGGTCTGATGAGATGAGCGGCGCGGTACACGCCGCGTCCGTTTCGAAGTGCAAATCAGCCGGACTAATGATTGCGCACGACTTCATAATCAAGGCACGCTGGATCACGTTATCGAGCTCGCGCACGTTGCCTGGCCAGGCATATACCCGCAGACGCCGCGCCGCTTCATCAGACAACACAGCCAAGGGATATGCGCCATGACTATGGCGTTCGATGAGCCGCCGCGCGATGGGGAGGATGTCTTCTTTACGTTCTCGCAACGCAGGCAGAGGCAGAGGAAACACATTCAAGCGATAGAACAGATCCTCACGGAAACGTCCCGCAGCGACTTCCGCACGCAGGTTGCGGTTGGATGTCGCCAGCACGCGCACATTCAGCGGGATCAGCTTCTGTCCGCCAAGACGCTCCACCTCGCGCTCCTGCACTACACGTAACAATTTGGCCTGCAGTGCCAGACTCATCTCGGATATTTCATCGAGCAATAATGTTCCATTCTGAGCCTGCTCGAATTTGCCCGGTGCGGCATGGTATGCGCCGGTGAATGCGCCTTTTTCATAGCCAAACAACACCGCTTCCAGCATGTTCTCTGGTATCGCTGCGCAGTTGATAGCGACAAACGGGCCTGAGGCGCGATTGGAATGGCGGTGAATAAACCTGGCGAAAACCTCCTTGCCCGTACCGCTTTCCCCGGTAATCAATACGGTGGCATCACTTCCCGCCACACGCTGTGCGAGCTCTGCCGCCTCGCGCGTGCGCGCGTCCACCGCCACCAGATCGGCGTCTTCTGTAGCAACGTCGGGGGACAAAATATAGCGGCTCACCATCGAAATCAGTACTTCGGCCTCAAATGGCTTGACCATGTAATCCGCAGCGCCATCATGCATTGCTTCAACTGCACTGGGGATTGATCCATGAGCAGTCATCAAAACCACCGGTACATCCGCGCGCTGGGCCTTGATGCGTTTGAGTAAGGTATAGCCATCCATGGGGCGCATCTGGACATCACTCAGCACCATGCCCACTTCGCCCGATTCCAGCCGGGCCAGTGCGGCTTGCCCGTCTTCAGCCGCAATAACGCGATACCCCGCCAATTCCAGCGTATCGCACAGCGCCTCGCGCAGCGCCGCATCGTCTTCTACCACCAGCACCGTCGCTGAACTCATGTGATACCTCGATCTTCTTTTATGACAGGTAGCCGCAACGTAAATGTGCAACCTGATCCAGGCTGTGTGTCCAGCCAGATCTCACCGTGGTGACCTTCCACTACTGCTCGTACCACCGCCAACCCCAGTCCCGTACCGGAAGACTTGGTAGTGAAAAAAGGTTCAAAAATTCGACCCCGGATTTCCTCGGCAATGCCAGGCCCGTTGTCGCTCAACTGCAAATACACCACCTCATCGCCATCACTCACCGCTATCAGATGCAATTCGACACCTGTACCGCAAGCCTGTATGGCGTTAGTAGCAAGATTCAATAGCGCACCCAGCAATGATTCACGATTGCCGCGCATCATCACACCGGATGTCCTGTCCATCACTTCCAGGCGTCCCGCGCAGGCATGCAACTGAGGCTCCAGCACCTGGTGGAATTCGCTTATCAAATCTGACGGTGCAATATCATCCCCGCACACGCTTCCACCGCGCACAAACATCAGCATGTCATTCACCATCTTTTCGATGAGGCGCAGGCTGGCGAGACTTTTTTCTGAAAAACGGCGGATATCGGCGCCATCGAGATTGGATCGTGAGAAGTGGGAGGTATAAAGCAGTGCGGAAGATAAAGGTGTGCGGATCTGATGTGCCAGGGAGGCTGCCATCTCGCCCATCGCAGACAGACGCTGGTGACGGCTGAGATTTTCCTGCAAGGCACGGGTTTCGGTGAGATCGGTAATGAGCAGAATCTGGCCGGGTTCGTCACCCAGCGAGCTGGTGGAGATGCCAACGCGCCGGCCATCGTGCAACGACACTTCATGGCCATCATCGGAACGAGGCGCGAAGGCACGCCCGATCACTTCGCGCCACACTGTGCCTTGCAGGGGTTCCCCCAGCAACGCCAGCGCGGCGGGGTTACATTCCTGAACGCATCCGCCGCCATCCAGCACCACTACCCCACCGGGCAAGGTATTCAGCAAGCGCTCCAGACGATTTGCCAGACGTTCATTTTCGGCGGCAGCGCTGGTCTGCTCAAGACGCGCGGCAGCAAGCTCCGCGTTGAGCTGATCAACACGTTTTTCAAGAATCTGATAGGAGGCGGCGAGCTGCTGAGAAAGCTGATTGAAGGTATTAAAAGCGCCCGCCAGATTCTGGGACGAATCCTGATTTTGTTGCGCGCCTTGTAGAGCCATGCCGATTCTTGCTCCCGCCGTTCTGAAAAACCATGAGTACGGGGTTTCCCCCCTTCGCACAGAAGGAGTTAGCAAGAATCGCGCCTAACCTACAAAGTCATAAAATTCATTGTGTTATATATGGATAGTCAAATAAAACAGTCAAAATCACGGCGCATCATCACCGCGATGCAAACCATATTTGCGCAGCTTTTCAACCAGGGTGGTGCGACGCAGTTTGAGCCGCTCGGCGGCGTGAGCCACCACCCCGCCCGCATCGTCCAGCGCCTGGCGGATCAGATCGTATTCCAGGGTGTTGAGATGTTCCTTGAGATCCAGGCCTTCGCGCGGAAGGCGCGGCGGCACGTCAAAGGTGCGCGAAGGTGTTTCCTCCGGCAAAACGACATTAGGCGGGAGCGTGGCGCCTGCACCCGCCCCCCGGAATTTTTCCGGAAAATCCTGCACATCCACGACACCGTGCGGGTGCATTATCACCAGGCGCTCTATGAAGTTGGCAAGCTCGCGCACGTTACCCGGCCAGCGGTAATGGCACAATGCGATCACCGCCGCCGGCGTAAGCCGAACCGAACCGCGGTTTTCGTGTTCAAGACGGGTAATCAACTCATTGATTAGCAGCGGAGTATCCTCAAGACGCTCGCGCAGCGGGGGCATTTCTATAGGAAAGACATTAAGGCGGTAATACAGATCTTCGCGGAACTTGCCCTCCTTGATCGCCTCTTCGAGGTTGCGGTGCGTGGCGGCAATGATCCGCACATTGGCGGAGATGGTTTTGTTGCTGCCAACCCTCTCAAAGGTACGTTCCTGAAGCACGCGCAACAGTTTGACCTGCATGTGCAGGCTCATGTCGCCAATCTCGTCGAGAAACAGCGTGCCGCCTTCGGCCATTTCAAAACGCCCCTGCCGGGCGCTGATGGCCCCGGTAAATGCGCCCTTCTCATGACCAAACAGCTCGCTTTCCAGCAGTTCGGCAGGGATTGCCCCGCAATTGATGGGGACGAAAGGCTTGTTGCGACGGGTAGAGTAATAATGCAGATTACGCGCCACCACTTCTTTACCCGTGCCTGACTCACCCAATATCAATACAGTGGCGTCAGAACTGGCCACTTGCTCAATCAATTTTCGAACCTGGCGAATCATTGGGCTGTTGCCCACCAGGCTGCGGAACAATTCCAGCGAGCGATCCACAGGTTTTTGCCGAGGGGATTCGCGAGATGCCTGCGCCTGTTGCAGCAGTGCCGTCAATTGCCGCTGCTTCGGCGGCGTATCGACATAGCCAAATACGCCCGTCTTGATCTCTTCAGGGGGTGGCGCCTCTTCCCTGGCATCGCTCATTAGCAGGACAGGGATTTGGGAATCCCACGCCTTAATAGCATGGAACACTTTTATTAATGTTTCTTCAGAACCACAGTTGCCAAGCAAAATCGCAAGAATGGCATCGGCCGGCGGAAGCCCTTCTTTCCAGGCCTCGCCGCCCGCTAAATGCACCGGCCCATATTCCATAAACTCAAGTATGGCCTTGAGATTCAGACGCCTTTGCTCATCCGCATCAATAATCAACACACCGGATGACGACATTGAAACACCCCCGCTCACTACATATACATTATGTGTTGTAGTTAAGCACTGACTGAGGAAGAAGTCAAAATTTTGTCGCTTTATGGCAGACAATGAAGAACAGGAATTGTAGGGTGCGCCGTGCGCACCCTACACATCTTTTAACCGCGGCGGGCGTGGGCGATACTGCGGCGGTGGTGCCGGAAAATAAACTTCTCAAGCCCGTCCCGAACCACCTCACTCATCCCCTCAAGCGCCACCGTCATTCTGAAGCCACCCGGCACGGTGCTCACCTGCTGTACCTGACCATAAAACATAATGGATCGGGGATATTTCCGGCTGAGAAAAAGTTCAACATTAAGATAGCTACCCACATCAGGCGCCACCTGTGCATCCCACTGTATGGTTTTGGCGCTCAAGCTGACAGGTAGCGGTTCAGGCAAAATCGAATGATGCGCAAGCACCTGACCCACCAGATCGAGCAGCAGATTAATCTTGAAATCCATGCGCTGTAGCTCTTGAGTGGCCGCGTCATGCTCTAAGACGGCCTCACTCGGATGCTCTTCCAGCACCGTTATTGTGCGCAAAACCTCTGCGTTGGATTCCTGGATGCGTATCTGCTGAGCATCTGAAGGTGCCGCGCTTGCCGCAACCCAGCGCAACGGCAGGGCGTCCTCATAAGTCAGGCCGGTAATGCCGTGGTTTGATGTATCGCTCATAATTGAACAACATACCAGCAGGCGGGACAAGTTTCAAATCCTCTCACTCACCCTGCTCATAGGCGAGCGCCGCGCGGTGGGCATAATTAAGCTGCCGTATCCCGTCGGCAGCCTCCTGGTACGCCACTTCGCTCAAGGCAATAATCTGTTTGTCTATTGCCAGAATATCCGCGATCACGGCCTCAACTGCCGCTACTTCCCCAGCTTGAACCGGTTGAGAAAAAAAAGCGGCCAGCTTGTGACTCCGGCTTTCCTCCAGTGACGCGAGGGTTTCCCAATCCTTGATCTGAGCCATGAGCACCATGTTACGGCTTAACTCAAGAATAACATCAAGTTGCTCGACATGAGAGCGGGAGTCCAACTGAAAGATATCTTGTGCCGCCAAAGGTGATGCTCCCACGTCCGATGAAGCCAATTATACCGAAGCGCCACCTGATAACACTTGCGCTCCAGGAACGGAATTTTTCGCCGTTTATGCTATAGCGTCCCAGGCGTCTTTGATCTGATGCAACAATTCACATACTTCATTGAGCATCTCGGGATCATTTTTGAGATTGGCCTCAAGCAGGCGGTTCTCCATATAGTCGTACAAAGCGCCCAGGTTCTGGGCGACTTCCCCACCGGCCTGTCGGTCGAGACTCATGCGCAGCCCTTCAACAATCGAAATCGCCCAACTGATGTGACTGCCCTTCTGGGCAATATCACCCCGCAACATATGTCCTCGGGCAAGGGCAATTTTATCCAGAGCACCATCCAACAACATCTGAATCAAGCGATGTGGACTGGCATAGGCAACGCCTGTTTGTGCACCTACCTGACTGTATTGCTGCAAAGCAGCTTGTGGCTTTGAGTAACTCACGTCTCACCCCTTCATGGAACTGTTTTTACGCCGTTTTATAAAATCCGAATTATCTCGTCGCCGACAACTGACGAGACAAAAAATCACTGGTGCTGCGTAACTTCCCCAACAGGCTATCCAGTGCCGTGAACTGATCCCTATAACGCTTTTCAATATCGTCAAGCCGCCGGTTCAGGGCATCTCGCCTGTCATCAAGAGACTTGATACTGCTACTAATGCCGTCTGTACGGCTGGAGATTGAACCGGAGCTGTCTAAAAGTTTGCCCATAAGTTTATCCAGTTGATATGCGTAACCTTGCGAGTAACTGATAGTGCCACGGCTACCGGTAGCGGTTCCGATAATTTCCAGCTTCAACCCTTCGGCGGCATTGCCGGCGGCTCCCGTAAGATTGCGCCCGGAGCCAGTCGCTGCAAAACCGTTTATAGTTCCCGCTACATCCAGGCCCGCCGCGCCAACGCCAACACTGAATCCCAGGGTAGTGCCTGTATTGGTGTTCACCGCCGTCAATTCGACGGTGGATGCCGAACCGTAGCGGTTAGAAGTGATTTTCAGGGTGTTTGATGAACTATCCAGCGTGACCGAAGCTGCAACTCCCGCCGCCTTCAAGGCAGCGTCACCATTGATTTTGGATTGAATCTCCGCCGTCAATGCCGCAGCCGTAGCGTAGTTTCCCTGCGTAAGGGTGATAGCGCCGGATTGAACGCCATCCATTTTAAGGATGAATGTATCGTTATTGGCATCTACGGTAAAGGCTGTATTGAATGAGCCTGCGGTACTTGCCAACGCGGCGCTACTTGCGCCAGTGTTATAGCCCTGTGCCGCAGCTTGAGAAACCGACACGGCATAACTACCGGGCTGAGTCTTGTCAGTGGCACTGACAAAGCTCACCAAACTGTGACTGGGCGTGCCTTGCGCGGCAAAAAGCGCGGCAATGTCGCTAAAATTAGTCTCCATGGCTTTTTGCAGCTTTGCGGAGTCAAGCGCGAGCACACCATCCGCCTTAAAAGACACACCGGCTTGCGAGAGCACCGTATATGCACCGCTTGCGCCTGCCACCGGAGCCGAGAGCGCGCGGCGAATCTGCGACATTACCGACAATGTAGTGGAGTCGCCCTGCAAAACCGCGCCCTGTTTGGTGGCGGGATTATAGGCCGTGAGGTCCCTGATCGTTTTATTGATATCGTTGTATGACTTGACAAAACCTTCCACCGCGGACTGGATCGCCGTGGTATCGCGCGCCACAGTGAGAGTGGCGGGCGTATTCGTGGGACTTTGCTTGAGAAGATTTAGCGTCACACCTTGAATAACATCGGTGACGGTATTGCTCGACTTGCTGATATTGTCAATCCCGTCCACTTTCAAAAGTGCATTCTGTGCAGCCACGGTTTGGGTTAAATTCTTCCCGTTGCCTGCTGTCCCCGCAGGATCATAAGCCAACTGTGACAAACCGGCATCATCGGTATTGCTGGCATCACTGGTATCGCTCACCGTGACTTTGATGCTATTTGCAGCCCCCGTGTCCTTGGAGGTAAGCACCAATTTATTGCCGCTGCCATCATTCAGTATGGAAGCACTTACGCCGATATTCGCCGCGTTAATGGCATCGCGCACACCACCGAGACTGCTGCGGGCGCTGTCGATAGTAATGGTTTGTGCCGCTTTATCGCTATTGGCTGTAAACGTACCACCGCTAAACGTACCGAACTGAATAGTCAGCGTTCCAGTGCCCACCGTGTCCGTCACATTGGTAAAACCCTTGGACACAATTTTCTGGGCTTGCGCCAACTGTTTCACTTCGACGGAATAGCTTCCAGGCGCTGAATTTGCGGAAGAGGACGCGGTATATACGCTGGTATCCGCCGAGGTTGCGGAAAATACCTGAAATTTCGCGGAACTGCTTAATGCACGCATCCCATCCTGAAAGGATGACAAGGCGCTTTTAAACGAACCATAGGCACTGAGCTTAGCCTTGTAAGCAGTTTCCTGGGCTGCCATAGCCTGCAAAGGCTGACGCTCCACCGCCATTAACTGAGTTACTATCCCATTAACATCCAGTCCGGAACCGATGCCTGCCGCTGAGATTGTTGCCATGAGATTAGCCTGAGATGTTGATCATACGATTCATGCCTGCGCGCGCAACAACATGCCATTGGATTTTTCCAATCCGCGCGCCATGGCCAATGCGTCTTCGGAGGGGATTTGACGAATCACCTCTTTGGTTTGTGTGTCTACCACTTTAACAACAACCTGGCCGCTTCCATCATCGATACTGAAGTGCAAATCGCGCCGAAAACTTTGAATATAATCATTCAAATGGCTGACGGCCTTGTTTAGATCATCGGTATTATCCACGCTTTTTTCCGGCTCATGGACTGTTTTATCGTCTTGCCTGGTAATTTGTACAGCCCCAGTGATGTTGACTGCATCCGTTTTCGAAACATTCGATGCAACTGGTAATCTGGAAATAAAAGAAGGTGCCGGGACTTGTGTAGAAATATTAGATACCATGATATCTACCTCATATCATCGCTGGAAAAATCCGCCCGGGCGTCCCGGCCCAGGCGGCTCCATTATCGACTTAGCGCAACAATGACAGCACACTGTTGGGCAGCGCATTGGCCTGGGCCAACATCGCTGTTCCGGCCTGCTGCAGAATCTGGTTGCGCGTCATGGTGGAAGTTTCCGTGGCAAAGTCGGCATCCATGATACGGCCACGCGAAGCGGCCTGATTTTCAGAGGCTACGCGCAAATTACCAATCACGGAATCAAAGCGATTCTGTGCAGCACCGAACGTTGAACGGGCAGTGGTGATCTCTCCAATGGCGGTATCCAGGCTATCGACGGCAGCTTGAGCAGTTGCCTGCGAGGTACTGATATTTGCAGCGACCGCAGCCGCAACACCCGCGCCTGTAGAAACATTTGTTGTTGCCACATCTATCTGGTCAGTGGCGACATTGTTCGCTCCTACCTGGAAGGTCAAGGTTGCAGCTGTACTCAGCAGATCGGTACCGTTAAACTTGGTGCCGGTTAGAACGCGAGTTACTTCAGAGCTCAATTGCGAATATTCCGCCTGCAGATTGGTACGATCACTTGCCGAGTTTGTTGCGTTGGCGGATTGCACTGCCAGTTCACGCATGCGCTGTAGGGAGTCACCGACCTTACCCAATGCACCCTCAGCGGTCTGAGACAGGGAGATGGCATCGTTGGCGTTGCGTATGGCGACGTTCATGCCCTTGACCTGTGAATTCATACGCTCTGCAATGGCAAGGCCTGCGGCGTCATCCTTGGCGCTGTTGACACGCAAACCGGAAGACAGGCGCTGCAGCGATGTTGCCAGGTCTCCCTGTGATGTTGCGAGGTTACGTTGGGCGTTCAGTGATGCAACATTGGTATTAATGCTAAGAGCCATGATATTTTCTCCTCATATCCTCTGGTGGCGTAGTGTGGGCCACACGTGAGGTTGGGGTTGATATTTAGCGGACATATTTCTCATTCGAAATATTCACCGCTTCCGATAAAGTTATCGGTCTTTCTGGATGGGAACTTTAGGAGAAAGAGAAAAGATTTTTTGGAGATTGTCAGGTCGGTATGAACAGCACACACAAGTATTGTGTTGCTGCGCAACGCTTGGTGGGTTACGCAAAAAAATCGCTAACCCACCCTACATTAGTTACCGCAAGAAATTAAACAGCGACAATCCCTGTATTTTGATAAACGACTGTTGCGCCGCCTGTAGTCCTGTCATTTGCAAGTTGAGACGGCTAACGGCTTCGGCGTAGTCAAGATCCTGGAGATTGGACAGGGTTTGCTGCACCTGGAGTGTAAAACCATCATTGATACCTTTCTGGGCATCAATCGCATTCATCCGCGCCCCTATCTTGGCACGCACGTCGAGAATATTCGTCAGGCCATTATCCAGATCACCTAAAACACGGCTCATGGCATTATTAAAATGCGCCTGAGATGCTGGATTGGTGACGGGTGTCTCCAATGCCTGTACAAAATCTTGCACGGTGGTAAAGATATCCTGATTGGCACTGGGGGCCACCGTGAAGCTATCGCCGTTGGCAGGGGAGCCCTTCACTTGAACTTTAGCACCGCCAAACGCGATACTGCTGCCCGCGGCATAGGTGCCCGCGGCCACTGCGCCACTCACGGCACCCGTGACGGTGTAGGTCACAGGATCGGTAGGCAACACCTGCACAAAGGAAATGGTATAACTATCCGGCACAAAGGTACCGCTGACTGTGCCGGGGTCGATCACGCCGCTGCCGATGTTGGCCGGGCTTTCCTGCGCGCTAAAAATACCATTGCCATTGCGGATGGCGCGGAAAACATCGGTGCCTGAATCGCCAACCGCTACCTGGCGTGTCGGCCCTATCTGTAAATAGCGCTGCCCCTCGTCACCGTTATAGTCGAAGCCGCCTGCGGCGTTGCGATTGAAAGGTTGGGTGGTTCCCTGGTAGCCCGAGAACAGATATTCGTTATTAGCATCCCTGGTGTTGGCCAGGCTCAGTAACTCATCCAGCCTAAGCCGCGCTTCTGCCGCTATACTGGCGCGATTTGCATTATTAAGGGTGCTGTTGTTGGCCTGAATCGCCAACTCCTTCAGCCGCTGCATTACATCACCCGCACCCGTCAAAGCCTGTTCTTCCAGCGAGAGCCGCCCACGTGCCGCGTCGGCATTTGACTGATACTGTCCGGTGACTTCCTTTTCCTGCATCAAGTTCAACACTTGTGCCGCAGCGGCGGGATCATCCGCCGGGGTGAGGATGCGCTTGCCGGTGGAAACTTGTAATTGCGTTTTGGCGAGCAGGGCCTGCTGCTCCAGCATGGAATTTACGCCTTGCTGCTGCATTTGATTGGTGGAGATACGCATATATTATCTCCTGATTGCGCCCATAAGGGTTTGGAAGAGATTGTCCGTCGTTGAAATCACCTGCGCGGCAGCCTGATAAGCCTGCTGCAGGCGCACCATGTTGGCGGCCTCTTCGTCAAGATTGACGCCTGATACGGCATCGCGCGCCTCTATCGACTGCTTGCGCAATACATCTTGCGCATTGCGGGTAATATCCGCTTGATGGGCTTGTGTTCCAATATTGGCTACCAGTTCACCATAGGCGTCCTGATATGTGGCTGTGCCGCCTCCCAGACTTTGTTGTTTCTGCAATTGGCCCAGCAGCAACGCGTTACGGTTGTCACTCACGCCACCGGTATTTGCGCCGACAGAAAATACATCACCTGCTGCGGCAGAACCACTGATCATTGCCGTCCAGCCGTTGTAGCTGATGGCCTGACCGGAGACATAGGGAACATTCGTCGCAAGCGTACCGTTGGTTGCGTCAACGACATTAAAGAGTCCGGGTGAGGTAAATGTGATGCTTACTGTGTTGCGCAGATCAGGATCTTGCGCACTCGCCACACCAGGGCTGATGGTGGCGGCACTGGTATTCGCCAGAGCGGCGGATGTGCGTATCGGCGCGGCGGCGGCGATGCTTTTGGCGTCGTTGATCACCATGCCGATGGTCTGCGCGCCCTGGCGCGTGGGTTGGATCAAAAAACTGTCGTTGACCGCCGCACCTGCGGTGATGTTCAGCGAAAACCCGTCAATCGCCGCGCTGGCATAGGGATAGCTACCACCGGTATTTATGGCGGATGTTTGATTATCGGAAAGTCGGGTGAGCGTGTAGTTGTTGCTGCCTGTATAAGTCAAGCGGTAATCGCTGGTGGTCAACCCGTTGGCATCCGCCAGCGTGGCCGTCACCGCGCTGGTGCCGGTATTGAGCGATCTTGCCTGAACCTGGAGATTGGGCGCCTTAAAAAAATCACTGCCCAGCGCGCCGTTCAAATCCTGGCCGAGCTTATGCTGGTCATTAAAGTTGTCTGCCAGACCAATCGCTACGCGGCCCAGGGTATTTTGCGCCACATCCAGCACGCGGTTGCGGAAATCCAGCACGCCGCCCAACTTTCCGCCGCTCAATTGATTCGAAATATTGATTGTATCCGTGCCCATTTGGTAACCGACTTCCAGTCGCGTCGCATCGAACTGGTTGCTCATCACACTCAGGGATTGCGCACGAAACCCAGCAACCAGCGCCTGCCCATTGCCGATAAAGACATTAAGAGAGCCATCGTCTTGCGGCACGGTGGTGACGGCGACACGTTCCGACAATTGCGCAATCAACGCATCACGCTTATCAAGAAGGTCGTTCGGCAGGTTTCCCGATGCTCTGCCAGGGGCGACGGAAATATCGTGGTTTACACTGGCAAGCGACTGGGCAAGGCCGTTAATTTCGGTAACACGATTTTGCACCTCGGCATTTGCACCATTACGCAATTCGCCAAGGCGTTGGTCCATGTAATGAAACCGATCAACCAATGAGCCAGACTCGGACAGCAGCACCTGCCTCGCCGCGCCTGAACTTGGGTCGTTTGCGACGCCCTGGACGGCGTTGAAAAAACTTTGCAGGCCGGGCGTGAGGCCTGCCTGAGGATCAGCCAGCAAGTTGTCGACGCGATTGGTGAGTGTGTAATAATTTTCCGTCTGGCTATAGGAAGCCGTGTTCGTTTGCACCTGGGCAGTGAGGAAGTCATCGTACAGGCGCCGCACGCCACCGACTGCCACACCCGTGCCCACGTAGCCATCGCCGGAAAATTGCGGCGTACTGGTAACGACATCCACACGCTGACGGCTATAGCCTTCAGTGTTGACGTTGCTGATGTTCTGGCTCACTGTTGACAGTGAGCGCTGCGCTGTCAGCAGTCCGGAAATACCTATGGCAAGTGAGTCACCGACGGGCATGGCAAAACCTCATTAATATTCACAAGGGCAGACTCTAAATCTGCCCCTACTGTTCATGTTATCGGCCTGCTGCTGAACATCTTAAGTGTGTCACCGTGCAGAATCGCGCTGATTTTGCGCGCATAGGCAGGGTCAGTGGCATAGCCCGCATCCTGCAAGGCATTGGCAAACGCCTGTGGGTCGCCCGCCACAGCCAACGCCTGACCGTAGCGCGGATTGGCGCGCAGAAAATTGGCATAATCGGTGAAACTGGCGGAAAACGAATCGTAAGAGCGGAATGCCTCATTGCGCCTGACCGCCTTGCCATCGGTGTACTCCAGTGTTGGCATGGAGAGACGCTCTCCCTGCCAACGGGCATCAGCCTTGATGCCAAACAGGTTGTGACTGCTGCGGCCATCGGGATGACGCATGACAGACTGCCCCCACCCGCTCTCCAGCGCCGCCTGGGCCAGCAACGCCGCAGGTGCAACGCCAAGTTCCTTGCCAGCCTGTTGCGCGTGGGGCCAAAGTGATTTCACGAATTCTTCGGGGGAACTGAATGAGGGTGGTGATGGAGCCACTGCTACCGCCGGAATTTCGCGTGGCACGGACAGCCCGGAAATATTTTTATCGCCATCCTTCGCTGTCGCGGCAAGCTTTCCGCCAAGCTGTTTCACCAGCATATCCGCCAGCCCCATACCGCGCCCCTGGCTAAGGGTCGTGGATAATTGCTGATCGAACATGCCCTGATAAAATTCGGTCTGTTCGCTGTCCATGATGCCGTCACCCAGGCTGGCCTCGCGCATTCCTTTCAGCATCATCTGCAAAAAAATCCCCTCAAATTGCTTGGCAACCGCACGCAATGCCTCGGGGGAATTTTCACGCGCCTGGGTGCGAAGGCGAGCCAAGCTTTGAAAATCGGTGTAAATGTCTGGGCTGGGTATCATTTCTTTTAGGCTTCAAATCACTATCAATTCCGCGCGCAACGCGCCCGCTTCTTTCAGCGCCTGGAGTATCGCCACCAGATCGCCTGGCGCCGCGCCAACTTGGTTGACGGCGCGCACGATATCACCCAGAGAAACGCCGGGGTCAAACAAAAACATGCGGCGGTTTTCCTCTTTAACCTGGATCTCCGAGGTGGGCACGACCACCGTGGAGCCGCCCGAGAACGCGCCAGGCTGGCTGATGCGCGGCCTTTCCGAAATGGTGACCACCAGATTGCCATGCGACACAGCGGCGGGCGTGACGCGCACATGACTGCCGATCACCACGGTTCCGGTGCGCGAGTTGATGATGACTTTGGCGGCGCCTTCGCCGGGCTCCAGCGTTAGATTTTCCAGCACGGAGATAAATGCCACGCGCTGCGCTTGATCCTGAGGGGCGGCAACCTTGATCGACGAGCCATCTAGCGGCTGAGCCGTACCCGCACCGATGGCGGTGTTGATGGATTCCGCCAAACGTTTGGCGGTAGTGAAATCGGAGGTATGCAGATTGAACACCAGCGAATCGGAATCACCAAACGAGGTGGGCGCGGGACGCTCCACCGTGGCGCCGTTGGGAATCCGCCCCACGCTGGGAACATTCACGGTGATTTTCGATCCATCGCTGCCAGACACGCCCAGGCCACCCACTGCCAGATTGCCTTGGGCGATGGCGTACACCTGGCCATCCGCGCCCTTGAGCGGCGTCATAAGCAGACTACCGCCGCGCAGGCTTTTGGCATTACCCAGTGACGAGACGGTAATGTCCACGGTCTGTCCCGGTTTGGCAAACGGCGGCAATTCGGCATGGATGGAAACTGCCGCGACATTTTTGAGCTGGGGATTTACAGTGGGCGGCAACACAATGCCAAATTGCGATAACATGCTTTTCATGCTTTGCACGGTGAATGGCGCTTGCGTGGTCTGATCGCCGCTGCCGTCCAGCCCCACCACCAGACCGTAGCCCACCAGTTGGTTGACGCGCACGCCATCCACGGATGCGACATCCTTGATGCGCTCGGCATGGGCGAAGCCGGTCAATGAGACCAGCCAGGACAGCAGCAGTAATTTCAGGGCAAATCTATTCATACGCCCAACCTGTTATTAAAAAGGCCACCAACCACTGTTAAAGAATCTCGCCAGCCATCCCGAGGTGTTGGAATCGGCAATCACGCCGTCACCGGCATAGGTGATTTTGGCATCCGCCACCAGACTCGACAGTAAGGTGTTGTCGCGTTGAATATCGACTGGGCGAACGATTCCGGAAAACCGCACATATTCGT
Source organism: Gammaproteobacteria bacterium (assembly GCA_040183005.1). Classification (NCBI taxonomy): domain Bacteria; kingdom Pseudomonadati; phylum Pseudomonadota; class Gammaproteobacteria; species Gammaproteobacteria bacterium. Next base: position 904,895 of record JAMPIW010000007.1, read on the forward strand.
TGCCCTGATTGATAGCCAGCAGCTTTTCGCCACGCACCACCAGATTTCCATTAGGCAAGACCTCGGACACCGTGACGCTGATGCGTCCATTCAGGCTGTTGCTTTGACTGCTATCGCCTTGACCCGAAAAACTCTGGTCAGAATTCAGCTTGGCGCTAAAATCATTATTGACGTTGCTTGCCAGCGGGATCAGCCCCGGCGCACCGAATGTCAGCGCAGACCCTAAAATGACGGGGGCGGAAACATCCACACCGGTCTTTTTCTTGGAATTCGTACCCGCTTTCTTGCTGGCATCAGTCTTTTCTACCAGTATCACTGTAAGTATGTCGCCGACACGGCGCGCCTTATTGTCCTCGAACAGTGCAAGCCCATACCCTGTCTGATAAATGGCACCATTGCTTCGCGTGGCGGGCGGCGGCGCGGCGGGGCGCACCGGCGCATAGGCGGGATCACTCTGCGGCGGCGTGGTAGTACAACCCGCCAGCATCAGCAACCCCAACAAGACACGAAAACTTTTCCAGATCTGTTTCATTTGTGATCTCTGTACTCACTGAAACCCGTCTACACTTAGAAATATGCAACATCCTTGCCGTCGGCTACTGTTCTTACAAATTATTTGTCACAAACTTCAACATCTGATCTGCGGCGGCAATCGCCTTGGAGTCCATTTCATAGGCACGCTGGGTTTCGATCATATTGACCAGCTCTTCCACAACATTGACATTGGAACTTTCCACTGAGCCCTGTGCCAAGGTACCCAACCCTGTAATACCCGGCGCACCGGTTTGTGGAGAGCCGCTGGCGGCAGACTCGCGGTATACATTCTGGCCAACCGGCATCAAGCCGACGGGATTGATGAAATCCGCCAACTGGATTGAGCCCACCTGCGTCGGTGCGGTTGAACCCGGCAATAGCACTCCCACCGTGCCATCGGAACCCACGGTGATGCTCTGTGCATTTTCAGGAATGCTGATCGCGGGCTGCACCACGTAGCCGCTGGCGGTAACAAGTTGCCCTTGCGCATTCACCTGAAATGAACCATCGCGCGTGTAGCCCAGCGTGCCATCCGGCGTCAGTACCTGAAAAAAACCGCGCCCCTGTATCCCCATATCCAGGGGATTGCCGGTTTGCACAATGTTGCCTTGCGTAAACAGCTTTTCCGTAGCCACCGTGCGCACGCCAGTACCTAGCATCAAGCCAGACGGCAATGCTGTCTCTTGAGTGCTTTGCGCGCCCACTTGGCGTACATTCTGGTAAAGCAGATCCTCGAACACCGCCCTGCCGCGCTTGAAGCCGGTGGTATTGACGTTGGCCAGATTGTTGGAAATCACCGCCATGCGCGTCTGCTGTGCGTCGAGGCCGGTCTTGGCAATCCATAGTGCGGGATTCATTGCGTATTCCTTTTTTAAAAAAAAATCTGGTTAAAAAGAAATCGTGGAAGATTTCTAACCCATTCTCATCAATTGCGCCGACGCTGCATCATTTTCCTGTGCGGCGCGCATCATCTTGATCTGCGTTTCGAACTGACGACCCAGCTCGATCATCCTCACCATCGCCTCCACGGCGTTGACGTTGCTCGACTCGAGTACGCCGCTGGACAACTGTACCGCCGCATCTGCCACGGCGCTCTTCCCGTCCTTAACGCGCATCAAGCCATCCGTGCCTTTCTCCATTTGGCCCAGTGGTGGATTAACCAGCTTGATCCTGTCTACCACCGCCAATGCGTTCGCCGCCTGCCCTACGGGTCGGATCGAGATTGTGCCATCGGCGCCGATCTCCAGCTTCTCGAATGGCGGTACGGCAATCGGCCCGCCATTGCCCATCACCGGACGCCCCGCTCCGGTTTCCAGCTGGCCGTTGACCGTCACACGCAAATCACCGGCACGGGTGTATGCCTCACTGCCATCTGCGGCCTGCACAGCGATCCATCCCGCACCATTAACCGCGACATCAAGTTCACGTCCGGTGGTGGATAATGTCCCTGCAAGCAAATCCGTACCCGGCGTTTCCGTCTGCGCATACACCCGGCTAGGGTATCCTGGGCCATACACCGGCAGGCTGCGAAACGCCTCAAGATCAGAGCGAAACCCTGTGGTATTCACATTCGCCAGATTATTGGTGTTCACCGCCTGCGCAAGCATGGTCTGCTTGGCACCGGACATTGCTACATAAAGCATGCGGTCCATGGTTATCGCTCTCGATTAATTATTTTTAGCGGATATTAATAATGGTCTGGGTAATCGCATCTGCGGTGGTAATCACCTGCGCATTGGCTTGAAAATTACGTTGCGCTGTAATCATGGTGACCAATTGTTCCGTAAGATCCACGTTCGATCCTTCCAGCGCACCCGATTGCACCAAACCTAGACTACCCGAGCCCGGTTGACCAACCAGTGCTGCACCCGAATCATAGGTCTCGGCCCAGGCGGTGTCACCTAACTGGCGCAGCCCCTGGGGATTACTGAAATTGGCCGTGGCAACTTGTCCCAGGGCACGTGATTGGCCATTCGTAAAACGTGACTGCACAATGCCTGTGTCACTAATGTCAATTCCGCTCAAACGGCCCGTGGCAAACCCATCTTGAGTAAGGGCGTTGACACTGAAAGGGCTACCATACTGTGTAGTTTTAGAATAATTCACATCGAACGACATGTTCGCCGCACCGGTCTGCGGATTAACTGGGGCGTAATCAACCGTCAGCGCGCCCGCCAGAGAAGGCGTGACCGATGTGATTCCACCGGTAGACGAAAAGGTCAGGTTGGCGGGCTGCCCCGCTACATTACCGTTCGGAACAACCTCAATCGGCGTACCCGCGCCATTGGTCATCCATAGATGAGATTCGTACTCGTTGGCATTGCTTGTCTTGCGATAGTACATCGTACCGAGATTTGCGTTGCCCAGTGAGTCGTAGAGAGTCACCGCAGTTGAGTTGGTGTAACTGGTCGGATCAGTGCGGTCAAACGCCGGCAAGGCTGGATACGGTGCAAACGGTGTGGCATTGGCATTGAGGTTGGCGGCCACAGTGACAGCCGTCGATGCGCGCGGCGAGATATCCGACGTGCTTAACTGCAAGTCACCACGCGAACCGGTAATATTACCATTCACATCAGCCTGAAATGCCGTTAAACGCTGATTCTGGCTGTTGACTATATAGCCTTCACGATCCGCCTGGAACGCGCCGGAGCGGGTATAAGCCGGCACACCGCCGTCATTCAGAACGAAGAATCCCTGCCCGTTAATGGCAAGGTCGAGATTGTTGTTGGTGAAGCCGATATTCCCCTGGGTGAACTGCTGCGCTACCGCCGCCACGCGCGCACCGCTGCCGATAGCATTCTGAGAAATACCAAGGTTGCTTGTTGCATAAACGTCGGCAAATTCGGCGCGCGATTTTTTGAATCCGGTCGTGCTTGCATTGGCTACGTTGTTACCTATGACTTTCAGTTCGGCTGATGCTGCGTTAATACCGCTTAAAGCAATACGAAATGGCATATCATTTATCCTCTTGTAAAAACCTGATCACATAATCTGCCGGACGCTGGATAAATCCAGAGGACCCAATCCAGTTACATTCAACGTCGGTCCCTGAGCTCCCCGTCCGAGCGTGACACTCTCAACCGTCGCAGCCATCAGCGTGTCAACCGCCGCCGTTCTGCCTTCCATCGTCGCGCTGGCACCGACCTTGTATTTCCCTGCCGGCGCGGTATCCCCGGCATCGGTCTTGCCATCCCACGTAAAGCTGGCCAGCCCAGCAGGCTGCGGCCCCATTTCCAGGCGTCTGACCACCTGGCCGGCCTGGTTATAGACCGACAGCGAAACACCTGATGTACTGGCAGGCAAATCCACCGCTCCACTCAAACTACCGCCTTGTGCCAGCACACCCGCCTCGCCCGGCACCAGCACCGACCGGCCCACCAGTGCCGAGGCCTGTAGCGCCTGGCTGGATTGCATTGCGGTTGCAAACTGGCTGAACGAGGTTTGCAATTCTTTAATACCCGTCACGGCACTAAACTGCGCCATCTGCCCCATGAATTCACCGTTTTGCATAGGCTTCATGGGATCCTGGTTTTTCAACTGAGTAACCATCAGTTTCAGGAACTCATCCTGTCCCAGACGATTATTGTTTGGCGCCTGCTCCGGTTTCTTCGTCAGACCCAGGCTTTCCAGCGTGCCGGTATCAATTTTTGTACTCATAACTATTCTCCTTGGACGACTGCTTACTGGCCCAGCCTCAGCGTTGCCAGCAAAAGCTGTTTGGAGGTATTCATCACCTCCACATTGTTCTGATAAGAGCGGGAGGCGGAAATCATATTAGCCATTTGCTCTACCACATTCACATTCGGCAGATAGATATAGCCCTGCGCATCCGCCAGCGGGTGACCCGGCTCATAACGGCTTTGCACTGGCGCGTCGTTTTCAACCACGCCCAAAACACGCACACTGGCGGCATCATCACCGGCCAGCTTATCCATTACCGCCGAAAAGACCGGCTCACGTGCTCTATACACACCCGCTGCGTTGCCGCTGATGCTCTCGGCATTGGCCAGATTGCTGGCCGTCACGTTGAGGCGCAGCGACTGCGCGCTCATTCCCGAACCTGCAATATCAAATATTTTGAAAGAAGACATGGATTAATCGCCCCTGATAGCCGTCATTAATGTTTTTATCTTGCCATTGAGGAATGAAAGTGAGGCCTGATATTGAATAGCATTGCGGGCAAACTCCGCCTGCTCTACCTGGTCGTCGACGGTATTTCCATCCAGAGACGACTGATCCGGGACGCGGTACATCACTGAATCAGAGGATCCATCAAAACCAGTGGAAAGATGTGCCGCATTGGTGCGCATCAACGCTGCGGCATCGCTACTTGATTGATCCCTGGCCTGATTCAACACCGCTTTGAAGTCGATATCCTTAGCCTTGTAATTTGGTGTATCCGCATTGGCCATATTGGCCGCCAGAACTTCCGCGCGGTGCGCGCGCAAAGCCAGAGCCTGGGGGTGTATTCCTAATGCTTTATCGAGATTGATTGGCATCGCTTGACTCCATCCTTACTATACTTGCCAAGGATTAATGCAGAGTCTGTGCCAACATTTATATAACATATTAAAACAAGGAGTTATATTGAAAAGAGAGGAGAGAGTTCGTATCCTGCGGCAATATACTTCCGCCTTGCGGCAAACCTTGCAGGCGCGGGTTTCCATCCCTGCCGGGGTATTTACTTCTTTTTGAGACGATACACCATTCCACCTTGGCAGCGAACGGTGTCAAAAGCATCTGAATAGTTTGATACGGATTCGGATGCCCCAAGAAATAGATAACCTCCCGGCACCAGCGCCTGAGAAAAACGCGCAATGATGTCTCTCTTAAGGTCGCTGGAGAAATAGATCAACACGTTGCGGCAAAATATCACGTCAAACTTACCCAGCCCGGAATAATCTTTTTTCATCAGATTTAATTCCGCGAAAGTGACACGTTTGCGTATTTCATTTTTGACCTCCCACAGGGAACCTTTTAGGTCAAAAAATCGCTTCCTACGTTCATCAGACATGCCACGTGCCAACGCCATGGAATCGTATAGCCCCGACTTGGCATCCTTGAGCATGGTGGGTGAGATATCAGTGGCGGATATCTGCACCCCTGCGGGAAAACTGCCCGGCTTACCGCTCAAATACTCCTGTACCACAATACTAATGGAATAGGGTTCTTGCCCTGACGAACAAGCCGCCGACCAGATCCGCGCCGGACGTACGGACTTTCCCGCCAGCTCCGGCAGAATGTGTCCCTTGAGTATCTCGAAAGGCGCCTGATCACGAAACCAGAGGGTTTCGTTGGTCGTCATGGCATCCACAATGCGTTCGCGCAAACCGGATTTTGCATCACGTTCGAGACGTGCCACGAGTTCGCCAATTGACGGGATTCCTGCCTCCTCCAAGAGCCGGTTCAGGCGGCTGATCACCAAATAGTGTTTGTTGTCGCCTAGCGTAATACCGCAGGCGGACTCAAGAAAACTGCAAAAGGCTGCATACTCTTGAGGAGGGATAGTTTGGTTTGGCACGGGACTCCCTGGCAATTTAATCGACCATTGCGCTTTGGCAATCCGCATACACCATGCGATAGATGGTGCTCATGAAATACTCAGGCGGCCTGCATTTTCCCCGCGCTGTACGACTTTATCCTCTTCAAGGCCGCCGCTGCAAGGTCATCTGCACTGAATTTTGCGATAAACTCATCCGCGCCAACCTTTTTCACCATGGCGTCATTGAATACGCCACTTAATGACGAATGCAGCATGACATAGAGGCCGCGTAAACGTTCGTCCTTGCGGATCTCGGTCGTCAACGTATAACCGTCCATTTCAGGCATTTCAATATCGGAAATCACCAGGCTCAGACGCTGCAGGAGAGGGTCTTGAGTATCAGCCCATTTTTTCAACAGCTCCAGCGCCTCACGGCCATCCGGCGCAAGGGTATACGAAATTTTGATCTGCTCAAGAGTGCGCTTGATCTGATTCCGCGCCACACTGGAATCATCCACAATCAACACATGCGGTTGTATGCCATGTTGCGCATCACCCTCTTCAGCCAATTCCCCGGAAATCTCCATGGAACAGTGGATAATCTCGGCAAATACTTTCTCCACATCAAGGATCTCGATCAATTGGTCATTGAGCCGCGTCACTGCCGTCAGATAACTGCTGGAACCCGTGCCTTTGGGCGGCGCCAGCACCGACTCCCAATTCATATTGACGATACGTTCCATGCCATTTACCAATAGCCCCTGTACCGATCGGTTATATTCCGTGACAATCACATAACCACGCGTCGGATCTACCATTGGCGCCAAGCCTATAGCCATGGACAGGTCAATCACGGGGATGGTTTTTCCGCGTATGGTAGCAACGCCACATATTGAAGGATGGGCCTTTGGCAAATGCGCCAGCGGAGGACATTGAATAACTTCACGCACCTTAAAGACATTGATGCCAAAGTGCTGTGTGCCATTCAACCGGAACAATAACAGCTCCAGCCGATTCTGCCCCACCATCTGGGTACGCTTGTCCACATCATCCAACATGCTTGCCATGCCATTCTCCTTAAGAACGTCATTTATTGATATGCGAAGTATCGGCACGGCAACTCGATACTTAACCCGGATATTTCATAAATCACAGGGCACCATTCTCAAATTCCGATTGGCTCATATTTTGCTTACTCAGGGGCATGCCATACCGTACAGATCTCTTGATAGTTATTTTTTTCGCAGCATTCACATCACTGCCACGGCAAGCCCATGCCGAAACGTATCAATCCCATGATTCGCTGCGCGAAATCGCCAAAGCTTTCGTGCTACAACAAATCCAGAGCCCGCCTACAGTGCCATATGTGGAGGTTGGCGCACTGGACGCTCGCTTACGTCTATCTCGGTGCGAGGACAAACTGGAGGCATTCCTGCCATCTGGTAGCCGTATTCTGGGTTCATCCAGCGTTGGGATACGTTGCCATAGCCCGAAGACTTGGTCATTGTATGTGCCCGTCACCGTCAAAATTTTTGCGCCGGTCTTGGTTGCCAGCCACGCCATGAACCGTGGCAGCCAGATAACCACCCAGGATTTCCAGTCCGTCGAAGTGAACGTAGCCTCCCTTTCCGGCAGTTACCTAAGCATGCCAGAACAAATCCTCGGCATGACTTTGAAACACTCGATAAACGCCGGCGCCGTATATACTCCCGCCATGCTTGAGGCCCCGATCATAGTCCGCCGGGGAAAACAAGTCACCATTCTCGCGGAAGTCGCTGGAATCGAAGTACGCATGACAGGAAAATCACTCATGGACGGCAGCGCCGGGGCATTAATCCAGGTCCGCAATCTCGCATCACAACGGGTCATTGAGGGAACGGTAATTGCTGAGGGAATGGTTAAAGTGACGGGGAATTGACTATTTTGTTTGCTGTGCATGCACGACTTAAAGTAATCGCCGAATCAGCCGCTATCCTATGCACAGCATCTGAAGAGGTATAGAACATGCCCATTGAAATCACCGGAAAATCACCCGTCAATTCGACTCCAGCGGCCGCTGCCGAAGCGTCTGCAGTCCGCCAGCCCAACGCGGCGCAGCGGGAGACCGGCAAATCCTCCACGGTGGATACTGTCAGCTTCACGGACACCGCCGCACGGCTGCGCGGCCTGGAAAAGACACTGTCCGCTCTGCCCGTGGTCGATATTCACCGCGTCGAAGGCGTCAAGCAAGCCATCGCAAGTGGCGCATTTGAGATTAACCCTATGCGCGTGGCCGATAGACTCCTGAACTTCGAAAGCTCACTGCACCTCCGGCGTGCCGCGTAAATCTAAGGATATGCAAATGGTCGAGGCGGAACATCAACAGCTAATCAGCGCGTTGTTTGAGCATGAAATCAACGCCGCATCGGCTCTGTTTGATACCTTGCGGCAAGAACATGCCGCCCTTGCCGGCAACGACATACCCGCCATCGAGCAGGCCGTTGCCGGCAAACAACCCCTGGCCTCCCGGCTGGACATACTGATCAAACAGCATGAAGAGATGCTGCGCTCGGTTGGCTATTCCGCCGAACCGGCAGGCATCGAAAGTTATATTCGTGAACGTGACCCGCATGGCGTTCACCGCCTAAACCTCACCTGGGAGAAGCTTCGCGCGCTAAGCGCCGCGTGCCGGTACCAGAATCAGGTCAACGGCGCGGTCATCGCCATCAACCGTATCAATGTGCAACGGGCGCTCTCCATCCTGCGCGGACACCCTCCTGAAAGCGAGGGTTGCTACAGCGCCAGCGGCGCTACACAACCAAAATCCCGCGCACAATCGCTGGGACGAGCATAAGAGCCTATCCGTGCTTTATTATTAGCGGGAGAATCATGGACAGAATCACTCTTGCCCCCTTCATAATGGGCCTTTTAAAGCGCATCCAAAATCAGCGCGCAATGCTCACTATCACCCTGCCCGGCTCGGACAAGAACTACAACAGTGCCATACTTGAAATAAACGAAGAGCGCGCGTATCTCGTCATAGATGAACTGAGCCCGGAAACTGGCCATCCCTTGCTCCTGGATGTCAAAGAGTTGCGCGCACGGACACGTGTGGAAGGTGCCAGGATCAGCTTTTCCACCACACTGATCGACGCCGGCCGCGAATCCGGCATTGCCTATTACAACCTGGCACTGCCATCGGAGATCGACTACCTGCAACAACGCGCTTCTTACCGCGTCAAAACAGGGGTAGCACAACCTGTCCCAGTAACTCTTATCCATGAGGAAAACCAGGCAATAAAGGGGGAGTTGCAAGACCTTTCGGTAGGCGGCCTTTCCATCCGGGTCGCGCACAAGCAACTGCCTGCCACGCTCAAAACCACCGACACCCTGCCCTGCTGCTTTCGCTTAACGCAGAATGAAGAAGTAACATGTGCCCTGGAAATCCGCTCCATCCGCAGCAAGGACAACAACATCCCTGTCCGCCTCGGTTGCCGCTTCATTAATCTACCGGCACCGCAACAGAAAATCATCCAGCGCTATATCATCGCCCTGGAACGGGAGCACATCAAAAAAATGCCTAAGGGTGGATAGCCTCCAACATATCCCAATGGTACAATGCGGCATAATTTTAGATGTCCGGCTTTTTTGTCACTCAAGCCAACCCACTTTTGGGGCCGTAGCTCAGCTGGGAGAGCGTCGCGTTCGCAATGCGAAGGTCGGGAGTTCGATCCTCCTCGGCTCCACCAATCCCGCCCAAGCCGGGGCATCATTGACTCCTCTCTTCACGCCCCGGTAGCTCAGCTGGATAGAGCATCCCCCTCCTAAGGGGAAGGTCGTACGTTCAAATCGTATCCGGGGCACCAATAATCCTAGCGACCTATCGCGTAAAAATGGATTTCTCTCCTAATGTTTACGGCAGATTCGAGCTAAATTCGATAAACTGCTTGTTACCGTCGCCACTAAGGCATCACATGGGAAAAAACATCGACTGACTTCGATCCGCGCGTGACAACATCTTAACCGGCTCGCCACTACAGGCTTCAAACCGCGACTCAATCCCACCATGGCGCCTCCTCGGAGACTGTTCCGTGCGTCACTCAAACTTCTCCATCCATGGACTCGCCCGCCTTGCCCCGAGTCAAAATGCTGTGGGAAATAAGCTCGCCATTCATGTCATGGCGACATCTCACCCCCTGATCCCCCGCCGTTAATTTTTGCTCCATCTACGGGAAAACCCTGATCTAGCTACGGATAGCCTCTGATTTTCCGGATGAAATATCCAATAGTTGACTTGTAATAATTTCGTCACAATTCAGTCACGATATTGCAATGTTTGTCTGGCTCGAATGGAAGGCCCGGATATTTTGGCGAGAAATCAGCCACTAAACCCCGGGTTAAAAATGCAGCCAGGGACGAAGTGCGAAACAAAAGTGTCATAAAGCGCCATGGAGAGGCAATCAAAATGATTATGTCCCAAGGAATGAGCAAACTGCCAGCAACGGAGCAGTCCGGGTGGCCATTTCAGCGGCATTACCGGCTAATAGCCGTTAGTCTGGCAGCGGTGGTGATCACGGCCGCCATCTGGTTCGGGTTGCCTGAACTCAAAGTGGGGGCACGCCTTGCCTTCATTACTTTCAGTCTGGCGCTTTTAGGATGGTGCTTCACCGCGATCAATGATACTTACATCGCACTGGTCGCGGCGATAATTCCCAGCGTAATAGGTACTGGCGCGCCCAACGAATTTTTCGAGGCATTGGGTGATTCCATGATCTGGTTGCTGTTTGCGGCATTCATCATCGCCGCAGCGGTAAATTCGTCAGGCCTCTCGCGCCGTTTGACGATGGCGGTAGCCACTCGAGCACACTCTGTAAATCAATTGTTTTATGCACTGAACGCCGCGATTATCGTCACAGCTTTCGTCATTCCTTCCACGTCAGGCCGCGCGGCGCTGATGTTGCCAATTTTCATTGCGCTGAGCACCACTATCGGTGATGCGCGCATCACCAAAGCGTTGGCACTGCTTTTCCCCACAGTGATCTTGCTGTCGGCGGTCGCATCACTGATTGGTGCGGGCGCCCATCTGGTGACTGCCGATATCCTGCTACACATGACCGGGCAACACATTGGTTTCTGGGAGTGGATGGTATGGGGTCTGCCGTTTGCGCTGGTGAGTTGTTTCCTTTCAACATTTTTGATCTTGCGTCTTTTTTTAAACAAGGAAGAACGCCGGAAGCCCTTGCAATTCAGTGCGGCGCAACTTGAAAAGCGGGACGATGGATCTGATCCAAAGGCATTTTCCAGGCATGAGCGCACCATGTTGATGCTGGTGGTGGCTCTGGTCACGCTGTGGGCCACAGAACCGCTGCACGGCATCAATAATACCGTCGTCGCCATTGTGGGGGCCTTGCTTGCGACGGCACCACGGTTTGGCGTGTTTTCGTTCATGGAGGGCGTCAAGAAGGTCGAGTGGAGCTTGCTGATCTTCCTGGCGGCGACAATGGAAATAGGCGAGTCCTTGACCGAATCGGGTGGCGCCAAATGGCTGGTAGATCACCTCTTCACAATGCTGCAAGGTGGGGCTGCATCCTCTGCGTGGTTTGTGGTTTCTGTCGTTACGGTGGTTTCGTTACTCTCGCATCTGCTTATCAATTCGCGCACCGCGCGCTCCTCGGTACTCATTCCGATGGTGGTTTTGCTGGGCTTATCGCTGGGATATCAGCCGGCGGGACTGGCGTTTATCTCCACCGCGGCGGCCGGTTTTTGCCTGACGCTGATGGTCAGCGCAAAACCCGTCTCCCTGTTTGGCCAGATCGAGACGCCCACCTATACCGCACAGGATCTGCTGCGATTGAGCGCCGTGCTGCTGCCGGTGCATTTCGTATTGCTCGTGGCATTCGCCTTTTTTGTTTGGCCTTATCTGGGACTGGAGTTTTTGCCTAACCCGGCCGAGGTGCATCAGGCACCGACGTGGACGGAAGGGCAACCTTCATCTGCGCAGACGTCGGCGGTCGCTGTTGATGCGCATCGTGATTGATCATAAGGAGGACTTATTTATGAAATTGAATGTATTGATAGCACCGTCTGGCTTTAAAGAGAGTCTGGGTGCCGATGAGGTGACGGACTGCATCGCTGCCGGAGTGCTGCGGGTGTTGCCCGAAGCCAGGATCATGAAAGCCCCCTTGGTGGATGGCGGCGAAGGCTTTACCAAGGCGTTGGTTGCAGCCACGGGCGGAACGCTGCACGACGTTGTAGTCACCGGCCCGATCGGCCAGCCTGTGCAGTCGCACTTTGGTTTTCTCGGCGGAGAGGGACCCAAAACCGCTGTGCTGGAGATGGCCGCTGCCGCCGGGTTGCGCCTGGTGCCACGTGAGTGCCGTGACCCTTTTGTCACCACCACATTTGGTGTGGGCGAGTTGATCAAGGCCGCGCTTAATTCTGGTGCGGAACGTTTGCTGATCGGCTGCGGAGATTCCGGCACCAACGACGGCGGCGCCGGCATGGCTCAGGCACTCGGCATACGCCTGCTGGACAACACCAACAAGGAGATCGGCCGGGGCGGCGGCGCGCTGACCAGGCTGGCGCGGATTGATCTCTCGAGCCGTGATCCGCGCATTGACCAGGTACGCATCGATGTGGCGTGCAACTGGCACAACGTGTTGTGTGGCCCTAATGGAGTGGCGCGCGTCTTTGGCCCGCAAAAGGGCGCCTCGCCGGAGACCGTCGAACGGCTCGCCGCGGCGCTCGATCGTTATGCCGGAGTGCTCAAGGATGCTACAGGGATCGATGTGCGCGGCATGCCAGGTGGAGGTGCCTCCGGTGGTTTGGGTGCGGGATTATGTGCCTTGCTCGGGGCACGATTACACCCACGCTATGAGATTGTGATGCAATACCTGGAACTCGATAGCCTGCTGGCTCAGGCCGATGTAGTATTTACCGCAGAGGGAGCCATTGATTTTCAAACCCCGCGCGGAAAAATTCCCGCCGAGGTCGCGCGCCGCGCCAAGAAATACGGATTGCCGGTGATTACCCTGGCGGGAACTATTGGCAAAAATGCTTGTGTCAATCTGGAATGCGGTATTGATGCTTATTCGAGCATTATGGAGGCCCCCTGCACCCTTGCCGAGGCCATTGAAGATGCCCCTCGCCTTTTGGAGGCGGCGGCGGAGCATGTTATGCGCATGATCCTGATAGGCACGCACCTGCGCCGGGCAGGATGCCCAAGTGCAGTGGGCGCAGGGATGCGCGAGAACCGCGAACCCAAGTCCGCTTTTTTGCCGCACCGAACTGAGTCTGTTGTGGGTCAGCGGGCGATGGCGTAAAAGCGGTGGTAGCTGTGCGTCTGATGCCACATTTTCAGCGAGATTAAGGACAAAATGAAACGGAGGAGTAAACACATGAATGGAGACATCATCGACAAGAAAGAATCCCAGAGACACTTGGGTTTTATACACCGTATCGCAGAGGCCAGCGGTGTGCCGGACGAGGAAGTGGAAAAAATTTATAACGCGGAATTGGAGAAGCTTAAGGATGGGGCGCGAGTGAGCAACTTTCTTCCGGTGCTTGCGGGCAGCAAGACGAGGGAAATCCTGCGGCGTAATAATGCCCGGCTTATTTATTCCCATGTTCGTTAAAAACAACACCCGCCATTAAAACACAACAAAAGGTAGAGCAGAGGGCGAGTGAAACCCGCTCTCTGCCCTACCTTACTTTCCTTATCAAAATCAAACGGAATGCCTGGAATTAACCCGCTTTCAGCACAGGCATGATTGAGATGAGGTTATCCATCATTGCCTGGGCAATTTCGGCGCTTTCCAGTTGCGCCAGAGTTAACACGGGTAACCCTGTCGCAGTGTGGATCTCGCGTATTGCCAAGGGAGAAAGTGTCAGCAGGCCACTGACGCCGATCACCGGCGCTTGGTGCTGCCGTAGCCATTCCACGCCCGCCGCGCCACCCATCGCATCGCTGGCAGCGAAAAGCACACCGTCGATGTTCGCCAGGAAGCTGTGAGAACTCATCAAGTAGCCGGTTTCCTGCTGGAACAGGCCATCGGCGATTTCCAGAACAATAACGTCCACGCCGTGGCGGCCGAGTTCGTGAATGAGCTGGCCAGCAACCTTTTCCACTTTATCGCTGGATAGAAGATAGGTCGAGGGAACACCTGCGTCAATAAAATCGAGTACCTGCGTGGCACCTGCATCACGCATCAACCAGGTATCTCTGCCCGAACCGGTGCCAGTGATCTTGGCAGCGCCCACCTTGAGGCCTGCGCGAACCAGGCCCTTGATGAGATAGGCCGCCGTGGTGGTCTTGCCCGCGTTCATGGACGTGCCGACAATCGCGATAGTGGGTGGAGGATTGGCGTGGTAGGCGCCTCGGGGTAATGCCCAGTCGGCCAGATTGAGTACCTGACTATTGCGATCACCGATCAATCCGAGAGGGGTGATGGCGGTGGGGTGGCCGGTCTTGCCGTAACGGTGAACGACCTGGGAGGCAATTCCGCCCGAAGCGGCCAGATGACATGGGCCAAGATGGTCAGGTACCACAGATTCGTATTGGTCTGGGGCGTAACGATTGCCGTAGACGACGGTGATGAGATCTCCGGTAAAGAGTTGTGAGCGGCGGCCATCGGCGAGTTCCAGGCATTTGTGCTGGCCTACCTTATCCACACGTGCCAAAACCAGATCACCGGGGCAGGGCACGATGTCGCACCGTAAGGTTATCATCGCCTCGCGAGGTAGGCGACGCGTGGTGTAAGCGCTTTTAATCAGGGCATTGTCTTTAGGGAATAACTGTGTAACGTCATTGTGTTCCATGTCTTCTCTCTCCATGATTGATGAATTCGCTTTTTCCAATTACTGATCTTTGCTCGGGGTTTTCAATAACCACGGCATGGATGCACTGTAGATATTTTTCACTGCGATAGTAATTGGGACGTATCCGCAGCAGAGTCAGGGTTTACCTTTATGGCGCAGCACCATCTCCACCAGTTTTGACAAGGTGCTGGCCTGCATTTTTTCCATGATTTTGGCGCGATGCACCTCTACGGTTTTGATGCTGATGTTGAGGTCGGCGGCGATTTGCTTGTTGAGCTGGCCTGCCACGACATGCTCCATCACCTCCCGTTCCCTTGGCGTGAGCAATGCAATGCGGGCGGTGACGATTTCGCGCTCGATGTTGCTGAGGCGTGCTTCCTCATCCTTGCCGAGCGCCTGCTGAATGCGATCAAGCAACAACTGATCGTTGAAGGGCTTTTCGATGAAATCAACCGCCCCAATTTTCATCGCCCGCACGGCCATTGCAACATCACCATGGCCAGTGATAATGATAATCGGGATGGGGATACGATTGGTGGCGAGTTTCTCTTGCAACTCCAAGCCACTCATGCCCGGCATGCGTACATCCGCCACGAGGCAACCCGGCCTGGCGGGGTGGTAATTGGCGAGAAAATCCGCTGCTGAGGGATAGGTTTCGACATGCAATCCGATTGACTCTACCAACCAGCACAATGAGTTGCGCATAGCCGGATCATCGTCGACGACAAAAACGGTGGATTCATGATTCATGGGGCATGCTCTCCTTTGCGAGAGGAAGTTTTACATGGAATGTTAAGCCACAATCGGAATTCCGGGCGACCCAGATATGGCCACCGTGAGACTCAACAATCGACCTGGAAATGGCCAGACCCATTCCCATCCCCTCCGGTTTTCGGGTAAAGAATGCGTCAAAGATGCATTGCAGATCCTCATTGGCAAGACCGGGACCCGTGTCGCGTACAGCAATTTCGGCGTAATTTTCGTCGATACGCGAGCTGGAAAACTCGATCTCGCGGCGTGTGGAATTGCTGCTGGTGATGGCTTCGATGGCGTTGATGATTAAGTTCCATAGCACTTGATTGATTTGGATTCTGTCAACGACTACCGGCAGGGCTTCACTGGAAGTCGCAAAATTCATGCTGATGTTGTGTCGCCTTGTTTCGAAATCGGCTATAACAGCTACATCATGGATGATCTGGCTAATATCCGCGAGTGTTCGCTCTGGCTCTACTCCGCGCGAAAAATTACGGATGCGCCGGATGATTTTTGCTGCCCTCTCAGCCTGAGCGCCAATTTGTTTCAACGCCTCACTCAGATCTGTCTTGTTGATGTTCCCCGACACCAGGCGCCGCTCACATCCCCGCGTATAATTTATGATAGCGGATTGTTGATCTCGTGGGCAATGTTGGTGGCCATTTCACTGACCGTGCTGAGGCGCAGCACATGCGCGAGTTGAGACTGATGCTGGCGTGCCTTTTCTTCCGCCAGCATGCGTTCACTACTTTCGATGGCTAGCGCTCTGTTTTTGCTCTCCAGCGATGACTGGATCACAAGCAAGTCATGCCGTTGTGATACCAGATTCTCAGCCATTTTATTGAAGCAATTTGCCAGCTCTGAAAATTCATCCGCGCCATCATGAGAGATGCGGTGGCCGAGGTCGCCGGCACTGATCGCCAAGGTACCCTGTATGAGTTTTTTGACGGGTTTGGTGATGGCGCGCACCATGAACCAGCCTATGAACATGGTCAAGGCCAGAGTGAAAATAGACGTTGCTATCGCCAGCATGATCAAGCGTTCACCGAGCGTAACGAGCATGGCGTCTATCTCATCAACTTCGTATCTTTCACCTTGTACCAATTGATAGAGCAGACCTTTTAATTGCCCTTTAAACGTAACTACTCACTCCCTTCACACGAAAAATAACTTAAAAATCTCTTGACAGGTTTTTTCTATCGAAAAAACCACTTCCTTATCTCGGTGTAAAATCTATTCTCTATTGCCGCTGGCAGGGGCTTTGATCTCTTCAATGAGCCGCCTTGCCATTTCAAGTCGAAAAAACCATTTCAGCCTGATCTGACCGTTATCAGGGGGTCGAAAAATGCCATGTTATCCTTTGGCTATTCCAAACGTATAGCCCCCCTTATTAATGGCAAGCCTAGACAAAACCTCGGTCAGAAACGAAGTCAGCCGGTTGAAAGCGGATTTTGAGCAGCTCAGTTGCGACGGTAAAGTGCCTCGCGAAACTCAGGTGCTTATGAATAGCATGTTCATGATGATGGAGCTGATGCTCTCCATTTTTCTGGAAAGAATAACCAAGAAAGACAGCCGCAACTCCAGCAAGCCCTCCTCCCAAACGGAAAAGGACGACTCCTCGTTGAGTCATCCGGGGAGCCAGGGTAAGGGGAAAAACGAAAACGGCGCCCTGCTGAAAAACACGCGCGTCAAAGAGAGTGTGACTCTTTCTAGAGTCCGCCTCTGCGATGTATGTGGCGAAGATCTGGATAATACGCCCTGTAGTCACCATGAAAGACGGACGAAGATCGATATTGTTTTTGAGAAAGTCGTTGAGCATGTGGATGCCGAGGTCAAGCAGTGCCCGGTCTGCGATGCGACGGTCAAAGGGAAGTTCCCGGCGGATATGCACGGCCCGTTGCAATACGGCGATGGCTTAAAGGCCTTTGTCATCAATTTACTGGTGTCTCAGATGGTCGCGATCAATCGCGCGCAAACGCTGCTGACCTCCATGATCGGTGTTGTGATCTCTGAAGCCACTCTTCTGGCTTTTGTGCTGCGGCTTCATCGTGCCTTGGAGCGGTGGGAGCAGCACGCCACCGCACAGCTGCTGAAAGCACCCTCTATGCATGTGGATGAGACCTCCTTGCGGGTGGATAAGCAAAACCACTGGATACACGTGTACTCCGCAGGGGAGATCACCCTCAAGTTTTTACATCGAAAACGGGGCACGGCAGCGATCACGTCGATCGATATTATTCCGCGCTACGATGGCGTCATCATTCATGACTGCTGGTCATCCTACTTGTCCTATGATCACTGCTCTCACGGCCTGTGCGGTTCGCATCTGCTGCGCGAATTGACGTTCATTGTTGACGCCAATGACTATGCCTGGGCGCGCCACATGAAACGCCTTTTACAGGAGAGCTGCGCCACCGTCTCCAGAAGCACGGAAAAGAGATTGACCGATGAAGCACTGGCGCGGTTGCAAAAGCGCTACCGCACGATTCTCACCCGTGGCGAAAAAGAGCTTCCACCTATTCCCCAAAAGCCCAGCGGGAAACGCGGCAAACTCGCCAAGTCAGATGCACACAATCTGCTGGACCGATTGCAAAAACATGAGGCATCCGTCCTGCTGTTCGCCAAAAACCCTCATGTCGCCTTCACCAATAACCGGGCCGAGCGTGATTTGAGAATGTCCAAGGTGAAGCAAAAGGTCTCTGGCTGTTTCCGCTCAGAGATTTATGCTCAGGCTTATTGCCGAATATCAAGCTATCTGCAAACTATGGCCAACAAGGGACATAATCCTCTTATTGCGATTCAAATGGCTCTCGCGGGTGAGGTCAACTTAATCGGGGGTGAGTAGTTACCTTTAAACTTTAGCTCTATGGTATTTTGTAAAAACCGTAGCGCCTGTTCTTGATATCCTGCGCTGTGCAGTAGCAAAGCCTGATTAACATAATGAACACTGTCGTTATAGGCAGCGCGGATTTCTTGCAATAATTGCAATTCCTGTTTTTGTTTTTCCTTGTCTTCCCCTTCCCTGTTGGCGATTTCTTGGCGAATATTTTTCTCCAAGAGATCCATAATCAGCTTGGTCTTTTTTGCAATGCTCTTGAGATGGATAGGGCTTCTTCCCTCACCACTCTCAGAGGCCGATAGGTCGTACGGGACGACCATGTAATCGTAAGTTTTCATGAAGTAGCGGTACATTTCGCCGGAAAGGCGAAGGCTGCTTTCCAGTACGCCGTGGGATAGCGCATTGAGCGTGATCAGGCGCTCTTCCCGTTTAATGCCTATATACAATGCCGCCAGCGTCACCAACGTCAGCGCGGCGATCATGGTTAGCATGATTAACATTTTGAATCTAATTGTCATTTTTACGATGCTATATATTTATCAAGGGTGCGTGATAGCGAACATTTTCATGTATTTAAAATTCATACTGCACGCGGCCCAACAGCATTTTCGGGCGCTCATCTCCATTTCTGGTGTGGGCAGTGACCCATATATAGTTCACCATGAATCGCCACTGAGAGCTAATATGCCAGTTGAGTCCTGCGGTAATATTACTTTGTTTTCCGCCCCTGATTGGGCCGTCATTCAGATCCAGCGTGGAATAGCGTAGCGCCAGTTCCCAGGCGCCAATCTTACGCTTGGGCTTGATACGCTCGAAGCTGCCGATTTTGGCATTGTAGGGGCGCGATTCCCCGGTCATCAGCCAACTGGCGTAAACATAGCCTCCTTCGAAGTCGAGTGTCTCATGGCCGCTTTTGCGCATGATCCTGGTTTTTGTCGCTTCGCCTTGCAGTGAAAACGGGCCGTGCGCCACAGCGCCTTCGAAGTTCGTTCCGCCGTAGCGGTCGACATGGGCGATAGTATGTGTGTCGACGAACTCCACTTCAGCGAGATCGGCTTCAGGCTCGGACTGGAAACGGATTGTCTGCCGCGCGTCCGGTTCGCGGTAGGTGGCGGAGAGTCCGAGGTGCATGGTATCCAGCGAGACAGAGGGGGCGAGGGTAAAGCGGCCAGTCACGCCGCGTTCCACGGAGTAAACACGGTTGGTTGTGAGTCTCTCATCCTCCCAAAACAGGCCACCACTGGCGCTCCAGCGCTTGCCCCCGGTCTGCATCACGGCGCCCAAGTTATAGCCGGGCGCAAGGGCACCCGGCAGGGCGCGTTCCATAAAGGGAATAAGGCGCGTGCTGGTGGCTTGCTCCATCCCGAAAGGTTCTCTTTGCAAACCCAGCTTGATCGTTGTGTCGCGCAGGCCGGTATAGCTCAGCGTAGTTGCCCTGAACCCGGGCTCATCGCCGGTGAATTCGTAACTGGCGGCGTAGCGCCAGTGACGCCCGGCGGTGCCACTTAGCCCCAGACGCGCGCTTGATAATTCGCCGCGATTCTCCAGCGGCGTTTGATCTGCCGCTCCTGCGCATCCCGCGCCCGCGCATTCCCGCACGTTGTCAAATATCGCACCATCCGCCCTGAGGCGGCCGGTCACGCGGAAGGTAAATGGTTTGTGTTGCTCGGCTTCCACACTTTGCGCGGCGGCCGCTCCTGCGCCTCCTGCGCTCGCGGCACTTGTGCGTCCCTGCACGGCGGCATCTTGATCGGTTGATGATGCTGCCGCTCCTGCACATTCTGTACATGCCGTGACGCAGAGAACAAGCGGTAGCAGATATGCTCTAACGTTCACCATCAGGTGCGCCGAACAGATATTCGAATACATACTTCCCCATGCCGCGGCGCATGCCGCGCCGGAAAGAATGGCCGCAGCGCGGAAGGATGTGCATAACATAGCGGGTATCCAGCCCTCGATCATGTGCGGCGGCGGTCATGGCCTCGGCCCAGCGCTGGGCGCGTGCCAGCCGGTTACGCCCTTGTTGTTCTGCCAGGCGTGGCGCCTTGTTGAGCGCGCTGCCTGCCTTGATGTCGCGTTCACCCACCACCACGCCGCCCGGCACCTTCAGAAAGCGCTCTGGTTCGAGGCGCACATCCGGTAAATCACGTCGCTGTTTTATACCGCGTGGATATTTGAGTGTGGCGTCGGGGAAGGTATACCATCCCGCCGCGCCGACCATGAATCTTGCCACACGCTCAGGGTAGGCCATGGCGTAGCGGTGCACGAATTGCCCCCCGCCGGAGAATCCAAACAGGTACACACTGTCGACGGCGGCACCGGTGAGCGTTTGTACTTCGGCGAGTATCTGGTGCAGCGTCTGATCGGCGCGTTTCCCGTGGCCCGCCTTCCCGAGCTGCTGGTATTTGGCGAAGCGGTTGGCGGAAAATATCGGGGCAACCAACACCACGCCATAGCGTTCGACAAAGGGTGCGAACAGCCGTGCGTGCTCCTCGGCATTGCGAGAAATACCGTGAACAGTGACGAACACCCGCGCCGTACATGGATGCACAAGTGTCGCGGGAGGAAGGATGCCGTGAGCGACCGCCCCTACGTTGATCTGAGGTAGATACAGATAGTAGCGCTGGAATGGGTCGTCACGCAGGGTGCAGAGTTGGATGTTGGGTTTCGGGGTCGACGTTGCCGCAATTTCAGTAAACGCGGCGGCGGTATTGTTGTGGAGCATGAGCATGCCTGTGTCGATCAACTGGCTTTTCTGGAACGCACATCGTGGAACAGACTCAAGGTTGGGCCATCACGATTCAGCAGTTCCCGCGCTGGACCACTGTCGATGAGCCGCCCATCTTGCAGATACCAAATAACATCCGCCTTGGCCGCATATTCCAGGCGGTGTGTCACCAGCAAAATAGTGCCGTGGTATTCTTCGAGAATGCGCCGCAGCACCGCGCCGGCCTGCGGGTCGAGGTTGGCGTCCGCCTCGTCCAGCAATAACACGGCTGGCTCGCCGAGCAGCGCCCGCGCCAGTGCGATGCGTTGCCGCTGACCGAGGGAGAGGTTGACACCAGCATCGTTGATGCGGGTTTTCATGCCGTTGGGCAGGGTCTTGATGAGTTCATCAAGCGCGCAAAACGCGCTGATTTTGCTAATTTCTTCGTCTGGTGCCTGCTGCCAACGATAGCGCAGGTTGTCCTCTACCGTGCCGCGCATCAACGGCAGGTCGGGGCTTGCCATGCTGACGGCGCGGTGCACCGACGCCAGGCTGTAGGCCGCAAGGTCTTGGCCATCCAACAGGATGGCGCCGCTTTCCGGCTGGATCAGGCGTGCCGCCGCCAGCAGCAGCGTGGACTTGCCGGCACCGTTCGGCCCCACGATGGCGACCGTCTGGCCCGGCTCCACTACGGCGGAAAAGGCATGCAGCCCATCCAGACTCAACTCCCTGAATTCAAGCCGGCCTGGCCCCGGCAGCAAATCCTGCGTGCCGGGGAGTTCCTGGAATGGTGCGGGCGTGTTGATGAACTCAAGCAGCTTTTGGCGCGCTACAATCGTGCCCTGCCAATATTCGTATACCCGCCCCAAGTCGCGCAACGGCGGCGTCAACAACCCCACGATGCTCATCGCGGCCACTACTGTACCGGGCGTGATTTGGCCGGCAATCGCTTCAAGCGCACCCAAAATCAGCACGGTGCCGGCCGTGAGGGCGGCGGTGGCCTCAGTAATGCCTCGCAACCGGCCGGTGACGCGGGCCTGATCCACCATGGCTTCTTTGAGGTGTCGACTTTGGTTCGCCACACGCTTGCGCTCTTTTTCCGATCTGCCGAATACCTGGACGACAGCGAGCGCGGAAATTTTTTCATTGATATTCGCGGCAAGCCGCGCACGGCGATGGCGTGCCTCACGCACCACAGCCTGCATACGCTTGCCTTGGGCGAGCACTACCACGCTACCTGCCAGCAGCATTGCGCCTGCCGCGAGCGCCAGTATTCCATTTACAAAGGATAAGGCGAAGGTCGCACCCGTGATGCTAACACCACCCACGATAAGCCGTGCCATGCCCAAACTTACCCAGCGCCTGAATACCGTCAAGTCACCGATGAAGCGCAGCATCACTCCGCCTCGACTGCGTTTTTGTGTGGTACGCACTGCGGAGTTTCTGAGACTGTCGAACAGCTGCATGCGCACCTGATCCACGTAATCCTGACCCATGCGCTCGGCGTCCGTGTATTCCACCATGCGCAGCCAGGCGATAAACAAGGCTAGCAGTGCAAGACCGATAGCGGGCCATGCCAGGGCTGCTGCGGAGAAAGGTTCGGTGGCGGTGATGATGTGGTCAAAAATGAACTTGACCAGCAAGGCGGTAGTTATCGCCACGCCTGCCTGCGCCAAACCGTTGAGCACCAGCTTGGTTAGCCACGCCAGGCGTCGTTTTTCAAATATACGAGGTAAGTCCATCACGTTTCCTTGTGCGTATGTGCGCTTAAAATAGCCTTTTTAGCGCTTTTTAATGATACTCCTGGCTGTCCTCCCGGTCTTTCAGGGTAAACCCTAGCTTCATTCAGGGTGGATACATTCTTGGCGACGTAATCTACCGTTGTAGAACTATCCCTCCGGCAAAAGTTCTTCCTTGATCCTCTCCACCAGCATGGGCAACGCCCCGACGGTTTCGGGAGCTAAGGTATCGCACTGGTCAAGATTGCACACCTCCACGCCGTAGAGCACCAGTCTCGCCGGCAGCATCCCCAGCGTTCTGCCCAGCGCCAGGCTTTCGGCCACACCAAAGCCATGACTGGAGAGCAATGCCGCCTCCATCTCGATCTCTTCATCCTGCAAGCGGCGGACCGTGCCGGGCACGGCGCCGCTGCGCATGGCATCAATGAGAATGACGTGGGAGGCCCCCTCCATGAGCATGAGCAATCCGCTGGCCGGTCGATCACAGCATTGCACACTCACCAGACCTTGCGGAAAATGCCCCAGCAATCCCGATCTGCGGACGGCCTCTGCCGCCTCCCAACCCAGCCGATCGTCACCGAAGGGCGAGCCGATGCCGATGATGCGGATCGGTATCACGGATAGTCTCTTACGGTGAGCTTTAGAAAATGCGTAGCGCAGGAAATGCAGGGGTCGTAGTTTCTGATCACCGTCTCGGCGCGCCGGCGCAAGTCTTCATCGCTGTTGGCAAGCCCGAAGGCATCCAGTGACCGGCGCAGGTCCTCTTCGATGCGCGCCTGGTTCTGGCTGGTGGGCGGCACGATGCGCGCGATCATAATCCGTCCCGTGTCGTCCGTTTCATAGCGGTGCCAAAGAATGCCGCGCGGCGCCTCTGTGCAACCGTAGCCAACACCCGCGTGCGGCACGACGGGAACACAAGGTGCAGATGGATATTCATAGCCTTCCAGTAATCGCACTGCCTCGCTCAGGGCATAGTAAACCTCGATGGCGCGTGCCACGATGCTGTGGAACATGTTGCGACTGGGGAAGGCAATGCCCGTTGCCTGCAAGGCGCGAGTCACCTGCTCCGGCAGCCTGTCCAGATTGAGGTTGAGGCGCGCCAGAGGCCCCACCAGATAAGGTTGATCATGCAACAAGCTGTGCAACGCGGTGGAGTGCGGCACCTGGAATTCGCGGAAGTGATGCTCGTATTCGGCGACGAGAATATCCAACCCGGCGCTTGAGACGATGCGGCCCTCGTTCATGGGGTACTCATCGGGGTGACGCAGAGCGACGCTGGTAAAGGATTGATCGTCCTGAGGCAGGTTTAGCGAGCCCGTCCAGGCGACCAGCGCCTCTGCATCGGGCAGTGCAGCACGCAGTTTATCCAATAACGCACTCACGTCTTGCTGATCCGGCGCACGGTAAAATCCGCCGACGCGCACGCCCACTGGATGCACCGAACGCCCGCCAAACAGCCGGATAATGGCGTTACCCAACCCTTGCAGGCGCAGGCCGCGGCGCACCTCATCAGGATAATCGCGCGCCATGGCGATGGCGTTGTCATAGCCCAGAAAATCCGGTGCAGCCAACAGGTGAATATGCAGGCTGTGGCTTTCCATCCACTCGCCGCAATACAACACCCGGCGCATGGCGCGTACCCAAGGACTGGGCTGCGCACCGAAAATGCTCTCCAGGGCATGCACCGCGCTCATCTGGTAGGCCACCGGGCAGATGCCGCAAATGCGCGCCACCATGTCCGGCACCTCATTGTAATCGCGCCCTTCCAGAAACTTCTCGAACAGGCGCGGCGGCTCGTAGATGCGCAGCTTCAGGTCGGCGATGTGACCGTCGCGGATGGCGATGTCGAGCGCACCCTCCCCTTCTACACGCGCCAGCACCGGCACATGGATGTTGATTTCACGGTTTTCCGCCATGCGCCTCTCCCTTGGCGCGCAACCCTGCTTCATTGAAGGCGGGTGCGGCATTATTGATAAACAGGAAGCGCCTGGCGATATCGTCCGGCGCCAATCCCAGCCCCTCCAGACGCCGCGCAAGGCCCGCCGTGTTGGGGTTCTCGGCAGGGCCGTAGCAGGCATAGCAATCCCGCCCAAAGGCCGGACACAGCGCGCCGCAACCGGTACGCGTCACCGGCCCCATGCAGGGTATGCCCTTGGCGACCATCACGCACACTGTTTGATTGCGTTTGCATTCCATGCACACCTTGTCCTGCTCCTCTGCCGGCACCACACCCAAGAGCAATGCCCGCAACGCGCCCAGCACCTGTCGGCTGCTGACTGGACAGCCCCACAGTTCCAGATCGACCTTGACGTGGCTGGCGATGGGCGTCACCGTGGCCAGGCTGTGGATGTATTCAGGCTGGGCGTATACCGCTGCAATCCATTTTCCACCGTCTGCCAGATTACGTAAGGCCTGCACGCCGCCAGCGGTGGCGCAGGCCCCCATGGTCACCAGAAACCGGCTATTCGCACGCACCTGTTGGATACGCTCTACCTCGTCAGGCGTGGAGATACTGCCTTCCACGAAGGCAATATCCACTTTGGCCTGCGCATCCACCGGCCCTGCTTCGGCAAAATGCACGAAATCGACCAGCTCCGCCGCACGCAGCAGATCCTCGCCAAGATTCAAAAACGCGAGCTGGCAGCCATCGCAGGAGCTGAATTTATGAACCGCAACCTTGGGTTTCCCGCTCATATCAAAAGCCTCTTACACCCAGCAGTTCTTTAATCTGGGAATAGGAAAACACCGGCCCCTGCCGACAGATAAAGCTCGCACCAAACTGGCAATGCCCGCATTGACCGATGGCGCATTGCATGTTGCGCTCCATGCTCAGATAGATGCTGTCCTCAGCAAGGCCGCGCTCCGTCAGGTTACGCACCGCCGCGCGCATCATGCCTTCCGGCCCGCACATCATCGCCACGGTGCGTTCCGGCGTAATCTCCACTTGATCGAATACTTCCGTCACCAAACCGACATGCCACGGCCAAAGTGGACCGCCATGATCGGCGGCGAGCAGTACTTGAGTATCGGGCAGTGTATTCCAATAGGCGTAACGTTCACGCCAGATAAGCTCCTCGGCATGCTTCACTCCTTGAATCACAGTGAGGCTGCCAAACCGCTCACGGCGCATGATGATGTAATTGATCACACCCACCACCGGCGCACAGCCCAAACCACCCGTGACGACCACAATGTCCTTACCCTCCGCCTCCGCCAACGGCCAACCGCGCCCATACGGCCCGCGCAGACCCAGCCGCTCACCCACGCCGAGACGGGAAAGCCCCTCCGTCACCCGCCCCACAGCGCGGATGGTATGCCCGAGCAGGCTTGTATCCTGCGGATCGGACGCAATAGAAATCGGCACTTCGCCTACCCCATACAGATAGACCATATTGAATTGGCCCGGCGCAAAGCGATACGCCTGGCGTGCCTCTGCGTCAACAACACGCAGGCGCAAAGTAAAAATCGTGGGCGACTCCTGGATACGTTCGACGACCTCCGCCTCCCAGGGCACATGAGGATTCATCTTAAAACCTCTTTTTGTCCACGAAATTCACGAAATAAAAAAATATGGATTTCTTCAGAAATACACCGGAAAAATAACGATATGTATTTGAATATTTTCGTGTTTTTTCGTAACTTTCGTGGATAACTGAATTTTTTAGGTTCATAGTGGCGGCTCTCCGCAAATGGCCGTCGCTTCTTCAGTAATGTCGATGCCCGTCGGACACCAGGTAACGCAACGCCCACACCCCACACAGCCGCTGCGTCCGTATTGTTCATGCCAACTGCCGAGTTTGTGGGTCAGCCACTGGCGATAGCGCGTTCGGGTATCGCTGCGCACCACGACACCATGAATATAACTGTGCCCACGGGTAAAACAGGAATCCCACTCGCGCGAATGTTCTGCATTGTTGCCATCAAGACTGGGTTGCTCAGATTCACTGGAACAAAAACAGGTGGGGCACACCGATGTGCAATTTCCGCATGACAGGCAGCGCTCCGCCACTTCTTCCCAGCGCGGGTGCTCAAGATTTGCAAACAGGGCATCGCGTAAATTGCGCCCCGGCAAGCGGCGGGACTGCGAACGGGCAGCATGGGCAATCTCATCCTCCGCCTGCGCAATCTGTTCCGCTGCCGCCGCCGAACACCCAAGCGCATCGAGCAACGCCTTACCGCGCACACTCCCTGCCTCCGCAACAAAACCGCTATCCAGCTCAGAGAGTGCAATATCAAAACCGTGCGTGGCGCGTGGCCCGTCGCCTGTCGAAACGCAAAAGCACGTCGCCGCCGGATGGCTACAATGAACTGCAACGATAAAAATATTTTCCCGCCGTTTGGCATAAGCAGGATCGGGATAAGCACCACCCAGAAAATGTTTATCCTGCAAGGCAAGCGCAGCCAAATCGCAGGCACGCACGCCGATCACTGCAATCGGTTTGACATCCAGCTGCACTTCACGAAAAGCGAGGCGACCTTCGGTATCACGCACCACACGCCATAACACCTCGCGCGGCGCAAACAGAAAGGGCTTGAGCGCCTGCGGCCCGTTGGCCCAGGCGAACTGACGCGGGCTAGATACCTGCTCAATATGATATTCACCCGGCGCCTGTCGGTCATGCACCCCCTGCGGTAACGCAGCCGTCTCAGTCAAGGTTTCGTAGATGATCGCGCCTTCCTTGAGCCGTGGGCCGACACAGCGGAAACCACTGCCGGTCAACGCATCAAGCACACGCTGCAGCGCATCACGCGGTAGAAATACCCGGCTTACATCCGGCGCGCCCTCCAGCATCGTCACACCTCCTCAATCGCCCTGCATTTACATAGGCTATCATACAATCATCTTGACACCACCAAGGAGTCCGCCCATGCACGAATCTTCCATTTGTCGCAGTCTGCTACAACACGTCGAAACCCTGGCGCATGAACAAAATGCAGCATCCATCAAGCGCATCACCGTCAGACTCGGGCCACTATCCGGCATCACACCCTGGCAACTCGAAGGAGCCTATAACCATACACGTCCGGGCACCGCAGCAGAACACGCCGAACTCATCATCGAACATGCCCCCATCCGCGTAAAATGCCGCCAATGCGATGCGGAAAGCGAAGTGACTCTGGACAACCTAAACTGCGCTCACTGCGGTAACCACCAAACAACACTACTCTCTGGTGACGAATTCATATTGGTAGGTATCACAGTGTGACAATAGAGATACAACGCCTGCGCATACAGCTGTACGGCGTGGTGCAGGGCGTGGGGTTTCGACCGTTTGTCTATCGTCTGGCGGTGGCATTGGGGCTTGCCGGCTGGGCTGCCAACACTGCGCGGGGTTTGACTGTCGAGGTGGAAGGCTCTGCGAGCGCGATTGACCGCTTTATCGAACGACTGGCGCGGGAAAAACCGCCGCACGCGATTATTCAACGACAGGAAACAATGTTCATCGAACCTGCCGGTGACACGGGCTTTACGCTGCGTGAGAGCCTTGCCGAATGGAGTGTGGATCATCACGCGTTGATCTTGCCGGATCTGGCGACCTGCCCGGATTGCATCGAGGAAATTTTTGATGCTGACAACCGCCGTTACCGTTATCCTTTCACCAATTGTACCCAATGTGGCCCGCGCTACAGTATCATCAATGCGTTGCCTTATGATCGCGCCCATACCACCCTGCGGCATTTCGCTCTGTGTCCGGCCTGCGCGGCGGAATACAACGACCCGCATGACCGGCGCTTTCATGCCCAGCCCATCGCATGCCCAGACTGCGGCCCCCAGCTTGCATTGTGGGATATCGCAGGAGCACCTCTGGCATCAAACAAAAAAGCCTTACTCAATGCCGCCGAAGCGATTCGCGGGGGAGCAACCATTGCGGTGAAGGGTTTGGGTGGCTTTCACCTCATGGTCGATGCGCGCAACGAGCCGGCTGTACGCCGCCTGCGTGATTGCAAGCGGCGCAGGAGTAAACCGTTTGCCGTGATGTTCTCTACGTTGGACGGGATCAAGACTCACTGCGAGGTGTCGGACATTGAAGAACATCTGCTGCTATCGGCTGCAAGCCCTATTGTGCTGTTGAAGCGTCAGCACGGCGGGGACATTGCGTCTTCCGTTTCTCCAGGGAATCCTTATCTTGGTGTCATGTTTCCTTATACACCATTACACCATCTGCTGCTTAGGGCGCTTGGCTTTCCCGTGGTGGCGACCAGCGGCAACCTTTCCGGCGAACCGATCTGCACCGATGAATTCGACGCACTTGATCGACTGCGCGACATCGCCGACTTTTTTCTAGTGCATGATCGCCCTATCGCCCGGCCTGTAGACGATTCCGTAGTACGCGTGATGATGGGACGAGAGCTGGTATTGCGCCGCGCACGTGGTTATGCACCACTGCCTATTGAAGTAAACACGCATTTGCCTGCGGTGCTCGCCGTGGGCGGCCATTTGAAGAACACGGTGGCGCTCTCCTTAGGCAATAGCATCGTACTCAGCCAGCCGGTCGGCGACTTGGAAACGACACGGGCTGCGCAGGCGCTGGAACACACCGTGGCCGATCTCAACGGGCTTTATGCCGCAACACCTTGCGCTGTCGCCTGCGATACCCATCCCGATTATTATTCTTCACAGCTTGCAAACCGGCTGGGACTGCCGCTAATCGCCGTCCAACACCATTACGCCCATGTGCTATCCTGCATGGCAGATAACGGACTGGAGGCGCCGGTGCTGGGGGTGACGTGGGACGGCGCGGGCCTGGGAGCAGACGGCACACTGTGGGGCGGGGAGTTTTTGCGGATCACAGAAGCAGGTTTTGAGCGGGCGGCTCATCTGCGCACATTTATGCTGCCCGGCGCGGAGCAGGCTATCAGGCAGCCGCGCCGGGCCGCCCTGGGTCTACTTTATGAACTCTTCAGCGACGATCTGTTTACGAGGAAAGGGCTCGCACCGATGGACACCTTTGCACCAGCGGAACTGGGGGTTCTACGGCGCATGATGGAACGGGGCATCAACACTCCGCGGACCTCCAGCGCCGGGCGCCTGTTCGACGCGGTAAGCACCATGCTTGGGCTATGTCAGATCAACGACTTTGAAGGGCAGGCGGCCATGGCGTTGGAGTTCGCGGCAGAGGCGCATGGCGCGGCAGACGAGGCGTATCCCTTCCGACTCGAACAGCAGAGATCCCCGGTCGTCGTGGATTGGGGGCCAATGATTCATGGCATCCTTGATGACCTGAAAAATGGCCTGTCAACAGGACGAATCGCCGCGAAATTTCACAACACCCTGGCCGACATCATCGCCACGGTTGCCACAACCCTCGGAGAGACACGCGTGGTATTAACCGGGGGCTGCTTTCAAAATAGCTATTTAACGTGCCGCACGGTAGAGCGGTTGCGCGACGTCGGCTGCACACCCTACTGGCACACACATGTTCCGCCTAATGACGGCGGGCTGGCGCTGGGGCAGATCATCGCTGCAGCGCGTGTGCTAAAGGAGTGAACCATGTGCCTGGCTATCCCCGGCAAGATTCTCAGCATAACCGATGAAGACGATGATCTGCTGCGCACTGCGCGGGTAAGTTTCGGGGGCATTGTTAAAGAGATTAGCCTCGCAGGCGTGCCCGAGGCGAAACTCGGTGACTATGTCATCGTACATGCCGGTTTCGCCCTGGCTCAGCTCGATGAGCAAGAGGCGCAGCAGGTGTTCACCACGTTACGGCAAATGGAGCAGTAGGTGTTCTCCATGCTGCGGAAAATGGAAGAGCAGTCCCGATGAAATTCGTTGACGAATACCGTGACAAGGATGCCGCCGCGCGCATGGCGGCCGTCATCGCGCAGGTGACAACACGGCCCTGGACGATCATGGAGATATGTGGCGGACAGACTCATGCCATCGTCAAATACGGCGTGGATCAACTGTTGCCCGACGCGATTACCCTGGTACACGGCCCAGGCTGCCCGGTGTGTGTGACGCCCGTGGAACTGATTGACAAAGCCCTTGAAATTGCCGCTCTGCCCGAAGTAATTTTCTGTTCGTTCGGTGACATGCTGCGCGTGCCCGGCTCACATCGCGACCTGCTCACCGTCAAGGCCAATGGCGGGGATGTACGCATCGTCTATGCCCCCCTGGACGCCGTCAAACTTGCACAACGTCATCCCGAGAAACAGGTAGTATTTTTCGCAGTCGGTTTCGAGACCACCGCACCCGCCACGGCGCTGGCAGTGCTTCAGGCAAGCCGGCTGAACATCACCAATTTTTCCATGCTGGTTGCGCATGTGTGCGTGCCGCCAGCGATCGTAACGATACTGTCCGCACAGCACAATCAAGTACAGGGTTTCCTCGCCGCCGGGCATGTATGCACCGTCATGGGCTACACGGAGTATGAACCACTGGCGCAGCGTTATCGCACACCCATCATCGTCACCGGCTTCGAGCCGCTTGATATTCTGCATGGGATATACCTGTGCGTGAAACAACTCGAAGAAGGCCGCGCCAGCGTGGAAAACCAATACGCCCGTGCCGTGCGCAGAGAAGGAAGCGGCGAGGCACAACAACTCATCACCGAGGTGTTTGAAGTGACGCCCCGCCAATGGCGCGGACTGGGTGCAATTGCAGACAGCGGTCTGGGATTACGCGAGCGCTATGCGGGATTCGACGCGCTACGGCGTTTTGGCGCAGCCGCCTCTGGCGCAACGACACCCACTGAATGCATCAGCGGACTGGTGTTACAAGGGATCAAGAAACCCCAAGAGTGCCCCGCCTTCGGCAAACGCTGCACACCCGAACAACCATTGGGCGCACCAATGGTTTCGTCAGAAGGCGCCTGCGCGGCCTATTATCGTTACCGGCGCCAGCCGCCGCATTCACGCCCCACTTTGCAAGAAACGAATCCATGACAGACGACATCAACACTGTAATCGAACCAGGACTCGTTCGCCCTGTAATCGAACCGGCGCTCGTTTGCCCCGCCCCCATCAACCAGCATTCACAAATCCTGCTGGCCCACGGTGGCGGCGGCAGGCTGATGCAACAGCTCCTCGATACCGTGTTCCTGCCCGCGTTCGCCAATCCCTTACTCAACGCGCGTCATGACAGCGCGGTGATCGAGTTCGGCACAACGCGGCTAGCCTTCACGACCGACTCTTACGTGGTACAACCGCTGTTCTTCCCCGGCGGCGATATCGGCAGCCTGGCGGTTAACGGCACCATCAATGACCTCGCCATGTGCGGCGCGCGGCCATTGTTCTTGAGCGCGGGATTCATCATCGAAGAAGGCCTGCCCATGGAAACCCTGCAACGGGTGGTAACGTCGATGCGCCACGCCGCCCACGCCGCTGGCGTCACCATCGTCACGGGCGACACGAAAGTGGTGGACAAAGGCAAAGGCGACGGCCTGTTTATCAACACGGCCGGAATCGGCATCATTGAACACACCCTGCGCATCGCACCGGGCACTGTGCAGTCCGGTGACGCCATTCTGTTGAGTGGAGACATCGGACGCCACGGTATCGCCATCATGGCCATGCGCGAAGGGTTGAACTTTGAGAGCACCATCGAAAGTGACTGTGCCGCGCTTGCCGCGCCCGTGCTGGAACTCATTCAAGCCGGGATCGACATCCATTGCCTGCGCGACCTCACACGCGGTGGTCTGGCCGCCGCGCTCATCGAAATCGCCGAAGCCGCATGCCTACAGATCGACATCGAAGAAAGCCTCATCCCGGTGGTGCAAGAGGTACAAGGCGCCTGCGAACTGCTCGGCCTCGATCCGCTCCACGTTGCCAATGAAGGGCGTTTCGTCGCCTTTATTCCCGCAGGACAAGTCAACCAGACCCTCGACATTCTCCGCCGCCACCCGTTGGGCCAAGAGGCCTGTCTGATCGGCCATGCGCAACACGGCACCGCCGGACGAGTAACATTACAAACCCGCATCGGCGTACAGCGTATCGTCGACAGACTCAGCGGCGAACAGCTACCGCGCATTTGTTGACAAGCCCGCAAGGCGAGTCCCTGCAGTAGGTTCCAATTGGCGCTTTTAGGTTTAACGCCTCTGTGCCGCCAATTTGGACGTGAGCACGTTTTTGGCGAGCAGGGCGGCGAATTGATCTGTCGGCACTGGCGGGCTGTAGTAATAGCCCTGGACGAAATCGCAGCCGTTCTTTTGCAGGAACTCGACTTGCTCGCTGTTTTCCGCGCCCTCGGCGACGACACGCAATTCCAGGCTATGGGCCAAGGCAATGATCGCTGTGCAGATAGCGGCGTCGTCCTGGTCGCTGATGACGTCGCGCACGAAGGTGCGGTCTACCTTGAGCGTATGCAAGGGAAATCTCTTCAGGTAGCCCACTGAAGAGTAGCCAGTACCGAAGTCGTCGATGGATAACTGCACGCCCATGGCATTGATATCGTCCAGGATGAGGCTCGCGGCGGCGGCGTCGCGTGCCAGGATACCTTCAGTCAGCTCCAGCTCGAGATATTCCGCCGGCACCTCTGTCTCGCGCAAGGCGCTTTCTATGGCGCGCAGCAAGGTACCGGATTGGAACTGACGGCCAGCCACGTTCACGGCTATACGCAGCGGCGGCAGGCCGGCGGCGCACCAAGCGAGGTGCTGACGACATGCTTGCATGATGACCCACTGTAAGCGGCTAGCCGTCCCACCTGTAGTTTTCCGCGAAGCCCGTGCACTCTTGCTGCTTTTTCGGAGGGACTCCAGATGGCGAAGAGGCATGGGCAGGAATTCTGGCGAGAGCATCTTGAAGCCTGGCGTCGAAGTGATCTGACGCAGAGTGAATACTGTGCGAACCAAGGGTTGGGTGAGAAGGCGTTTTATCGCTGGCGGCGCAAGGAGAGGGAAGCCGTTGCATCGGCAAAGTCATCCCTCACCTTGGTGCCGGTCAGCGTGGGTGCACCGGTAACGGGGAACGTCGTACGGCTCCACAGTCCGGGCGGCTGGAGAATCGAGTTGCCGGCGGACGGGGCTCCATGGCTGGCCGACCTGTTGCGGCAACTGCCATGATCCCGGCACCGACCCAAGTCTGGCTGGTGGTCGAACCGATCGACATGCGTGCCGGCATCGATGGCCTCTCCCAGCGGGTACAAAACACGCTCGGCCGGTCCCCTTGCGACGGCACGGCCTACGCCTTCCGCAACCGACGCCAGAACCGCCTCAAGCTCCTGATCTGGGATGGCACCGGCGTCTGGCTCTGCCAGCGTCGCCTGCATCGTGGTCACTTTATCTGGCCGACATCGGACGCCACCACCTTCGCCCTCACGCCAGCACAATGGGACTGGCTGACCGCCGGTGTCGACTGGCAAAGACTCTCGGCGCCACCGCCGTCACAGTGGCAAGTGTGAGCGCGTTATTTTAGTGAATAAACAGCCTAAAACCCTTGCCGTTACTGGCTTGCGGAGCATGCCAGTGGTAAAATACAGGCATGGATTTAGCCGCCGAACTCGCCCAATTCAAGCCCGATCCCGCCTTGGCGGAATGGATAGGCAAGCTGCTCGAAAGAACCCAAAAAGATGCGCTCAAAATCCAAGCCCTGACCTTCGAGCTCGCCTACTACAAGCGCATTCGCTTTGCCAACAAGAGTGAACAGTTCTCCTTGGAGCAGCGCGAGCTGTTCGAGGAAAGCTGGAATACCGACACCAGCGCGCTGGAAGCCGAAGTGGAACAGCTGGCATCTACCCGGCAACCCAAGCGCGAACGCGCCGGTCGCCAGCCGTTGCCGGATCATCTCCCGCGCATCGAGCACCGGCATGAGCCGGAATCGTGCACCTGCGGCCAGTGCGGCAAGGATCTGGTCAAGATCGGCGAAGACATCAGCGAGCAACTGGATGTCGAGCCCGCCCGCTTCTTCGTGCATCGCCACATTCGTCCGCAGTATGCTTGCCGTGCTTGTGAGACCGTCAGTGCGGCGCCGATTCCGCCGGCGGTCATCGACGGCGGCATGGCGGCGCCGGGCCTGCTCACCTGGGTGATGGTCAGCAAATTCATGGATCACCTGCCTCTCTACCGGCTGGAGCAGATCGCGGCCCGCAGTGGGGTTACCCTGTCACGCTCCACCTTGGCCGAATGGGTAGGTCGCATTGGCGTGGCACTCCAGCCGCTGGCCGACCGGCTGGCCGAGAGACTCCGCCAGCGCACCGTCTTGCACGCCGACGAGACCCCAGTGCAGCAACTCGACCCCGGACGGGGAAAAACGCTACGCGCCTTCCTCTGGGCCTACCGAAGTTGCGATCTCGAACAGGGAGACCCCCTCGTCCTCTTCGACTACCAGACCGACCGGCGCGGCAAACATGCCAGGAACTTCCTGCAAGGCTGGAAGGGTGCCCTTATGGTCGATGATTATGCCGGCTACAAAGGCCTGTTCGCCCACGCCGTGGTGGAACTGGCGTGCCTGGCCCATGCGCGGCGGAAATTCTACGATCTGCATGCCGCCCATCAGAGTCCGATCGCGGCCGAGGCATTGAAGCGCATTGCCGGGCTCTATGCCATCGAAGATCAGGGCAGGACCCTGGGCATCGAGGATCGCCAGGCATTACGCCAGCAACACGCCAAGCCGAAGCTGGACGAATTCCATGCCTGGCTCCAGCGCACACGGCTCACCACCGCCACGGGTAGCGGCACCGCCAAGGCCATCGATTACAGCCTCAAACGCTGGGATGCAATCAAGCGCTACCTCGGGGATGGCCGTTACCCCATCGATAACAACCCGGTGGAAAATGCTATCCGTCCTATTGCGCTTGGTAAAAAGAATTGGCTGTTCACCGGCAGTGAACGCGCGGGCCGCCGCGCCGCCGCCATCCAGAGCCTGTTCGCAACGGCGAAACTCAACGGCATCGAGCCGGCTGCCTGGCTGAAGGATACGCTGGAGAAACTGCCGACCTGGCCTAACAGCCGCATTGATGAGTTGTTGCCGTTGCGGTCTGTACAGGCATCAGGCTGAACTGTACAGGTGGAGCGGCTGGACGCTTACCGTTTTTTTCAGGTTACCTCAAGTTCTTTGCTAGCGACGGATCGGACTCCAATACCCCGTATAGTGGCGCACGTCCCGGTCGCTGAGGCGGCCGTTGACGTACAACTGGTTGACCTCGCTGCGGGTAAAGACTTTGATCGTGCGCTCGTCGTCCTCGTAGCGCCATTCTCCCTGCAGCACCAATTCGAATAGCGTTACCATGATGTCGTCGAAACGGATAGCGTGGTCCTTGGCCAGACGCGCGAAATCGTCGATGCGCAGCGCTACGCCTTTTTTCTGATACTCGTCGCGGGCCAGGGCTTCCAAGGCCACGTCCCACTTGGGGATAGGCTCATTTGAGTCAGGAATTTTGTCAGTCACGGGTCATCCTCCAGTCTGTTATTTGATTTCCAATAATTCGATTTCAAACACCAGCGTCTCGTTGGGGCCTATCGGGCCGCCAGCACCTTTAGGGCCGTAGGCCAGCTGGGAGGGAATGACCGCCTGCCATTTAGAACCAGTGGGCATGAGTTGCAGCACTTCCTGCCAGCCCTTGATGACCTGGTCGACGCGGAACTTGACGGGCTGCCCGCGCTTGTAGGAACTGTCAAACTCCTCACCATTGATAAGAGTGCCACGGTAGTTGACCATTACCGAGTCCGAAGCCTTGGGTTTCTTGCCTGTGCCAGCTTTGAGCACTTTGTACTGTATGCCACTAGCGAGCTCCGTTACGCCTGCTTGTTTTTTGTTGCTGGCCAGATAGGCCTGCCCGGCCTTCTGATTCTTACCCGCAATGGCGAGCTGTTCCTGTTCGCGCCTCTTGCTATAAGTCTCCATGACAGCCTGCATCTGTTCCTGCGTCAATCTGGGAGGCGTGGCACTCATAGCGTCCTGAATGGCTTGATTCATGGCCTTGGTATCCACCTTCAAACCATCCTGTTTGAGGGTCATACCGAACTGATAGCCGATAACGTAGCTGAACTTCTGCTCGTCGGTACTCAGTGCTGTAGCATCCACGGCATAGCTATTGGCACAAACAACCGCCGCAAAAGCGCCGAGCACAAATCTGATCTTCATAAATATTCCTCTGGGTAATCGTCATAATATGGTCGCCGGACTGAATAGCCCGGAACTGCGGGCTATCTTCCCATAAGTGCGCCCGTGATCCAAGGACCCACGGTATTGCATTACCATCATCAGCTTGATCGAATTTATCCTAAATTGTTGATTACGCGAAATAGGGCTCACACTGCTGTTCGTGGTGAAATTATCGAACCATGAACAGCCCTTCGACAGGCTCAATGTATAGGCTGGGTCCCAGGCCGGCGTAACAATGGCTTCGAGATCTTCCTGGGCGAGATCTGGGGCGATTTTGAGCAGGCAGGGGCAGGGCTGACGGCCATGCTGCGCGGCGAGGCGCCGGTTGGCGGCCTACACTTCAGCCATCTCAGCCATCAATGTGTCCAGATAATCGGCGCCCTGCAATAAACCCAGATTGTCCATTAGGCGAAATAGAGCGCACAACGCCGTTCGTGGTGAGCTTATCGAACCATGAACGGCCCTTCGACAGGCTCAGGGCGAACGGTTTTGGGACTAATGGACCATCTGGGATAAACGTAACCCAGGTGTATTTGGCGAGCTGATATTTTACGTTTATGACAGCAATATGCTGGCCGTTGACCCAATCTCACCTCACTTTAGGTGATAATACACCCATGCGAAACTTCAAATATTGCCAAAACATCCAAACACACGAACCAAGGGCGCCAACATGAAACCACTCTACATCTTCCGCCACCTTGAGCACGAAGGCCCCGGCTATCTCACCGAGGTATTGGACAAGCACAATATCCCTTACCAGCTCATACGCATCGACCAGGGCGATGCCATCCCCAACAGTCTGGACAACACCAGCGGTCTGGTATTCATGGGCGGCAATATGAGCATCAATGATCCGCTGCCATGGATCGATGAAGAGATTGCCTTGATCCGCCTCGCCGCCGAGGCAGACATGCCGATGCTAGGCCACTGCCTGGGCGGCCAGCTCATCAGCAAGGCGCTGGGCGGCAAGGTAACGACGAATCCCGTGAAAGAGATCGGCTGGCACGCTGCGCAGAGAGTAGATAACGCCGTGGCGCACGATTGGCTGGGTGATTTGCCCCAAGAGATGGAAATGTTCCACTGGCACGGCGAAACCTTCACCATCCCTGATGGAGCAACGCGCATCCTGCAAAGCCGATATTGCACTAACCAGGCGTTCGTCATCGGCAACATCCTCGGCCTGCAATGCCACGTAGAAATGACGCCGGACATGGTTCGTGAGTGGGCGCGTTGCTCCCCGGGTGAACTTGCCGCCCCTTCCGAGAGCGTGCAAAGCGCAGCGCAGATGACGAAGAACCTAGAGGCCCGCGTCAGCGACCTAAACGAGGTTGCAGACACGCTCTATGACCGATGGTTACAGCCTTTTCGGCGGTCTGGTGTATAATTCATACGATTTATGAAGGTTAATCGCCATGAACAGTTACACCAAATTTAGTTACCCTCAATTCGGGGAGTTACCCTCAAGCTTAAAAGTGTTGTATACCTGCATACTGATTATTCTCGGCATCGGCTATATATTTGCGATGATCCAAATCTACGAGGTTCATGCCGGACGAGACGGCAAGCCCGGCATTTCGGTCAGGGATATCGTAATCGCCTATAGAGGCGACAAGTCAGCCAGCCGTATTGAGGGGGCGCTCAATGGCCCAATGTCAGGCATGCTGCCCGCAGAAGAAAAGGCGACCATCATCGCTTGGGTCCATGATGGCGAGAAGGCGGACGTGTTCAATGAGAGGATTGAACCCATTTTAAAGGCGCGCTGCCAAGCGTGTCACAGTGGCTCCAACCCCCACATCCCCACACTGATGAGCTACGATGACGTGAAGACCGTGGCGCAGGTCGACACAGGGGTGAGTATTGGCACATTAGTGCGGGTATCCCATATTCATCTCTTTGGATTAACCTTCATCTTTGGTTTTCTCGGCCTGGTTTTCAGCCACAGCTACATGCGTCGGCCCCATATGAAGTCAGTGATTATCGTATTGCCTTTCCTGGCGATACTGATGGATATTACGTCCTGGTGGCTGACCAAGGTGTCTGAACCCTTCGGATATGTCGTTATCGCCAGCGGCGCGCTAATGGCGTTTTCATTCACGGTTCAGTGGGTTGTGTCGTTCTACCAGATGTGGTTCTTTAAATGCCCCAGCGGGGAAGTGTGTCTTCCCAAGTAACGCCAGTAAGAACGTAAGTACCGCAGCAAGGCTGAATCTCAGTGAGATTCAGCCTTGTCATGGGTCGGCGGATGCTCCCCCGCATGGGACAGATAAAGCGCCACCCCGAGCAGAGCAATACCCGCCGCCAGATAGAGCAAGTCCATCGGGGTTTCAAACTTCATGCGGATCGCGTGCTCAAAGTATTTTACGATCAGGATCATCAAAATCACCTTGGCAAGCCGCGATTTCAAGTCATCAAGATTGCGGATCAACAGCACATTCGATTTCGTCTCCGCACTTTCCGCCTTGTCGATGGTGCTGATAAACAATTCATACAGCCCCAGAGAGAAGATGAGCAACACGGTGGCCAACAGATAGCCATCAACAATCTCCACGACATGGGCAATAGTGCTGCTGCGCAGGGCGCTGCGCGCCTCTCCCGCCAGATCGGGGGAGAGATATTCGCCAAGGTGGATGATCATGAAATAGGCATCGACTGTGGCGATATAAAACATCGCCAAACTTGCCACCAGGCTCGTGACCACTGCCGACAGCACGATCAGGCGGCTGTCCCACAGCAGCCCTTCAAAAACAGTTTCCAGTTTCTTTTTCATTATGGCGGTTGGCCGCTGCTACTTCCGAATAACGGCAAATACCTGACCAGGACGGATCACATTGGTATTTTTGATCTTCTTCCTGTTGGCATGATAAATCAACGGCCATTGATGGGGATTGCCATACACTTCCGCGCGGCCCGAAATTTTCCACAAGCTGTCACCCTCCTTTACTATGTAACTGGTTAAAACAGGGCGTTTTGGCGGTGATGATGTCAGAGGGTGTATCTGCTGTGGGACGGATTTCGGCGGCATGGGCTGGGCAGCACGCAACTCTTCCAGAAGGTTCCTGCTCAATTCGTAAGATTTTTTGCCCTCTCTGTTACGGTATGCCGCCTCTGCGGACCCCAGAACAGCACGCTGTCCTGCTGCAATATTCTGAACCGTCTTTGCGTCATCAAGTATAGATTTGGCCTTGGCCAGATAGGCGTTATTGATGTCCTGCT